>CAMCCR010000179.1 GCA_945873085.1 Candidatus Kuenenia stuttgartensis | reverse complement strand
CGGGCGTGGTCGACGCCGGTGAGCTTGAAGTCGAGGCCGAGGTGGCGGTAGGTGAAGCGCTCGTGGTCGAAGCCGAGCAACTGCAGCACCGTCGCATGGAAGTCGCGGATGTGAACCGGATCCTTGACGATGTTGTAGGAGAAGTCGTCGGTCTCGCCGTAGGCCTGGCCGCCCCGGGAACCGCCGCCGGCCATCCACATCGTGAAGCAGCGCGGATGGTGGTCGCGGCCGTAATTCTCGCGCGACACGCCCCCTTGGGAATAGATCGTCCGCCCAAACTCACCGCCCCAGATAATGAGCGTCGAGTCGAGGAGGCCGCGGCTCTTCAGATCCTGGACGAGGCCCCAGCAAGCCTGGTCGATGTCCTTGCACTGCATCGGCAGCCGGCCGGAGACGTTGGCGTGGGTGTCCCAGTTGTTGAGATAGATCTGCACGAAGCGGACACCGCGCTCCACCATGCGCCGCGCCATCAGCACGCTGTTGGCAAACGATCCCGGCTTCTTCGCTTCCTCGCCGTAAAGGCCAAAGGTGCTCTCCGGCTCGGAGGCGAGATTCGTCAGATCGGGCACGCTCGACTGCATTCGGAAGGCCATCTCGTACTGCGCGATGCGGGTCCGCGTCTCCGGATCGCCGATCTGCTCGAGCGTCCGCTGGTTGAGCGCCTGAAGGCCGTCGAGCGTCTTGCGGCGCACTTCGGAAGGGACGCCGGAGGGATTGTTGATGTAGAGGATCGGGTCGCCAGCGGAGCGGAAGCTGACGCCGGCGTATTCACCGGGGAGATAGCCGCTCGACCAGAGCCGGGCCCCGATCGCTTGCACTTGCTCGGTGTTCGTCGGCTTGGCAACGAGAACGACGAACGTGGGGAGATCTTGATTGAGCGAGCCGAGGCCGTAGCTGGCCCACGATCCCAGGCAGGGGCGGCCGTGGAGCTGGTTGCCGGTCTGCATGTAGGTGATCGCCGGCTCGTGGTTGATCGCCTCGGTGTTCATGCTGCGAATGAAGCACATCTCGTCGGCCATGCTCGCCGTGTGGGGAAGCAGTTCGCTGACCCACATCCCACTCTTGCCATGCTGGGAAAACTTGAACTTCGACGGCGCGATCGGGAAGCGGGTCTGCCCCGAGGTCATCGTCGTGAGCCGCTGGCCGTTGCGGATGCTCTCGGGGAGATCCTTGTCGAACCAGTCGTTCATGAGCGGCTTGTAGTCGTAGAGGTCCATCTGCGGCGGCCCGCCGACCATGTGCAGATAGATGACGTTCTTCGCCTTCGGCGCGAAGTGGGGGCCGTGGGCGCCAGGCACCCTCGCCACGCCGTCATTCCCCACAATTGCCGCCCCGCCGCCATCGCCACGGGCCAGGCTCTCCCCCATCAGGGAGGCGAGCGCCGCCCCGCCGAGGAGATGGCTCCCGCGCTCGAAGAACCGGCGGCGCGTGAGATTTTGTCCAAGCGCCGTCAGGTCGGAAGGAAGCGGGTTCATGGAGAGACTCCTACGGGCCAACGGGAGGCGATTGAGGATCGAACGGAACCCTTCTCAGGAACCGTTCTCAGGAACCTTGAGAAGATTCCGCGAGCGGCAACGGGTTCGTTTATTTGCAGAGGACTTCGTCGAGGTTCATCAGTTCGTTGGTGAGCATCGTCCAGGCCGCGAGTTGGGCCGGGTCGGCAAGACGGGGCTTCGAGTCACCGACCGTGATCAGTTGCTTCGCCTCTTCCGGATGGGCGCCGTAGTAGGCTTGGAGGTCGGCGAGCGACTGCTTGACGATCGGCAACTCCTGGGGCGAAAGCGGCCGGGCAACGAGCCTGCGGGCGAGGAAGTCGATCCGCGAGTCGTCGGTCTGACCGCCGATCTCCCAGGCCCGGTCGGCAAGGGCCCGGGCCGACTCGACAAACTGCGGGTCGTTGAGCGTGACGAGCGCCTGGAGCGGGGTGTTGGTGCGCTCGCGGCGGATCGTGCAGGTCTCGCGCGACGGGGCGTTGAAGATCTCCATCGACGCCGGCGGCGCCGTCCGCTTCCAGAACCAGTACATGCTCTTGCGGTAGAGATTCTCTCCAGAGTCACGCTTGTAGCTGCTCGTGTTGCCCCCCATCGAGACCGCCTCCCAGACGCCGTCGGGCTGGTAGGGCTTTACGCTCGGGCCTCCGATCTGACGGACAAGAAGGCCGCTGGCGGCGAGGGCATAATCGCGCACCATCTCGGCATCCATGCGGAAGCGAGGACCGCGCGAGAGGAGCCGGTTGGCGTTGTCCTTGACGAGCTTCTCAGGGGTCGTGACGGCTGACTGCCGGTAGGCGGCACTGGTCACCATGAGCTTGAAGAGCCGCTTCACGTTCCAGCCCGTCTCACGAAACTCCACCGCCAGCCAGTCGAGCAACTCGGGATGGCTGGGGACCTCACCCGAGACACCGAAGTCGGCGCTCGAGCGGACAAGCCCCGTGCCAAAGACTTCCTGCCAGAAGCGGTTGACCGTCGTCCGGCTGGTGAGGGGATGATCGGCCAGCAGCAGCCAGCGGGCGAGGCCGAGGCGGTTGCGCGGCGCCCCCTCCGGGAAGCCGGGGAGGACGGCGGGGGTGTTGGGCTGGACCTCGTCCAAACGCTTGTCGTACTCGCCGCGGGCGAGCACGAAGGCCTTCGCCATCTCCGGCTTTTCGTTCATGACATGGGCCACCGTCCCGCGGCGGCGGATCTCCGCCTGCTCGGCGTCGAGGGCCGCGGACTTGGCCGTGGCGGCCTTGAAGGGCTCGTCGGCTGTGGCAAGCCACCAGTCATAGAGCGGGCCGGCCGCGGCGGGGCGGGCGGCGGGATCGAGGCGGACGATGTCGGCAAGCGCCTGGCCTCGAGTGAGCCCATCGATCTCGCCGTCGGCAAGCGTCCGGCCCCACACGGAAAGCCCCGCCAAGCCGCAGGCGTGGGCCGGGGTGCCGGGAGACCGGCTGCCGATCGTGAACGGCACCTGGTTCCTGATCGTGTTCTTCTTGAAGGCGTTCGTCTCGATGTTCAGTCCCTGGAGCTTGCCGTTGTAGAAGACCTTGATCCCCTCGGGGCGGCCCGAGCCGTCATAGGTGATCGCGACCTGCGTCCAGGCATCGGCGGGGAGCTGATCCTTGGCCGCAACCTTCATCGCGTCGTCAGGCCAGGCATGGATCATGTGCATGCCGAGGCGGCGGCCCTGGATCCAAGCATCCCAGCCGCGGTGGGCGTTGGCGACGTCCATCCGGGCGACGACGGCATAGGCGGTGTCATTGGCCGGCGGGCGGATCCAGAAGGAGAGGCTGAAGCCCTGGTCCTGTTCGAAGTCGCCGAGGCTCGGCAGCTCGGCTGCCTTGCCGTTGAGGAGGAGCCCCTGGGAGCCGGGGGGCCCGGCCTGCCAGGTCGTCTCGGGGGTGAGGGCGAGGTCGCTATCGGCGCCGGCGAGCTTCACCTTCGTGACGCTCCCCTGCCCTTCGGAGAGCGCCAGCTCCGCCACAGGAGCGTCTTGGGGAAGTAATGTGCGAACGGTGTCGACCGTGGCCGCAGTGATCCAGGTATCGAACTCCGGCCGGGCCGATCCCTTCCGCGCCTCGACGGCGGCCCGCGCCGCGGGGAGTTCCTGCTCGAGTTGCGTGAAGCGGGGAAGATCGTCCGGCTTCGGCACCGGCACGATCGGCGGCGTGTCGTGGACGTTGCCGTCCATCGCCGGCTGCGTCGTGTTGTTGAAGAACGCCGACAGCTCGTAGAACTCCTTCTGGGAGAACGGATCGAACTTGTGGTTGTGGCAGACGGCGCAGCCGGTCGTCAGCCCCATCCACACCGCAGAGGTCGTCTCGGTCCGGTCGCGGCAGTAGATGACGCGGTATTCCTCGTCGATCGCACCCCCTTCGCTCGTCGTGATGTTGCAGCGGTTGAAGCCGCTGGCGATCTGGTTGTCGAGTTGCGTCTCGCGAGGCAGCGACGGGGTCTCTGCGTTCACCAGATCGCCGGCGAGTTGGAGAATCGTGAACTCGTCAAACGGCATGTTGCGGTTGAACGCGTTGGCAACCCACTGCCGGTAAGCCCACAGCTCGCGGAAGTTGTCGATGTGGATGCCGTTGGTGTCGCCGTAACGGGCGTAGTCGAGCCAGTAGCGGCCGCGGTGCTCGCCCCAATCGAGGCTCGAGAGGAGCCGATCGACAAGCTGCTCATAGGCATCGGGAGAGCGGTCGGCGACAAACGCCTCGACGAGGGCCGGCTCCGGCGGCAGCCCGGTGAGATCGAGGGCAACGCGGCGGGCGAGCGTGCGCCGGTCGGCCTCGGGGGCGGGAGCCAGCCCTTCGGCTTCGAGACGCTTCAGGACGAAGCGGTCGATCGGATTGCGGACCCAAGCCTCCTGAGTCACCGCCGGTGGCTCCTGCCGCTTCGGCGCGATGAACGACCAGTGGGGCTCGTACTCCGCCCCTTCCTTCACCCACCGGGTGAGGATTGCCTTTTGCTCTTCGTTGAGCGGCTTCTTCGAGGCCGGCGGGGGCATCACCTCCTCGGGATCATCGGAGTAGACGCGGTCGAGGAAGGTGGTGGAATCGGGGTCGCCCGGGACCAAGGCGCCGAACTCGATCGCCGCGTCACGCTGGTCGAGCCGCAGGCCGGCCTTGCGGGAGCCGCTGTCGGCCCCGTGGCAGGAGAAGCAGTGCTCGACGAGGAGCGGCCGGACGTCTCTGTTGTAGGAGAGGTGCGGAGCGGCCGCGGGGGCCGCCTCATCGCCGCGGGCGGGGGCCGAAAGCGCAAGCAAGCCCAGGCAGGCGAAGGTCGTGCGACCCAAACGGTGGAACGGGGTCATGGTGTTTCCCTTGCAGATTCTTGCGGCGCCAAAGCGCGGACGCTCGTGCCCTCCCGAAAACCACCCCGAATTATAGCACCGCAGGAAGCCGCGGCGAGCAACCGGGCTGCGAAGCGCAAGTCGTTTCCAAGAAACAGCTTGTCGCTGGGCTCACGGCGTTGCCGGGCCGGGGTAACGCTGGGTGGCGGCCGCGGGCTCCGCGTCGGCCTTGCCGGCGAGGAGTTTCTCCACCGCCGTGCTGATCACCTCATCTCCCTTCGCCCCCTGCCAGTTCAACTCCCCCTGCCACCAGACCCGCAGATAACCCTGCTGATCGATGACATAGACCGTGGGCCACATCGTGTTGCCCCACGCCTTCCAGGTGGCCGAGTCGCCGTCAAAGACCACCGGATAGTCGATCCCCGCTTCCTTGGCTGCGGCAATCACTTTGCCTGAATCCTTCTCGGCCTCGGTCTCCGGGGTCTGGACACCGATCACCACGACCCCCTTGTCGGCGAAGGCCCGGTGCCATTCGGCGTAGATCGGGAGATTTCGCTGGCAGTTGACACACTCGAAGGCGTAGAAGTGAAGGATCACGACCTTGCCGCGGAGAGCGGCAAGCGAGAGGGGCTCGGAATTGATCCAGGTGTCTGAAGGCGCCAGTTCCGTCGCCATCGGATAGATGCGGTCGAGGGTGACCGTGTCGAACGGGGACCCGACGATCCGTCGCCATTCCTTCTGCTGCTCCTCCGAGAGCAGATCGCCGGGGAGCTTGAGCTCCCTTTCGCGTGCCGCAAGGAGGGCCGCCTTCTCGAGATCACCTTGACCGCCCCCCGACTGAAACACCCTCCCGAGCGCTGCGGCTGCCGATTCGGTAGCGCGGGCGGCGGCGAGGAGTTTTTCCGATTGGGCGGGTTCAAGGCCGACCACCTCGGCGACATCTTCCCGGAGGAGCACGCGCCCCCCCTGGGCCCGCCGCTCGAGGTCGGCGAGGCGCAGGAGCTTCTCGCGCGGCAGAGATTCGGTGAGCCAGGTCTTCACCACCTTCTCAACCTTCGTGATCGCGGCGCGTTGCTGAACGGGTGGAAGATTGCGGGCCCGCCACCAGTCGCCGTCGACCTGGGCGAAGAGTTGCTCGAGCTGAGCGAGTTTGGCCCCCTCGATGCCGATCTCTGCTTGCACCTGAGGGGTGTGGAGCAGCGGAAGGATGACTTGGGGAATATAGTCGGCCGGATTGGTGGGGAGCCTCGTGTCGGCCGGCTTTGCCGGGGCGGCGGGAGGCTGTGCAATCGATCGAGCCGGCGCGACGAGGGAGGCGACGAGCGTGGCCGCGACGACGAGCCGGCGGAGGAAGCGGAGGGAAAGAGGGCGCATGCGCAGGCGACTCCCGGTGGACGGCGGGCGGGCTTCAGAAGGGCCACAGGAGCGGCGCGAGGATCACCGTGAGGATCATCACGAGGATGTTGAGCGGGCCGCCGAAGCGGAGGTAGTCGGTGAATTTGTAGCCGCCGGGGCCGTAGATCATCAAGTTGGTTTGGTAGC
>CAMCCR010000178.1 GCA_945873085.1 Candidatus Kuenenia stuttgartensis | reverse complement strand
TCGAGCGACTGGTCTTTGAACACGTCGATCTCTTGTTGGAGAAATACGATGAGCATCACCCACCAGGAAACCGAAACCGTAGCGACGAGAGCGTGGACTGAGGGGCGGATGGTCTTTGTCGAGTTGACGGACCAGCGGATCGTGGGATTCCCTGCGAATCGGTTCCGCCGTCTGCAAGAGGCCAGTGAACCCCAGTTGGCCGAGGTTCGGCTGGAGGTCGGTGGCACAGCGCTGCGTTGGGAGTCGCTCGACGAGGATCTCACCGTCGAGGGCGTGGTGGCGGGACGGTTCCAGTTGCCACCGGGACGTGACTGATTCCTCGTGGTCAATCCAACGTGATCTGCATTCCTGCAGTTCGTTCTCCACTCCTGCCTGCTCCACGTTCACTGCCGCATCGATGATCGTCTGCGGTCGGGAGCATTGCCGGGATGCACGGTCGCAGAGGATGAAACGGAAGACCTCGTTGAAGACTTCTTCGGCAAGCCGCTTGTGCGTCTTGCTCACGCAGAAGTGGTTCGGCACGGGAAAAGAAGCCTGCCTCCGAAAGCACCCCAGAAACGCCGAGAGGCAGGCGGTTTTTCACCTGCCTGCCTCATCGTGCCAACTCTTATGAGAGTGGCTTAGCTCCCCGAGTAGGATTCGAACCTACAACCTACCGGTTAACAGCCGGCCGCTCTACCGTTGAGCTATCGGGGAATGCGTTGAACCGTAGGAAACGGCTCCCGTCGGTGACTACTCACCACGGGCCCTGAAGAATACCCGATGAATCGGGGGGAAAAAAGCCCGTGCGGACAGGCTGGCAGTCGGGGGGAAAAGGGATCGAATCGGGCTGGGATCAGTCTGGGATCGGGGATGCCCCCGTCACCCCTTCCGCTTCTCCATCAGCACCCGATTCCCCTTCTCGTTGTATTCGATGCGGGTCATGAATGTCCGCATCAGCATCACCCCCCGGCCACTGGGGACGTCAAGGCGCTCGTCGGACGTGCAGTCGGGAACCTGGGCGGGATCGAAACCGGCCCCCTCGTCGGTGATCTCCACCCGCACGAGCTCCGGCGACACCAGGCACTCGACATAGACCTGCTTGTGCGGGTCGAGCTTGTTGCCATGGACGATCGCGTTGACGATCGCCTCCTCAGCCGCGAGATGGATGCTGAAGACATCCGACGATTCCCAGCCATGAACCCCGAGTTGCTCGAGGAGCCCCTCGGTCACGATTCGGCTCGCCCCACGCTCACTGGGGAGGTGGACGGCAAGCCGCCACGCACCGACGTCGTCCGGTGAGGGATTGGCGGCGTGGACAGAAGAGTTTTGTGCCATCTGGTCGTTCCAACCGGACGCCGATCCGCCGGGAAAAAAGCCGGAACCACGCGATCCCGACGGGGCGGGATGCCGAAAATGCTTCAGAACGCGGAGATAGCCTCCGCCTCCCCGTCATGGATGTCGAAAACTTTGTTCAGCTTCGTGACCTGAAACACATCATAGATCTCGCGCCGGATGTTGCTCATCTTGAGCCGGCCTTTGTGCGATTTCACCTTCCGGTCGAGCGTGATCAGCTTGCCAAGCGCCGCACTCGAGAGGAACTCGACGCCGTCGAAGTTGAGGAGGATGCTCTTGCGGTTGTCGAGGTCGACAAGCCCGAAAAGCTCCGTGCCAAACTCGATGATCTTGGCCTCGTCGAGGATCTTGCGGTCGTTGAACCGGACGACCGTCACGTCGCCGACCTTCGACACGTCGATCCTTTGATGCGTGGGCATGCAGACGAAAACCTCGGAAGGTTGCAAAATCCTGGCGTCGAAGCCCGCGGGGCTTCCCAGCCGCTGACGGAAGCTGATCGCCTCCGTTCCGCAGGGAGAGCGTAGCCTTTCGGCAGTCGGTTTGCCATCGCTCCGCCCGGCGATCCAACTCTGTCGCTGGGCTGCGAAGAACACGCGCCAGAACACGCGTTAGAACACGCGTTAGAACACCCGCCACGGCCCCGCTCGCCGCCGGGGGCAAATCCCCGTCACCCTCGGCTCCGCTGCCAAAGTGGCAGCGAGTGGCCGGTTGAGACATGGGGCGTCGATGGGGATAAAAAGAGCAGAAAAATGGCACCGAACCGATGCTCGTCCCTCCTGTCGCTCGTTTGGCGCGCCGATTGCTTGCAGGTAGGGTCGCGGGTTTCACGGATGTCCCGGTCGGCAGTCCCGACCGGTCCTCGAGCCTGGAAGCCCCCCTCGGGGGTGTTCCCGGCCGCGGCCGCCCCTGACGGGTGTTTCTAGCCAGAGGTGGTGAGCCCCGCGGCCCACACCGAACCGAAATCCGCTCTTTCCGATTCCCCCTCACCCACGAGGATCCCGACGATGTCCGCCAGCGCGACGAAGTCTGCCAAGAAGAAGCCGCACCTCATCCCCCTCGGCGACCGCGTGGTCGTGCAGCGCGAGGAGAGTGGCCAGAAGACCGCCGGCGGCATCCTCCTGCCCGATTCCGCGAAGGACAAGCCGGCCCGCGGCGTTGTCGTCAGCGTCGGCGAGGGGAAGCTGACCGACAAGGGAACCCGCCAGCCGCTCCAGGTGAAGCCGGGCGACCGGGTCGTGTTCACGAGCTACGCCGGCGAGCCCTTCAAGGTGGGGGACGACGAACTGCTGCTGATGCGCGAGGACGACATCCTCGCCGTTCTCCCCTGATCGACTCTCCTCTGACCTACGTGCCTGACGTTCGGCCCCGGCTGACGGGGAGATCCGTCCGGCTCGCGACCGAATAAACCATCCAACCCAAACCTTCCAAGACCCAACCCAGCGACAGGAGCAGTGGACCCATGGCAAAGATGATGGCCTTCGATCAGGAAGCCCGTGAGGCGATGCGGCGCGGTGTCGCCAAGCTCGCCCGTGCGGTCAAGGTGACGCTCGGCCCGAAGGGGCGCAACGTCATCCTCCAGAAGAGCTTCGGCTCCCCGACCGTGACCAAGGACGGCGTCACCGTCGCCAAGGAAATCGACCTCGAGGATGTCTACGAGAACATGGGCGCGCGGATGGTCCGCGAGGTCGCCAGCAAGACCAGCGACGTCGCCGGTGACGGCACGACGACCGCCACCGTCCTCGCCGAGGCCGTCTTCAACGAAGGCCTCCGGGCTGTCGTGTCGGGGGTCAACCCGGTCGCGCTGAAGGCCGGCATCGAGAGGGCCGTGGAGGAGATCTCCGCGAAGCTCAAGGAGATGTCGATCCCCGTGAAGGGGAAGAAGGAGATGGCCCAAGTCGCTGCCATCGCCGCCAACAACGACATGGAAATCGGACTGCAACTCGCCGAGGCGATGGACAAGGTCGGCAAGGACGGCGTGATCACGGTCGACGAGGGGAAGAGCCTCAAGACCGAGATCGAGTTCGTCGAGGGGATGCAGTTCGACCGCGGCTACCTCTCTCCCTACTTCGTCACCAACTCGCAGCAGATGCAGTGCGTCCTCGACGACTGCTACATCCTCGTCTTCGAGAAGAAGATCTCGAGCGTCAAGGACATCGTCCCGCTCCTCGAGGCCGTCGTGAACGCCGGCAAGCCGCTGCTGATCGTCTCCGAGGAGGTCGACGGCGAGGCCCTCGCCACGCTCGTCATCAACCGCCTCCGCGGCACCTTCCAGGTCTGTGCCGTCAAGGCTCCGGGCTACGGTGATCGCCGCAAGGCGATGATGGAGGACATCGCGATCCTCACCGGCGCCACGGCCGTCTTCGAGAACCTCGGCATGAAACTCGACGGCCTCGGGCTCGCCGAGCTCGGCCGGGCCAAGAAGGTGATCATCGACAAGGACAACACGACGATCATCGAAGGGGCCGGCAAAACGAGCGAGATCAAGGCCCGGATCGAGCAGATCCGCCGCGAGATCGACGCCGCCACGAGCGACTACGACCGCGAGAAGCTCGAGGAGCGTCTCGCCAAGCTCTCCGGTGGCGTCGCCAAGCTCAACGTCGGTGCGGCCACCGAGAGCGAGATGAAGGAGAAGAAGGCCCGCGTCGAGGATGCCCTCCACGCCACTCGGGCCGCCGTTGCCGAGGGAATCCTCCCCGGTGGTGGTGTCGCGCTGCTCCGGGCCAGCTCCCAGGTGAAGCCGAAGGGGCTCTCCCAGGACGAGACGGTCGGCTTCAACATCGTCGTTCGGGCCTGCCGGGCTCCGGTGACGATGATCTCCTCGAATGCCGGCCAGGACGGCTCGATCGTCTGTGAGAAGGTGCTCTCCGGGAGCGGCAACTTCGGTTACAACGCCGCCACCAACGAGTACGAGGATCTGGTCAAGGCCGGCGTCATCGACCCGACGAAGGTGACGCGGACCGCCCTCCAGAATGCCACGAGCGTCTCGACGCTCCTCCTCACCAGCGACGCGCTGATTGCGGAGAAGCCGAAGGACCACAAGGCGAAGGCCGGGTCCGGCGGCCACGGCGGCGACTACGACATGTATTGATCGGCCAACGGCCGACATGCCTGCCGCTCTTCGACGAGCGGACTGAAAAAAGAGCCGGGGCGTCCATCATGGACGCCCCGGTTTTTTTGTTTCCGCCGGGCTCCGCCGGACGGCCGATCAGGCCTGCTTCTCGAGGAAGGCGAGGAACTCGGCCGTGGTGGCGCCGGGGAATCCAGTGAACGGACCGATGACGTCGCAGTGGAGAAGTCCGACGTTGTGGAGCCGACTGAAGATCTCCTTGAACGACTCCGGCGTCCACGTCGAGCAATGGACATCGAGGTAGTGCTTCTCGTTCCAGACGAAGTTCGCGTAGTTCAAGGCGTCTTTGTCGGTGTAGTGCCGATGGATCTCTTCAAAGCTGGGCATCTCCCCCTCCACGAGCGGCTCGCCGCGGTGGAAGAACGACTGCGAGAGGAAATCCATCACTTGCGTCGGCGTCGGCAACGCGGGCTTCTCGATCGACCAACCGACCACCTGCCCGAAGGTGGTGTTTTGCCGGTAGTAATCCATCGACTGGGTGCGCATCGGCAGCATGATCGCCACTCGGCCCCCCACTTCGACGCACTCGAGGATCTCGTTGAGCCACCCCAGCGGATTGGGAACGTGCTCCATGACATGCGAGGCCACGGCGTAGGCGAACTTCCGCCCTCCCACGCACTTGGAGAGACGCTTCCCCGGAACCCACACCGCATCGATGTGAGGCACATCCCGGCCTGTCGCACCGGGGTTTTCAGAGGCCTTCCGCCGAATCTCGTCGTTGTCGATGCAGTCGACGTAGAAGACGTCGTACTTCGCACGGTCGACCATCGGGTTGAAATACGGGGCGATCTCCAACCCACAGAGGTGGGAGGGAAGATGGCTCATCACGAAGGCCCTGCGGGCATCCGAACCGGAAAGCGGCGGCGGGGCGTCGATGACGGAAGGCGTGGTCGACTCCGGAAGCATGACGGTCGACATGGTGAATCTCCTCGAAGGGGCGGCGACGTGGATGGGAAAGGGCGTGTTAGGCGGCGCGGGTGCTGGAGGTTTCGTCGCCGACCGGGTCGCGGCGAGGAGCCAACGGGACCGTCGGCGTTTTCCGCTCGTCCTCGAGCCAGGCGACGACGCGGCCGGTGGAGCGGAGCCAGTCGACGGTGCGGGCCAGGCCATCGGCGAGCGTTGTCGCGGCCCGGTAGCCGACCGCCTCGGCCGCACGCTCCACCGACATCACCCGGCGGGTGTACCCGACCGGCTTATCGGCGAGGAACCGTGGGCGGAGCCCGGGGCCAGCCGCGCGGGCCACCGCTTCGGCGATCTCGCCGATCGAGGTCTCGCGGCCCGAGCCGAGGTTGAACGATTCTCCGCCGAAGGGGCGAGCTTCGAGGGCGATCGTGGCGATCCCCTCCGCCACGTCACCGACATAGACGAAGTCGCGGGTCGCCGAGCCATCCCCCCAGACCTCGAAGGTCGATTGCCCGCGCTCGACGGCAAGGAGCGCCTTGCGGACCAGCGCCGCCACGACATGCCCGCGGTCGGTGTCGAAGGTGTCGCCGGGGCCGTAGAGATTCGAGGGGATGACCGTGACCGTATCGCGACCTGCCATCCCGCAGATCGCGTCGGCGGCGATCGACGAGGCGAGCTTCGCGTAGCCGTAGCTCCCCGTGTCGCCCGAGGGCACCCCTTCAAACAGCGCCGCTTCCCGGAGGGGGAGCGTGGCCGAGCCGGAGTAGGCACAGGGGGTGCCTGCGAGGACGACGCGGCGGGCCCGGCCGCGGCAGGCGGCACGGATGACGTTGAGGCCGAGCTGGAAATTGTCGTGGAACGCGCGCCCCGCACAGCTGCGGAGGTAGCCGACCCCACCGACATCCGCGGCCAGATGGATGATCGTGTCGGCGTCGGCAAGGAGACGCTCGGCGACCTCCGGATCGCGCAGGTCGCCATCACGGCGCCCCAGCGCCCT
>CAMCCR010000177.1 GCA_945873085.1 Candidatus Kuenenia stuttgartensis | reverse complement strand
CCCGGCTCCGAGACATCCCAGGCGAGCCGGTCTTGCATCGCCCCCCAGGCGTCGAGGCCGATCGGGCCGGCGAGCCACACGGCGACGCCCCGGCGGGCGGGACGGCCATGGCCGACGGTGGAGCGGGACGGCGGTGTCGGGGCAGCGGGCATGCCCCGTTGTAGCACCCGTCGCCGGGGGGCCGCCACGGAAGCTCGTCCACGGGCTGCCAGGAGCGGCTGCCCTCGCTCGCACTCCTGGAGGCCGCCGCTCACTTCGCCGCGTCGAGCGGTTTGATGCGGAGGTTACGGTAGCGGATCGTGCCGACGAGGCCGCCGTGGATCTGGAGGGCGATCATCCCCTTCCTGGCGATCGCGTCATCGGGCTCGATCCAGTCGACCGTCTCGACGCCGTTGAGCTCGAGGCGGATCCGTTTCCCCTCGGCGCGGATGCGGTAGGAATGCCAGCCGTCGATCCCGCCGGCAAGGGCCGCGGCCACCATCCGTTCGGCCGGCACGGCGAGGAGCTTGTTGCGCCGGCTCTCGTCGTAGAGGGCGCCAAAATAGCCCGGCCCGATGTCGGCCTGATAGCCACTCACCTCGTGGTGATTGGGGATCCGCACCGAACGAAACTGGACGCCAGCATTGGCTCCCTCCGTTGCCTCGAGCTTGTACTCGAGGCGGAGTTCGAAATCGCCGTAGTCGCGTGCGGTGGCGAGAAACTCGTTTTGCGGCGCGGCAGAGTCGGGGGAGCCGGCCACGATCTGGCCATCCTCAATCCGCCAGGTGGCGTCGAAATCGCCCCCCCAGCCGGCAAAAGTCTTGCCGTCGAAAAGCGACTCAAAGCCGGGGTCCTCGGCATGGACCGGGGCGGAGGCGACGAAGAGCGTCGCGAGCGTGAAGACGAGAACAAGCGCGAGGCGAACGGGGGAATGCATCGACACGACTCCTTGAGGCACTGCTGGGAAACGCCGCTTGAGAACGCAATGAGATCGGACCGCCCCCGACTCGGGAGCATACTCGATCGAAAGCTGAGGCCGGCTGCGGGCGACGGGACGTTGCCCCCCGGCGGGAGGCGAGGTCAGACCTCGACGAGGTCGAAGTCGAGCCCACCGAAATCGTTGGCACGGCTCTCGAGACGGTAGCTGCACTCCATCACGGCAGATCGCTGGGCGCCGCGATCCTCGCCGACTGGCTCGAATGCCGTCTCGCCACGGCGATGGATCACGAACGAGACCGGAGCCCGCCGCGCATCGAGGAGCCACAGCTCCCGAACCCCCCCGGCGTGATAGGCCGCCGGCAACCGCTGCGTGTCCTTGACGACGGAAGTGTCGCTGACGATCTCCACGATCAGATCAGGAGCCCCCTCGATCTCCACAAATCGCCCCGGCTCACCGCTGACCTTCGGCACGAGCCGGGCCAGCCCCCGATCGATCGCGTCGCGGGAGACAAACACGACGTCCGGCTCGACCGAGAGCTCGGCGCGGGGGCAGACGACCCTCGTCGAATCGATCAGCAGGAGGCCCGTGGCCTGCTTCTTGACGCGCCGCTGGAGGACCGCCGCCACCTCGGCCTTGAGGACACCGTGGCAGAAAATGTCTTCCGGCGACATGTCGACCTCGATCGTTCCAGAGACGTAGTCGATGCGGCCCGACCGCGGAAAGGCAGGCGAGGCCGCCCAGATGCGGAAGTCCTCGAGGCGCACCGAGCCCAGAGGCACCTCGACACGATCTTCGAAAATCACGGTGGCCACGACGTCGTTCCTCCCGATGGTTTGTAGGCGTCGGCCCGCTCGCGATCAAGCTTTTCCCGGCTGGGCTGAACCAGACTCCGGCCTCCGTGGCTCGAGGGCCAGGCGGAGATCGCCCCAGGCCATCGCCACCCAGGGGACGGCGTCAGGGAGCGAGATCAGCGGACGGCCGGCATGGCCGTCGCTGCCGAGGGCGTCGAGCTCGCGATCGACGGTGGAGCCGAGGCGGTCGAGCCAATCGGGAACTTCAACGCCAGAGCCCCCCGCCAGGCCGATGAAGGAGACGGCCTTTGCCTCGAACCGGGCCCCAGCCCCATCGTCGACGGCGCTTGCCAGCTCGCCGACGGCCGGCGCGACGAGGGCTTCGAGCTCGTCGTGCTCGAGGACGGCCGTGAACGGTCGGCTCACCCGATCGGCGATGCACGCCAGGCGCACACCCCACTGCGCTTCGAGTTTCTTGAGCTTCTCGATGAGCTCGGCGGCCGTGTCCTGCGTCTCGTCGCGCATCCTCCCGCGCCACGCCTCGGCCGCCTCAGGCACCCCCAGCCGGGCAAGGACCCGGTGGGCCATGTTGACCGGCCGCAGCGTCCAGGCGATCCGCTCGTACTCGGCTTTCAGCCGGAGGAAGTCGAGGAGGATGTGGAGGCATTCCCCCCGATCCGATTGGGTCGTCGTCGAGTTCCAGTCGCGGTATTCGGCGTGGTTCTCCGCGATGCACTCAAGCGCCAGCCGCATCCGCGCCGAGGCCTGCTTCAAGAGAATCGAGCCGTCGCTCAAGCCGGCGATCAGCGCCCGGGGCCGTGGCGGCCCGCCGCGGTCGGGGAGATCGTTGCCGTGGCGGTCGACGAGATCCTCGAGCCAGCGGCGAACGCCCCCGCGGAGAATGCCGCGGAGCGACGGCGGGGAGAGGAGATGCTGCGTGAACAGCCCCGCGCCATACGTCTCGACAAACTCCCGCAGCGCCGTAAACGCTCGCGGATCGCGGACGCGCTCGAGCACCGAGAGCCGCAACTGGCGGGCGTGGGTCATCCAAGTGTCGAGGAGGCGCGGAACGAGGAGCGAGAGCCCGTCGAGGATCCGCTCGGTGACGACCGGGGCGGCGGGGAGCGCGCCATCGGGCCCGGGGGCACGGGCACTGACGACGATCCGCTCGGCCAGCGCCGTCGTCGCCGCCTCAAACACCCGATCAAACTCGCTCACACTCGCCGCCCCCTGGGGCCGCCGGCTCTCGAGGGCCTTGGCGAGATGGACCACCGCGGAGGTTTCGGCCACAAGGCCGAGCCGCGGCAGACTCGAAGCGAGCCGTTCGAGGAGCCGCTCGCGGGCCCGGGCGCGGACGATCCGGTCGGGGCGCCCGCCGCGCGACAGCGGCACGTAGAGCACCGGCTGGCCGACGAGCTTCCCCCGGACGATCTCGAGCCAGTGGCGGGCCGTGGCGGCGTCGCCTGCGAGGATCGCGCCGAGGAGCCGCCCGACCGCCCCCTTCGTCGAGCCGCCTGCCGGGGGCGGGGCCGATGCCTGGCCGGCCGGGCTGACCTGGCCGGCCGGGCTGACCGGGCGCGGGGCGACGCCGGCATGGAGCCGGGCGGAGAGCATCCACAACGTTTCCGTCGCCTGGACGGCGGCGTCGACAAGATGCTCGGCGGCGGCGTCGCGCTGCCAGCGGAGCCGGTCGTATTCCGCCGGCGGCATTCCCGGCGGGGGCGCCGGATCGGATCCGGCGATCGTCCCCGCGGCCCGAACAAACGTCCGCCGCAGCCGGCGGAGATGATGCCGCCAAGCCTTTGCGGAATCGATCTCGGCCGCTGTCGCTATGCCACCGTCGGCGACATCGGCGGCGATGATCGTCGTCACCGCCTGGCGCAAAAGCCGAAACAGCCCCCCGAGAAACTCCGCCGCATGTTCAACCTCGCCGACGCCGCCCACTGGCGTGCCGCCGGCCCCTTCGACATCGAGCATCCCGCCGTCGATGCCGTCGTCGGTCGAATCGCGCCACGTAAAAGTCTCGTAGGCGGCAGCGACGCTCTCTTCCGACCCGGGCGTCTCGTCGTCGCGGTCATCGTCGCCATCGACCGCGTCATCGTCGCGGCGGCGGCGCGGCTCGGGGCGCTGGGCGAAGCGTTCGATGCAGTCGGCGACCGAGGTGGTGTTGGCCTCGATGAGCTCGAGAAACCGGCGGACACGGTTGCGCCCCACCGCGGAGCGGTCGGCCACGGCTAGCGCCAGCCACTTCGCCGCCGCCGCCAGCCACACCGTTCCGAGGCGTTCCACCTCGACCCCTTCCAGGAGCGAGGCCCAGTGGACGAGGAGCCCCATCGCGCCATCGAGATCCCCTTCGCGGAGGAGCGCCTCGGCAGCATGGGCATGGCTCCGTGGCGAGGAGAACTCGGCCACTTCGGTGCGCCAGAAGCCGGCGGGGGGCGGTGAGGGAGCCGTCTCGCGGCGGCGGCCGAGGGCGCTGATCACCTCGCGCGAGGAGACGAGCATCTCGCGGCCGGAGAGATGGGGGACGCCGCTGACGGTGGTGGTGGCATAGCGATCCCACCAGGCGGCGAGGCGCTCGCAGGCGGCGCCGGCGCGGGCAGCGAGTGGCGCGGGGCCGTCGACGCTCGCGGCTCGCCAGGCGGCGGCATAGCCATCGAGGATCGAGCCGACCGTCGCAACAAGATCGTCGACGCGCGGATCGGGAAGGCTCTCCCCGCCCGGCTCATGGAGTGGAAACTGCCCCGAGAGGCCGAGGATGTTCCAGGGATCGACCGCGGCGCCGCAGCCGACGGCGCGGAAGAGGAGATCGGTCGCCTCATCGAGATCATCGAGGGCTTGGGCGGCGCCACCGGCGGCCCCTCCGCGGCGCACGGCCGCTTGGGCAGCGACGACCCGGCTCGTGATCCGAGCGAACATCCGCGCCGAGGCGGCCGGCACGAGCGCCGCCATCCGCTCGGCCCCCTCGGCCCGCCCCAGCCGGGCGAAGACACCCGCCAAGGCCACCGCCTCCACCTGCCGGGCGCGGCGGCCGGCGAGAAGGGCATTGATGTGGCGGCGGACGCCGCCGAAGGGCTGGCGGAGCCGCTCCACCTCGACGTCGAGCCGGCGGCGATGATCGGGCGCGAGGCGGGTGAGCATCCACCGATAAAACTCATCCCGGTAGCCGGCGATCCGGGGGAGGAGCTCGGAGAGCGGCGCGGCAGCCTGATGAGCGCCGGGGCCGTGGCCGGAGAGCCCCGACGCCATGAGCATGACGCCGGCGAGGACGGCGGCTGATTCGAGGCGGAGCTCTGCGGCCGAGCGTGCGTCGCCGCCCGCCCCAGACGCGACCTCGGGCCAGGAGAGGATGCCGTCGAGCGTGGCCTGCTGAACGACCATCCGGCGGTAGCGACCGCGCTCGTCGATGCGCGAGGGATCCCAGAGCCCGAACAGATAGTTGGGGCGGCTAGCGGCGGGATGGAGGAAGTCGAAGGCGCGGGGATCGATCGACAGCTCCTCGAGCGCCTCGAGGTCGAAGTCGGCCTGGCGGAGGAGCGTGTCGGGCGCGGAGGCGAGGATGGCGACGGCCTGGGCGACGAGCTCGCCATAACGGCCATGGGCGGGCCCGGCCCCGGCCACCCACAGCGGCACCGGCCGGACACGTTCGTGGGGATAGGGCTCCGACAGCCGACCGTTCTCGAGGACGGCGACGGGGCGCCAGCCGACGTAGTCATCGAGGCGCCCGATCGCCTCCTCGACGGCGCCCGACGCCGATGGGCCACCGGCAAGGAGCAGGGCCTGAGCGGCGGCCATGATCGAATACGGCCGCTCGAGCGCTCCGGCGGGCTGATGCTCGAGGAGGTCGCTGTGAAACCGGCGGTAGCCCGGCAACACCTCGTCAAACACCAGGCCGATCATCGCCCGGGCCTGTCCGGCATCGCGGAAGGCAGGCTCGACGGCTTCCAGTTCGGCGAGGCGCTGGCGGAGGAGCGCGGCGACGGCGACGGCGGTATCAGTGCCGGGGCGTTCCCCGTCCGGCTCGGCGGCGGCAAACAGATCGGAACAGGCCCGCCAGACGGCAGGATCAAAGGCCCCCGCGGAGAAATTGAGATACCCGAGGAGGAGCGCGGCGGGATCGGAGGGGCGTGACGGTTTCGGAGCGATCGACATCGACAGGCGTCCTACGGATCCCCCCGGCCATCGCGGGGTGTGGTGGCAAACCGCCATCGTACCAGCGGGGCGTGTCTGGCGTCGGTGCGGAGGGGCGCGCTGCGGCGGCACAACCGGCAGGGGCGCTACCACCGCCATCCCCGCGACCACCGGGCGGCCTCCGGGGGGGCTGGCACGATCCACCGGGCCAAATCCCGGGGGTATGGTTGCACGGTGTGGTGATTTGGGGGTGGTGGAACGTTTTGGAGTTCGCTGCGATGCGTTGCCTGTCCGTCCTTCGGTCCTGGTCGGTGCCGGCGGTGTTTTCCGCCCTGACGCTGTTCACCGCGGCCGGCCTCCCGGCGCCTGCCGCTTTTGCCGGCGGGATCTGCGGGACGCTCGCCGACGAGCTCACCGCCGAACGGGCCGGGCTCGAATTGGAATGGATGGTCTCCCTCCCGATCGACCACACGCAAGGTGGGATCGAGCATGTCGTCATCGACGACGACCTCGTGATCGTGCAGGCCGGT
>CAMCCR010000176.1 GCA_945873085.1 Candidatus Kuenenia stuttgartensis | reverse complement strand
CTTCTGCCGCGGATGCCGGAGATCTACGTCTGCCCGAGCTCCCCGGTGCCGCCGTCGGAAGGGATCACGTCGTACGTCGCGGCCGCCGGGCCGGGCATGTTTTTCGATGCCCCCGAGCCGATTCCCGGCACGGCGATGATCGGCGTGCCCCTGTCGGCGATCCACGATGGCACGTCGAACACGATCCTCGTCCTCGAGTTGGGGCGAAACAACGGCGTCCCGTGGACGAGTCCCCAGGAGGTGACCGTCGACATCGACGAGGCGATCGACGTGCTCCGGGAAGCGCAGGTGAACCATGCCGGCTTGCGGATGACGCTGTTCGGCGACGGCTCGGTGCGGGCGATGTCGCAGCAGATCGACGCGAAGACGCTCCGCGCGCTGTTGTCGCGCGATGGCGGCGAGGTGCTGGGGGCTCCGTAATCGGGCTGGTGCATCGGCTCGGCCGGCCCGTCATTCCCCTTCGGTGAGAAGCCAAGTGGCAAACGACGCCAGCCAGTGCTCGCCGGCGTAGTCGCCGCTGGTGACATGCGGGAGCCCCGCGGCGGCGTGCCGCTCGGCCGCGGCAAGGAGCGTCTGGCGCGTGGCGTCCCCTGCGGGGAACGCGGCGGCCACGCTCCGCAGGCAGCGGGCCCGGCTGATGTTGAGCCCGTCGAGGTGAACCAGTTGCGGATCGGTGCGGTCGGTGACCGTTGCCGGCTCGAGGATGCTCGAGGGAACACCGGCGGCGAGATCGGGAAGGAAGCGGTGGAACCAGCCGCGAAACGCCTCGGCCGGCAACACCCGTCGCATCAGGTCGGCTTCCATCAGGCTCGGCGAGAAGAAGTCGGCTCCGTCCGGCTCCCAGGCCGCCGGAATCCGCTCGTCGGCCCCGAAGTAGCTGCGGCTCCGCTCGACGACGAGGGCCTCGAGCTTCTCATGCTTCACAGCGCGGGCGTAATCGAGGGCGAACGACAGCCCGAAGGCGGTGCTCGAATGGACGCCACTGCGGTTGGGATATGTCTGCTTCGGGAAGTAGTCGAGATACGAGGCGACGATTCCCTCGACGAGCGGCCTCAAGTGTGCCGACCATTCCCTTCCTTCGGGGTCGTCCCAGTCGTGGAGCTCCTCGGCGAGCTTGAGGAGCCAGGCCCAGCCATAGGGGCGCTCGAATGACTTGGCCCCGGGTCTGGAGAAGAATCTCGCCTCGGCTTCCAGATTCCCGGCCGTGAGATTCTCAGCTAGCGCCGCGCGGATCTCCCCCTCGATTCCGAGGCCGGGGAAGCGGCGGAGAATGCGGACGAGCATCCAATGGCCATGGACGGCCGAATGCCAGTCGTAGCAGCCGTGGAAGGCCGGATGCACCTGCCGTGGCGGCAGGACATCGGCATCGCCGTTGAGGACGTCGGCTGGCTTGTGGGGATATTCCTTGGCGATCCCGTCGAGGGCCAGCCGCGCAAACGACGTCGCCTGCGCCGCGGTGAGCGGATCAGCGGCGGCGGTGCCTGGGAGGAGCAGGCCGCAGGCGAGGGCGATCAGCAGCAGCAATCTCACGATGGGAGCATCGAGCGTGCCGTCGATCATCGTCTCGATCATCGGTGGGGCCCTTTCTGGGGCGGATGGGTAGCGGCGGATCGTCCGCCGATCGGGCAGTTCGCGGAGGGGAGTAGGGAGGGGCATGCCCTCATTGTGACAGCAGCGTTTTTCAGCGGGCATGACCGATCGGAAATGGCGGAACCCCATCGTTCCCGGGGCAGTTTTCCACTGGCCCGGGAGGCCGATGAACGTCACAATCCCGCCCCCCCGGCCCCTGCCGCGCCCCCGCCGGCCCCTTCACGAGACGCGCACCGACCATGGAAACGTCCCCGTCATCCCGCCTCGGCATCGCTGCGATCTCCATCGATCAGCCGGTCTGGCAGTTGGAGAACGGGTGGTTTGGCGACACGATCCCGAGGAAGTTCACGCAGCACACCGGGATCGAGGCCCGATCGATCTCCGTCGACGACGAGGTCACGATGGGGCTCAAGGCCATCCGTCGGCTCCAGCAGGAATCGGGCTGCAACCTCGCCGACTGCCGGGGGATCGTCTTCGTCTCTCCCTCCTTCATCCCCCCGTCGGTTGCCAGGCGGCACCTCACGCCCCACGAGGCGACACGGGAGAGGCCCGGGCGGGCCGCCCGCCAGTTGGCCCGCGAAGTTGGGGTGCGTCGCTGCCGGACGCTCGGCCTGAATTGGTTCTGCTGCGGGTACAGTCGGGCCTTCTCGGTGGTCACGCATCGCTGGGCCCCGCGTCTGGGCCTCGAGCGCGACGATTTCCTCCTCGTCGTCGTCGCCACGAGGATCAGTCGGATCACCGACTACGGCTGCACGACCACTGGTGGACTTTTCGGTGACATGGCGTCGGCCACGATCCTCGCCCCGATGACGAGCCGGCGGTATCCCGTTCACTTCGAGATCGTCGGCGCCCACGCCGGCAAGCAAGCGGTCGATCGCCCGGCGTTCGACTTCCACCGCCGTTCCCACGTCGCCGTCCCGGCGGCCGGAGGGGCGAGGGGGCACGACGAGACACGGCTCGTCTACTCGCTCGACGGGATGACCATCGCCGACCTCGCTCCGCGGGCGATGTCGGCGGCCGTCGTCGACGGCCTCGCCGCAGCCGGCCTCCGCGGCACCGATGTCGATTTCGTCGTGCCCCATCAGGCCGGCACCGGGATCGTCCGCTTCACCGGCATGAAGCTCGAAGAGGCGGGGGTGGGCGGAGAATTGATCAACGGCCTGACCCGACGAACCGGGAACGTGAGCGCCTGTTCGATCCCCCACGCGCTCCGCGAATCGTGGTCGCGGCTGCGGGGGCTCGTCGCCTGTCCCACCGCGGCGGTCGGCAGTCCCGGCCGACCGGAGGTGCTCCAGGGGTGCATCCTCCTCCGCAGCACGGCCGCGCATGAAGCGCAGGTCAGGGCTGCCGCCTGACCGTTCGCTCACCCGCGGTCACTTTCCCCGCCGAGCGACCTGCGCCGCGCGGCGGCGCGACTCGAGCGCGTCGCCGATTTCGGCGGCGAGGCTCGGCGAGTGGTCGAGCAGATCGCCGATCGCCACGGGATCGAAGACGAGGGCCCGAAGATCCTCCTCGGCGACGATGCGCACGTCGTCGAGTCCGCCGCCGGCCGTCAACTGGTCGCCGAAACACTCCCCCGGGCCAATCGTGCCGATCGGCGTCGCCTGGCCCTTTTCGTCGCTGGTCTTCAGGGCGGCCTTGCCCGAGAGAATGAGCGCGAAACCGCTGAACCGAGACCGCGACGAGTGGATCGACTCCCCCTTGGCGTAGTCGCGCACCGCCGGCGGGCGGGCCGTGGCGTGGGCGAGCGCCGGCTTGAAGCGGGCGTGGGGCTCGAGCGCTTCCGTCGGGGAAGGCTCCGGGCGACCGGGCGTTTCCCCCGGGCCGTATTCCATCTGGATCGGGTAGGGGATCGTCAGTCCTTCGCGTCTGGCGACATACCAAACGCGGCAGATGATCGTGTCGCGGATCGCGGGGAGATCCTCCTGGGTGGCGACGGAGAAGATCAGCCGATAGCTGAGCATCGAGTCGCCGTACCCAATCGCCCGCACGACCGGGGCCGGCGTCTCGATCACACCGGGGATCGACGCGAGCATCGTCTGGAGGACTTCCTTCACCCGATAGGGAGGGTCGTCGTAGCTGAAGCCGATCTCAATGGCCTCGGTGCGCACAAGCGTCGGACGGGAGAGATTGCTGAACTCGCTTTTGTAGAGCGAGACGTTGGGGACGATGTGAAGCTCGCGCGTCGCCGTCTCGATGTGGACGCTCCGCCAATTGATCTCGATGACGCGCCCCATCGTGTCCCCGGTCTTCACCCAGTCGCCGACTTTCAGCGGCCGCTCGAAGAGGAGCATCAGCCCTGACACGAGGTTGCCGAGCGGCTCCTGGAGCGCCAGGCCGATCACCACCGAGCCGACCCCGAGGGCCGTGAGTGCCCCGCCGACCTCCTGCCCCCAGACTTTCGAGTAGATGACGATGCCACCGAGCGCGACAAGCGCTATGCGAATCAGGTCGCGGAGGAGCGTGGGGACGCGGTCCTGCCAGGAATCGGTGGCGGCGAGCCCGAAGAAGGTGTCGTTGAAAGCGCCGACGAGCGCGGAGAGCGCCGCGATCCAGAACATCGTCTCGGCGACGCGAACGACCGTCCCCTCGTTCGGGAACCCGAGGACGAAGCTGACGAACAGGAGGATCGCCAGGCTGGGAATGACGAGGCTGCGGAGGCTCCGGAGCGTTCGTGTGAACCGCCATTGGCGACGTTCGCTCGCCGCGATGGCCTCGGTGAGCGCCAGTTGCACCAGCGGGAAACCGAGGGCGAGGAGGACGGCCGGCCAGAAGTTCGGCACGTCTGTCGCGATCGGGAGGGAGCGGAGCCAGTCGATCATCGCACGCCCCTCATCCCTTCAGAGACCAGGTCTCGATGGCCGGCCGGCCGTCGATGGCCACGGAGAACGGACCGAGAAAATCGAACAACTCCCCGGTGCGTTCGCGCACCCTGTCGGTGACGCGGATCGCTGCATCCCCCTGATGGGAAAGCCCCTTTGCCACGGCAACCGTCTCCCCCCACAGGTCGTAGAGGAAGCGACGGCGGCCGACGACACCCCCCACGACCGGCCCGGCACTGACGCCGATGGAGACTGCCAGCTCGAGGTGATGATCGCGGTTGAAGATGCCGACGATCCGCTCGATCTCCCGGGCAAAGGCCAGCATCCGCCGCACATGGTCGGGGCGGGTGACGGAGAGCCCGCAGACGGCCAGATAGGTCGTGCCGATCGTCCTCACCTTCTCGATCCCTCCGGCCTCGGCAGCCTCGTCGATCGCTGCCACGAGGTCGGTGAGGACGGCGAGTGCCCGGGATTCGCCGGCTGGCGTGCCGAGCCCTTCCATGCCGACGATCTCCGCGACGAGGACCGACACATCGGCGAACTCCCGCTGGGCCCGTTCGTCGCCGTCGCGCCGTGACTCGACCGCGGAAGCGGGAAGGATGCTGTGGAGGAGTTCATCGTTCTCCCGGACCTGCGTCTCGAGCTTTTCGGTCTGCCTGCGGATGCTCGCGGCCATACCGTTGAAGACGCGGCCGAGTTGGCCGAACTCGTCCTCTGAATGGATCGGGACGCTGACATCCGTGTCGCCTGCCCCGAGGCGTTCGGCGGCGGCCGTGAGGGCCCGGAGCGGACGGGTGAGGAGATTTGAAAAAGCGAGGGCGATGAGCGTCGATGCCAACGAGAGGCCACTGGCCAGTCCGAACACCGTCCGACCGAACCGGGCTGTCGGCTCATGGGCCTCCGACTCGTCGACCGACGTCACGACTGCCCAGCGAAGGCTCTTGAGTTCGACAGGGCCGTAGGCGGCGACCACCGGTTTCCCTCGATAGCCTCTGGTCTTCATCACGCCGCTGCGGCCCCGCAGCGCCTCCTCGACACAAGCGTTGTCGACCGGCAGGAGGCACATCCCCGTCTCGAGGGCCCGCATCTTCTCGAGCACGTCCCGCGCGACTCCCTCGTCGGCGAGCGCGTTCAGCAAGCCCTCGGTGTCCTCGACCATGAAGCGGGAGCGGCTGCGGAGCGTCCTGTCGGGGCCGACGAGATAGCACTCGCCGGTCTGTCCGAAACCGGCATCCGACCAGGTGTAATTTGCCGTGAGCACCTTATTGAACGTCTCGATCGGAAACTGGAGGACGAGGATCCCGAGCAGCTGCGATCCCTCGTAGATCGGGCTGCCGATGAAGGCCATCGGTTGGCCGAGGCTGGGGGCAAACTTCTCGAAGTCGGAGACCACGAAGTCGTCGCGCTCCTTGTGCCCCTGGAGGCTGCGGACGAGCGTGGCCAATTGCGTGGTCGCGTAGGGGCCGACCTCGAGGTTCGTGGCGAACTCGGCGGTCTTCGCGTAGCTGTAGACGATGTCGAGCGAATCGGGATCGACGATGAGGAGATCCTCGAGACCGAAAATTCCGACGGTACGGGAAAACTCCTTGTGGAAGCGGGCGTGGATCCGCCCGTATTCGGAGGTGTCGCCCGGGGCGGCGTCGAGGGCCTGCTTCCCTTCATACGGGGCCGGGTTGGCCGCGAGGTAGTGGTATTGGAGGTAGCGCGCCGCCGCCGAGGCTGGGAGATACTGCTCGAGAACCGGCTTACCACCGCGGCCCTCGTTGAGCTTCGGGAGGTAGTCAGTGGCGTAGAACGACGTCAGCGATTCCGACTCCGCAGGGGTGAGCGTCGCCTCGGCGAGTTGGCCGTAGGCGGCTGTGAAATCCCGCGCTGCGGCCGTCACCGTCTGGCTGTCCGACATCGCGATCACCTGATCGCGGAGGGCATCGAGCATCATCGAGACGTTGAGTGTCTTCGCCGAGCGGATCGCCGTCATT
>CAMCCR010000175.1 GCA_945873085.1 Candidatus Kuenenia stuttgartensis | reverse complement strand
GGCTTCCGCGTGGCGCTACGCTGCGGTCGTGACCGCGGCCGATGGATCGCTCTTCCGGCCGGCGCCGCGCCCGCCGATCGACTTCGACGGCGACGGCGTCGGGGATGTCGTGTGGCGCGATGCCACGACAGGAGCCTGCGTCGCCTGGCTCCTTGATGCTGGCGGGGGAACGAAGGGGACGCGCGCCCTCGGCGGCGGCGGGGGGGTGAACACGCTCGTCACGATCGGCGACTTCGACGGCGACGGCGTCTCCGATCTCGTGTGGCGCAACAAGACGACCGGCGTGAGCATCCTCAAGCTCCTCAGGGCCGATGGCACAGCGAAGGGGACCGCTTCCCTCGGCGGGAGCGCGGCCTGGCAGATCGAGACGTCAGACGATTTCGATGGCGACGGCCGCGACGACCTCGTCTGGCGCCACGGCACGAGCGGTTCGACGGTGATCTGGCTGATGAACGCCGGCCGCGTCGTGGCCAGTGCCACGATCGGCGGCGATGCGGTGTGGCGGCTCGTCTCGACCTCGGGCCGGTATGACGCTGATGGTGACGGCCGGGCCGATCTCCTCTGGCGGAACGGGACGACCGGCACGACGGTCTTGTGGCTCATGAATGGCCTCGCGAAGCGCTCCGCGACGACGCTCGGTGGGGATGCCCGCTGGGAGGTCGTGGCCAGCGGCGACTTCGATCGCGACGGCCGGGGGGATCTGGTGTGGCGCGACCGGATCGGGGGGACGGCGGTGGTGTGGCTGATGAACGGGGCGACGGCACTCTTGAGCCGGGCGCTGACGCCGACGGGCCTTGCTTCCCCCACAGCAGCCTGGTCGATTGTCGCCACGCTCTCGGCCGGGAGCGGCGGCCGACCGGGGATCGTGGTCCGCGAGACGACCAGCGGCCGGAGTCTCGTGTGGTGGATGGACGGCGTAGCGATCAACGCCGCGGCGCCCCTCGGCGGCGATGGACGTGTGGCGCTCCTGCGGCGCCCCGGCCGGGCCGTTGGCTGACGGCTCGCCCTCTCGCCGGTAAGCTCTCATCGTGCGTCGCTGGGAACTGATGTCTGCCGGGGGAGCGAGCCATGCGCGAAGCAAGACGACAGATCTTGAAGTCGGGGGCGGCAGCGGTGGCGTTGCCGCTGGCGGCGGCGGTCGCGCGGGGGGCCGAGCCTGCCGCACCGCTCCCGGTGGCCGTCATCGGCCCTGGCGGCATGGGGCGATCGCATCTCGAGCACCTCGTCCGCCGCAAGGATGTGCGCGTGGCCTGGGTGTGCGATGTCGATGCCGACCGGCTCGCGGCCGCGAAAAAGCTCGTGGTCGAGGCTGGCCACGTCGAGCCGCAGGGGAGCGACGATCTCCGCGACGTGCTCGCCGACAACGAGGTGCAGGCTGTGTGGATCGCCACCCCCGATCATTGGCACGGCCCCGCCGCGATCCTTGCCGCCGACGCGGGAAAGCATGTCTATGTGGAGAAGCCCGCCTGCCACAACCTCCGCGAGGGGCGGCTGATGGTCGAGGCGGCCCGCCGCAACCGCGTCGCCATGCAGGTGGGGACGCAGGCCCGCAGTGCTCCGATGATCCGCCGGGCGATCGAGAAGCTCCGCGCCGGCGCGATCGGCGAGGTGATCGTCGCCAAGGCCTGGAACAGCCAGCGCCGCGGATCGATCGGCACGGAGAAGCCCTCGGATCCACCCCCCGGGCTCACCTACGACCACTGGGTCGGCCCGGCCGCCTGGCAGCCCTATCAGAAGAATCTCCTTCCGGGGGTGTGGCGGTTTTGGCGGAACTTCGGCTGCGGCGACATCGGCAATGACGGCGTCCACGAGATCGACATCGCCCGCTTTGGCCTCGGCGTCGACGAGCATCCCGATCGGGTGTCGGGACTCGGCGGGAAGTATTTCTTTGAAGACGATCAGGAGTTTCCCGACACGCAAATCTGCGTCTGGGAGTGGCCCGGGGAAGGGGGCTCCGCGAAGCGCCGGCAGCTCGTCTTCGAGCAGCGCGATTGGTCGCCGTATGTCCAGGAAGGGCATGAGAACGGCAACGCCTTCTACGGCACGAAGGGGATGCTGATGCTCGGCAAACGGACCGGCTGGCAGCTCTATTCGGAGCGCAACAAGCTCGTCGACGAGGAGACCGGCAGCGTCGATCTCACCGCCCACCACGACGATTTCCTCGACGCCGTCCGCTCGGCTCCCGCCGCAGGCCAGCCGCGCCGCACCCACGCCGACATCGAGGAGGGGCATCGCTCGGCGGCGCTCGTGCACCTGGGCAACATCGCTTGCCGGCTCGGGCGGACGCTCCATGTCGATGCCGCCGCCGAGCGGATCGTCGGCGACGACGAGGCGAATAGGCTCCTGACGCGGGCCTATCGCGACGGGCACTGGGCGGTGCCGCGGGGCGTGTGACTTTTCGTCGCGGTGGCTGCTATCGTGGTGGCCTTCCAGCCCGCCAGTCCTCCGGTGCCACCATGACGAAGATCGTTGTCCTCGACGGCCACACGGCTAACCCCGGCGACCTCTCCTGGGAGCCTTTTCATCGCCTCGGTGAGCTCACCGTCCACGACCGGACGGCCCCGGGCGATGTCGTTACCCGCGCTGCCGATGCGGAAGTCGTGCTCACGAACAAGACCGTGATCACCGCCGAGGCGATCGCGGCGCTGCCGCAGCTCAAGCTGATCTGCGTCCTTGCCACCGGCTACAACGTCGTCGACGTCACCGCTGCGAAGGCCCGCGGGATTCCGGTCTGCAACGTCCCTGAGTACAGCACGCCGAACGTCGCCCAGGCCGTCTTCGCGCTCCTTCTCGAGCTCACCAACCGCACCGGCCATCACGACGCCTCAGTCCATGAAGGGCGCTGGGCCGCCTGCCCCGACTTCTGCTACTGGGACGGCGACCTCGTCGAGCTCGCCGGGCTGACGTTCGGGATCGTCGGGCATGGCCGGATTGGCCGGGCGGTGGGGCATGTCGCCCGGGCCTTCGAAATGAAGGTGATCTACCACCGTCGCAACCACGACGGCGACCCTGGCTGCGTCGATCTCGACACGCTTTTTTCCGAGAGCGACGTCGTCAGCCTCCACTGCCCGCTCACGCCCGACACCAATGCGCTCGTCAACGCCCGGCGGATCGAGCAGATGAAGCCGACGGCGTTCCTCTTGAACACCGCGCGGGGAGCGCTTGTCAACGAGGCCGACCTGGCGGCGGCGCTCCATGCCGGGCGGATCGCCGGCGCGGGCCTCGACGTCCTCTCGGTGGAGCCGCCGTCACCGACCAATCCCTTGCTCACAGCGCCGCGCTGCGTGATCACGCCCCACATCGCCTGGGCGACGCGCGACGCCCGCCGCCGACTCCTCGAGACGACGGCCGGCAACGTGGCGGCTTTTCTGGCCGGCAGCCCGCAGCATGTCGTCAATGGGTGACAGGGCTGCGGCTGCGGCTACGGCGTCGCATCGTCGTCGGCTGCCACCTGATCGGCGCGGCGGATCTGGATCGCGATCGATCCGTCGATCGGGATCACCTGCTGACCGGCGGCGAGCTCGGCGGTGAGGATCAGGTTGCAGGCAACATTCGGCAGTCCGCCGACATTCTGCGTCGCCCCGAGGTGGTCGATGTAGGGCTTGATCGCGCCGCGGAGGGTCTTGTCGGTGGCGGGCCGCGACGTGTCGCCGATGAAGTTCCGGAGGTCGGCCCCGGTGAACACGTACGACCGTGATGACGACTGGAAGGCAGGAGCCGGGATGGAGAAGGTCGCCACCGTGCCGCCGGTCTCTTCGTCGCGGAGCGTGCAGTGCAGCTCCGCTCCGGCGGGGGCGGCAAACGACGTCGGCGCTTCGATCGCGATCCGGTCGCTGCTCCCCTGGAAAAACTCGTTGATCCTCCAGCCGCCGGTCTTTGTTTTTGTCGTCGTCAGTGCGACCGAGGCGTTGGGATCGAAGGCGAGATCGCAGGAGGCCTGCGGCTGGGAGGCGGTGCCGGGATTGTAGACCGGAATGAAGAGATGATCGCTCACTCCATACGGCGTCGCCATGTGGATATCGACAAACTCTTCCACGTCACAGCATTCGCCGCAGGGATCGTCGTCGCGGCAGACTGCGACCGCTGGCGCCGGTGTCGGTGTCGGCGTCGGGAGTGGGAGCGGGAATTGGAGGCCCTTCCGCGGGAGTACCGAGCGCGGCTCGTTGGCATCGGTCGAAGGCGAGGCGTCGCCGTGGCCGGAGGAGTCATCGTCACTGGGTGAGCTGCCATCCTCGGATGACTTGCCGCCACTGGTTGACTTGCCATCGCCGGATGGCTTGCTGCTGCCGGTCGATTTGCTGCTGCCAGATGACTTGCCGTCGCCGGATGAGCTGGCGCCACCGGATGGCTTCCCGTCGCCAGATGACTTGCTACTTCCGGAAGAACTGCGACCACCGGAGGGATCGCGGCCGCCGGAGGGATCACGTCCACCGGAGGGATCGCGTCCACCGGAGGGATCGCGTCCACCGGAGGGATCACGTCCACCGGAGGGCCCTTGGCCAGTGGATGGACCCTTGCCGTTGGAAGGTCCTTGGCCAGTGGAAGGTCCTTGGCCACCAGATGGTCCCTGGCCAGTGGATGGTCCCTGGCCAGTGGATGGTCCCTGGCCAGTGGATGGTCCTTGATCCCGGAGGGGATTCTGCGGAGCACCGGCCGGCGTGGGGATCTGCTCGCTGCCGCTGACGAGCATCACGCCCGTTGAAGAGCGCCGGGCGACGAGGCGCTGCATGCGGGGCTGGCGGAGAGCCGCCGTGGCGGTGGTGGGCTGGTTCTTCGAGGGGAGCCGAATAGTCTGCACTCCTGGCGGGATCTCCGCCCGGAGCACCTGGCGGCTGATCATCGTGATCGGCACCGACTTCCCGCCGGCGATGACGCTCGTGTCGTGAAGGTTGAAGCCCTTGCCGACCAGGAACACGACCGTCGTGCCGGTCTTGTCGACCCCCTCGGCGCCGTAATAGCCGACGAGCTCCGGAGCGAGGTCGGTGACGCCGGTGTTGAAGAGCTCGAAGCCGCCGCTCGTGTTTTCGTAGGGGATCTGTGCGATCATCGTCTGGAGCGGCAGTTCGCGGTCGAGCTGGTCGACGCGCCGCATCAGTCGGGCCACTTCCCCGTCGCGATAGGCGCCGGCATTCTGCGCACACATGGCAGCCGACTGCTGCATCGATTTGACGCTGCGGGAGAGCTTCATCGCCTGCCGCATGCTCTGGTCGGTCGACTTCGGGTTGGTGAGGGAAAACCAGTTCGTGCGGATGTCGAACGTCACGTAGGGGACGAACGAGGGCATGACGATCATCGCCGTGCACTCGCGCATCCCCGGCTCGAGGCAGCGCTGCGAGAGATCCTGCTTCCGTGAGTTGGTGCCGATGAGCGTGTCGCGGAAGGCGGCGATGTTGTTCTGCGTCGGGGGCGACTGGATGCGAGGGTAGAAGCGCCAGCCGAAGGTGTCGGCGCCGTGCGTGAAGCCGACGGCGGTTTGGTTGAGGCCGATCGTCGCCATGTTCGTCTGCAGGGCGCGGTCGTAGCGGGCCATCGTCTGCCGGTTCGCCCGGCCGTGGGCCACCGACATCGCCAGGGCCAGCTGCATCTCGCGCCGCTGCGAGAACATGTCTTCCACGTTCTGCTCGGCGGAGACTGGATCGAGGGCGAAGATCCGGATCGGCCAGCGGCGGCGGACGTAGTCGTTGAAGCCGTCGCGGCTCTCCGGAGAAGGATTCGGGCCGTAGAACGGGCCGGCGAAGGCGCAGTTCCCGGCGAAGCCCTTGGAGGCGGAGATGTTCCGCATGTCCTCGATGAGCCGCTCGTTGAGGAGCGCCGATTCGACGAGGATCATCCAGGCGAGCACCGCCGTCGTCGTCCTGCAGATCTTGCAGGGGCCGACATCGTTCTCGCACGATCCCCGGCAGGCACAGCCCAGGCAGGGCTCGGTCACCGTGTGGCTCAGAGGCGCCTCGTCGTCGAGGCCGAGCGACTCGAAGAACGCCCGGCGGCGGAGCTCGAGTTCCCCCATCCGATGGCTGCGGATCAGCTCTGCGAGGTTCCAGCCCGGCATCTCCTCCCACACCGCCGCCTGCCGCTCCTGGGAAAGGAAGTCGTAGGCGGCCTGGAGCTCCTCGCCGAGGAAGCCGCGGACGTCGTTGTATTCGAGGCAGGGGCGGTTGGCCGGATTGGCCCCGAGGGCCTCGAAGGTGGCCCGGAGCATCAGCGCCACCTGGACCTCGCCAACGACATCGACGAGCTCTTCCGGGGGGAGCGGCATCCGCGCTCGCCGCATCTTTGCTGTCGGCACTGACACCGACACGGTGTGCGACCGCATTGCCTTGCGGACCTTCGCCACGAGCTTCCGCCGCTGGGCGTCACGAACGGGATCGACGTTCTCTCCTCCGGGAACGAGCCGGCCGTCGGGGAGGATGCTGGCCTCGAAAGC
>CAMCCR010000174.1 GCA_945873085.1 Candidatus Kuenenia stuttgartensis | reverse complement strand
TCGTGGTGGGCTTGGTCGACGTGGACATGGACCTCGGGGTGGAGGGCGAAATACCGCTCCCACGCCTCGTCGGAGATCCCGGCACCGTCGAGGTAGAGATTCCAGAGGCCGTCGTAGCGGGCAATCCCCTCGAGCCCCGCATCGCCGAGCGGCACGTCGATGAGGTGGAGCGAGCGGAGGGACGGGAACTGGAGGAGCGTCATCCCCAGTTCAGCCCCCCCCTTTCCCTCAGGGCAGAGCGCCGGGCTTCCCAGCCGGAGATTTTTGAGCCTCGGCAATTCGGCGAGTGCCGCCAGGCCCGCAAGCGTGCAGCGGGCCTGGGGGAGATTGATGTCGCGGAGCGTGTGGCAGGCGGCAAGGTGCCTGAATCCGTCGTCACCGAGAGGCGATTCCCGGAGCACGAGCCGCTCGAGCCGCGGCAGGCGCGACAGCAAGACGGCCTTCGCATCGTCCGCCACTCCCTCCTGGAGATCGAGGTGCGAAAGCATCTCGAGGCCGGCGACCTCTTCCCACTCTCCATCCGTGAGCGCCCGATCGGCCACACGGATTCGAGACGACGCCCCGGCGCGGACTGCCGCGGCCTGCTCGGCAAAGGTGGGCTCGGCGGCGGGCAGTGGGAGAGTGGCGAACAACAGCAACGCCATGGTCGCCAGGATTGCACAGCGCGTGCCGGGGACGATGTCGGTGTTTGATGCGGCGAGCCGCACGATTCGGTCGGGCATGGAGCACCTCACGCAGGACGGTCTGCCGTGCAGAGAGAGCCTCGTTCCAATCCAGGCTCCTCCGGGAGGGAATCACCGACCGCGTTGATGCCCCACCTGGGCGACGACCGTCGCATCCTGTGTGGGGCACTCTACCCGCGGCCCGCTACCCCCGCATCATTCCCATCCCACCTGACTGTCAGGCTCGTGCTGCCCCCCCCCTCTTCATGGTGCACAGACTCTACCGGTCGTAACGGTTTTGAGCGTTGTTTCGGTCGTAAAACGCCGAGATTATGGAAGCCGTCGATCCCGAACGACGTAGTCGAGAGCCCATCAGCCAGTCTTCCCCACTTCCGGCACCTCCCCGCTCCGATGCGACGCCCGATCCCACGCATCACTCTGCTCCTGATGAGCCTCTGCCTGGCATGGCAGGTGGAGGCCGTCGTCGCCCAGACCCCTGCGCCGATGGCCCCCGTGGCCCCACCGCGGACATTGTGGAGTTGGCTCGGAGTCCCGCAGTATCCTGCCTACAGCGCCTCGAGCCGGCTCGGCAACTCTTTCAACAGCAGCGGCAATTATCCCGGCGCGGAGGCCACCCCACGACTTCTCCCGATCACCGCCCCACAAAACCTTCAGTCGCAGAACCCGGCGATCAAGGCGGCGGCCGAGATCAAGATGGAGAACGACATGGCGGCGCAAAAGATCAAGGCCATCAAATACCTGGGGACCGTGGGCTGCGGTCCCTGCGCCGAGGGTGCTGCCGAGGCACTCCTCGCGGCCCTCGATGACTGCACGGAAGCGGTTCGATACGAGGCCGTCAAGGCGATCCTCAAGACGGCGAGTTGTCAGGCCGACCGCTGTGCAAAACGCCGAGTCCGTTCTCTGAAAACCTGCCACGAGGCGTTCGAGGATGCGAAGGCCGCGCACCTGAACAGGTTTGCGATGTTCAAGAAACGCCTCCACGGGAAGGCTCCCCCGAACGGAGAGACGGCCAAGTCAAAACGCCGCGGTTATGGCGATGACTGCCTCCCTCCCGATTGCGACCGGAATGCGTGCGGGTGCGGAGAGCATGGATGCTGCAACAGCGACACCCTCAACAAACTTTCCTCGATCGTCTACGAGCGCGATGACCGCGGATGCTACAAGGAGCCGAGCGCACGCGTGCGGGCCATGGCTCTCGAGGCCATGCGGGCATGCAATCCCAACCCCCGCCCTGCAGGCCCGGAGGAAGTGCCTGCGGGCCCGGTGATGGAGGAGATCCCGGCAGGCCCCCTCGACGAGAAAGAAACCGCGCCAGACACCAGGAAGGAAACCGCACCCGATGCGTTGCGATCTCCTCGGAAGGAGTCGCTCCCGCCCAAGGAGCCGCTGTCCACGAGCGAGACATCGAGGTGGGAGTCGGTTCTGGAGACAACGTCGGCGACAACGGTCAGCACCCCACTCGGAAATCCTTCAGCGTCGTCCATTCGGAATCCCTTGCGCGATCCTTCAGCGACGGTGAGGGGACAACTCCGTTGAGCCCGCTCGCCCCCTCCCCGTCCGCTCCGCGTCGGGGCTGATGCTCGGGGCGAAATCGGTGGTACCTGATCTGGCTCCGGTGTATTCTCCGCGAGGGGAACAGCGACCATCCCCCCACGACGTCCACTGTCGTCGCCCCGTGGTGCCTCCCCATGCCGATGGAACAACCGCTCGACCCTGCAGGGCAGCGCCGAAATCAAAATTGGCGAAGCCGCAGCGTGAGGGGGGCAAAGCCGGTGCCCGCAGTGGAAGCCACGTCGCCGGGGCGATCCGGCCGCTGGCGTCCAGCAGGCACCGGCACGGTGCACCATCGGCGCGCCTGGTGGTGGGCCCTTGCCACGCCGACCGGCTACAGCCTCGCCGCGATTTGCCTGCTGGGCTTCTTTCTGTGGCAACTGCTGGTGCTCAAGCGTCAGGTTCCGATGATCCTTGGGGTCGTCTCCTCCTACCGATCGCCGCTCGGACCGGTGACGATGGCGGCCGAAGACCGGGAATTGTTCCGCGAGTTGATGCGGCAGCGATCAACCTATGATCCGGGCACCACCAAGGTGGTCGACATCTCGGAAGCGCTGCGCGAGTCCGATGCGCAGCAATGGCTTGACGAGGTCGCCAAGCGGGTGTCGGAGGTCCGGCCCGGCGGCCCCGGCGGACAGACGTTGATCGTCTACCTTCTGGCGATCGGTGCCGTCGATCGGGATGGTCACGCCTGCCTCGTGCCACCGCGGGCATCACACCGGGATGTCGGCTCCGTCGACTCCGCTTGGCTCCGCGTCGATTCGCTCGTCGCCGCGCTGGCATCGAAGCGACCGCCCAGCGCAAATATCCTGCTCGTGCTCGATGTGGCCCGGCCGGCCCAAGCCGAGGCGATCGGTATCACCGACGGTACTTTTCCGGTGGCCTTGTCGGCGGACATCCAGGCATCGCCGACGGATCGCATCTGGGTGCTGACGTCGGCAGGACCGGGGGAAATCGCCGATGTCGGCGCAGCGGATGGCACATCGGCCTTTGCCGCCTCGTTTGCCGACGCGATTGAAGGTGCCGCCGACACCAAGCCGTGGGGGAACGGGAACGGTCAGGTCTCGCTTCCCGAACTGGCGACGTATCTCGCAGACGAGGTCAATCGGCGTTCCCTCCTCCAGCACGGGTTGCACCAGACTCCCTTTATCCTGCCTGTTCCCGATGCCAAAAACGACGTCGGTGTCGCCTGGGCGGTGCGGCGGGCGCCGCAGAGCCAAGCTCCAACCAGCGACCGGCGGCAGGCCAACAGTCAGATCGACTGGTTGCGTGCCCGCTGGATGGCGTGCGCGAACATGCGCGAGCGGGGCGTACGGGAGCACCCCATGGTGTGGGCCGAGCACGAGCATGCGCTGCTGCGAGCGGAGCGCCTCTGCTTCGCAGGAAATGTCGATCACGATGACCTGAACGACCAGAAAATCGCTGTCGAGACGACCGAGCGGCAATTGTCCCGGATGACGATCGAATCGGCCCAGTTGCCTGGCTTCAGACTCGCCCACCTCGCCTCTGGGGAGACCGGGGAGATCAACGCGGGTTGGCTCGGGAAGTTGGATGCCTGGGCTTCCGATCCAGCCGGAAAAGCGGTCGACGGCAGCCCAGCGGCGGCCCCTTGCAACGATCCAGTCGAATGGCGAGGGCGGGCCGATGAGGCTTGGCAGAGGATGGTGACGGTGGTGAGAGCAGGCGCCCTGATCGATCGCGCCGCGTGGGAGCGCTGGCTTGAAATCGTGGGACCGCCGCCGGCAGGCACGATCGTCCCGTTTGAAATGCACGCAGCGACGCTGCTGCGGCAGTGCGTTCCTTCCGGGGTCGAACGGCAATCCACGCTGCTCACCAGGATCGCGATGCTCTCCCAATCGGCCGTGGAGGCAGCATTCCCCGACGAGGCACGGGCCGATGCCCTCCTCATGGCTCTCGCCCCCCGTGCCGAAGGGGACGCGGCGCGGCGGAGGGCGTTCGATCTGGCGCTCATCGGCGACGATGCTTCGATGTCTCTGGCCGCCCACGAGGCCGGGCGGGCGGAGTCGGCCTATGCCCACACGGCCCAGACCGGCAAGGTGGTGTCCGACGCCTGGAAAACCCTCGATCGAGTGCGTGCAGAGCTCCCTTGGCTGGCGATCTGGTCGGCGGCGGCGCAGCGCGCCGATACCACCTGGGGCGTCGGCGATTCGCAGGCCCATCTCGCCAAGGTGTCGGTCGACCTCGATTGGGAACGATTGGCCGCGGCGACAGCGTCGCTCGAGGACCTCCTCTCGCGTGCCCACTCCGAGGGTGATTCGGCCGCCGCGGCCACCGAGGCACTCAACGTCGGTGCCAAGGAGGTGCGTGCCGCTTACATGACGCTGCGCGAAGCCTACGACACGACTTGTGCCACGCTTGCGACCAGCGCCCCCGACACCCCGCCGACGCTTGCTGCCATCCGCGCCGCCCTGCGGATCCCGCTTGTCGACGGGATCCGCAGGATCCAACTGCTGGAACGTCAATCGACGCTCTCGCAGAGCCTTTCCTCACAGCAGACGCACGGCGAGAGGGAGCGACCGAAGCCGGCAACCCCCGACATCTCCGCCATTGGTGCGGGATGGGTCGCCTGGCAGGGGACCCGCGTCGATCCGCTCTTGCCGGCATTGTCGCTGCGGGCGACGGCCACGGGCACGACAACGGCGGCGGAATTGGCCACGACCGTGGGAACGTGGGGGCAAACGGTGAGGCTTGCCGTCTCGGAGTTCGGGCGTTCCGGCGACCGGCCTGAAGACACCGACGCGGCGGCATACCGGAGGCTGGCACCGATTGCCGCCTCGTTGACGGCGCGCGAGTCGCTGCCGGCAGATCGTTTGTCGGCGGCCGCACTGCAGCAGCGGCGGGCTTGGCATGATCGCCTCCTGCGGACCGCAGAAGATCTGATGGACGACTTCTTCGCCGACAGCACCCCGGAGGCTCCCCCGTGGTTTGCAGCCGCGGCGGACATCTGCATCAAGCAAGCCTCCGTCACCGCCGACGATGACGGTCCATCGGCCACCACCCGCACCAGACTCGGGCATCTGGAGATGCTGGCCCGGAAATGGGGTGAGATCAACGCCTCACCCTTGACAGTCATGCCGACGAACGGCGACTCCGCTGAAGTGTTCTTCACGCTCCATCCCGAAGCAGGCGTCCCCGATGGTGACGCTGCGGTGTGGCTCGACGACCAATCCGGCGCAGGACCGGTGTGGCTTCGTCCGGCGACCGACGGCGACGCCACCCAGCGGATCGGCGTGCCGGTGCGTGCTGACGACGAGCGCCCTGCGGTGGACAGGCGAACGATCCGGGTCGACCGCCGTTCGGCATCGGCGCTGGCTGCGAGCCAGGAGGGGAGCATCGCATTCAACGCGATCTTTCGAGGTCACCGCATCGCGGTGAACTTGCCGGAGAGGCCCCAGGACGGCCGTCCGCCAATCGTCTGGAATGCCGGTCCGCCGCTGGCTCCGCGCGTCACGCTCAAAGGACACCGTCAACGTCGCGAATCGGTGTCGTTCGTCTTCGATTGCTCGGGCAGCATGGGGGAGCAGATCCCCGGTGGGGGACGGCGGTTCGACGTCGCCAAACGAGCCCTCATCGAGGTGCTCCGGCAGATGGCCGTCAGTGGCGATTGGGATGCGTCGCTGTGGGTCTATGGGCACCGGACGCGGTGGGCCAAGCAGGCCGACGGGAGCTACGGGGCCGCGTTGTCCATGGTCGGTGAACGCGAACGCGACGCTGCCGCCCGCGAAGGACTTTTGTTTGACGCCAAGCCCGGGAATGACGTGCAACAAGTGTTGCCGATGCAGCAGCTCGGCCCGGGTCGGGCCCATGCCGCCGAACAACTCATCGACCGTCTCGCCCCAGCCGGCGAGACTCCCCTCTATCTGGCGATCACCCGTGCTCTGCAGACCGATGTGTCCGTCAGGAACGCCGAGACACCGTCGCGGATCGTGGTGATCACCGACGGTGTGAATTCGCAGACCGACGTACAGCCGCCGACGACGGCCAGCGATGTCCTTGATGCCCTCGCCAAGGTCGATCGTGGCCGGGCCTCCCCCGTCCCCATCGATGTCGTCGCCTTTGACTTCCGTCTCGGCGCTGAGGAGAAGGCGAGTCTCGATGAGCTTGCCATGGTCGCCGAGAAGAGCCGGGGGAGCCTGATCCACGCCGCGGACGGCGACCGGCTCATGGCA
>CAMCCR010000173.1 GCA_945873085.1 Candidatus Kuenenia stuttgartensis | reverse complement strand
AGCCCGCAGCGAGGCATCGTCAGATCGCCGGCGAGCACCCGGGGACGGGGGAGTCGTTTGCCGAGTTCGATCTCCCAGTCGCTCACGATCCGCTCGACGCGGGCCTCGGGCGATTCCCGCCGGCTCCGCCGGACCACGACGGCCAGGGGTTGGCCGTCGAGGAGGAGATCGCGGACGAGGTACGAGCCGAGGAGCCCCGTGGCGCCGGTGACGAGCAGGTGGTGGCGATCCACTGCGGGAATGTCGATCATGGCTGGTCGGTGTTGCGACTGGAGGAACCTCCGTGCGGCCCTGCGCACGGTGGTAAGCAAGAGAATGTAGGAGTTTCACAGAGGCGGTCGCAATGCCCCCTCGCAAACGACTGCCCCGCACGACAGATGGCCGCCACGCTGGCAAGAAGTCCCACCGGTTTTCTCCCCGGCGGCCCGTCAGGCGGGTGAGCCTGCGGTGCTGGTGGCCGGTGGAAGAGAGGCCGTCGGCAGGGAGGCAGTGCAGTCGAGGATCGCAGTGCGGATCGCTGCGGTGAGCAGTGGAGGGGCCGCTTCCCCGAGCGCGTGAACATCGCCCAAGACTGTCACATGGAGGCGGCCGTCGTAGATCACCAGTCCGACGCCGAGACGGGTGCCCGGCCGGATCGGCGGAACCCCATTCATGGCGCTGATCCGCAGGCCTCCGGGAAGATCGCAGCCCCCGTCACGCGGCACGTTGGCCCGCAGCCTCGGTCCCACATTGCCGACGAAGCTGACGACGGCCGTGGAGAGCGGGACAGGGAGCCGCGTCAGGAGCCAGAGCGCCGGTGGAAAGCGGTCGATGATTGCCAGGGTGTCGAGGAATCTGCCCGCGGCACGGTGCTCCTGGATCCAGCGACTGGCAACGGCGAGGGAACGGATGAGGTCGACCGGAGCCCGACACTGTTCCACCGTCCGGTCGAGGAAGGCATAGCCCATGTCGTTGCAGGCCGGAGCCCTCGTCCCCGGCGACTTGAGGCTTGCGGGCATCGTGATCCGGATCTGTCGGGCCGGGTGTCCGGCATCCTCGTTCCAGGCCGCCACGGCGCGCATTACGGCCGCGACGGCGACGTCATTGAGGGAGGCCCCGTTGGCCGCTGCGCGTTGCTTGATCGTGGTGGTCTCTTCCGCCGTGAAGCTGACGGTGACGAACGGCAGCGACGGACCGGCGCCGGGGGGGGCGGAGGATCGTGGCGGGAAAGGGGGAAGCGCCGGGCCGCGGGCCAGCATCGCCGGCAGGAATCCGGCGAACCGGGCCGTCTCCCCGCCGAGATCACTGGCCGTCGATCCGGTCTCGGTCGGGGCCTTCTGCGGTGGTGGAGTGGAAGGATGGACCGCGGAGGGGGCAGCGACGGCTGCGGGCGAGCCTGACCGGCGCCTCACATCCCGGGCCGGGGTTCGGAACGGAGCCGGCTCACTGCCGTGATACTCCGACCAGACGTCCCCAAGGAACTCGAGTCCGGACAGACCGTCGCAGGCGACATGCTGGATCATGAGCACCACCTCCCAGGCATCGCGCTCCCGTTCGATCGCCACCATCCGAACGCCGCTCGTGCGACGGATGTCGATCGATCGCCACGGGGCATCGCTCACTCCGGGCGGCGGGGATCCCCGCGGGAAGGCCTCCAAGACCGGGACGACGTCGGGGGCCTGCCAGGACGGGCGCCACCAGGCGTCGCGGACGCGACTGCAGAGGAGCGGATGGCGTCTGGCCGCCCTCTCCAAGGCCCCCCGGAGGCGATGCACATCGAGCGGCCCCTCGACTGTGCAGAGGATGAAAAAACACATCGGAAACGCCGGTCGCTGATCCCGCAGCAGGAGTTGCTCGAACGGCGTCAGCGAGCGGAGCGTGGACATGGGAAGCGAACTGGGGGCTGGCTGGCTTCGCGGGGGGATCTGCCGCCGCATCCGGGCGGATTCCACTCTATCCACAGCCTTCGCACGGCGAAATGGCCCGGAAAGCGCCGGGAGTGGGAAGCGTTTGGAGGGTTTTCTTGACAGTCAAAGCGCTCAATCCATACTGGATTTCCCGCGTTCATTCCGGCACTTGGCCCCGTTCCGCCCCTCGCCCACCCCTCGACAGGGGGTTGTCGAACGGGTTGGCGGGGCCGTCGTCGCCGGTTTTTCGCGGTCAGCGATGCTGGTGAAAGGATGAGCCTCCGTGGCCGGTGATGGGCGGTATTCCGCCTGTCCGGTCGGCTGGATGCCCGAGCGATCGGGGATCTCAGGGCGGGGGCGGTGTTGATCCCACGGACGGGTTGTTGGCCGACGAACATCCCGATCCGCGCACGGACCTGATCGACCCCTTCTGACCTTCACCCCGACCGCACCACGCGCCGCGTCCCCCCTTCGCGGGTGGCGCCGGTCCGTCGATGATGCCCCTCCAGGACGAGGACCGAGCTTTGCACGATTCACTGGCGATTGTCGGCATGGCATGCAGGCTTCCGGGGGCCGATGGCCTGGAAGCCTTCTGGGACCTCGTGGTGCACGGCCGCACCGCTTGGGGCCGTCTGCCCGACTCCCGCCTCCCGCGCGATCTCTACTTCGATCCCGAGAAGAGCAAGGTCGGCAAGAGCTATTCCGATCTGGGGGCAATCGTCAGTGAGCGTCCGGTCGATCCGGCCGTCTGTCCGATCCGCGCCGACATGCTCGATCGCTACGACGTCGCCCATCACATCTTCCTCGAGGTAGCGTCGCTGGCCTGCCGGGATGCCGGACTCGATCCCTTCGCCATGCCCCGCGGGCCCCGCACCGGTGTCTACGTCGGCCACACCGGCGGGAGCACCCGGATCGGCGACTACGTCTATTCCACCGGGATCGACGGCACCACCGCCTGGCTCGGCGACGTTGCGGCCGCCCGCGAACTTCTCGGTGCCGGGGCGGAATCGGTCGCGGCAGAGGTCACCGCCGCGGTCCGCCGTGACCATCCCGGCCGCCGTCCGGGTGAGAAACTCGACCTCGGTGCTCTCGGCGCCGCCAAGATCGTCCGCGAAGCCCTCCAACTCGACGGCCCCTACCTCGTCGTCGACGCCGCCTGTGCCTCCTCGCTCCAAGCCCTTGCGATCGCTGCCCGGGCGCTCCAGCAGGGGGGCATTGACCAGGCGATCGTCGGTGGCGCCTCGTACTGCAAGTCGGACAGCCTCGTGCTCTTCTCGGCAGCGCAGTCGGTCAGCAACTCCGGCTCCTGTCCCTTCGGCCGCGATGCCGACGGTCTGGTGACCGCCGAGGGCTACGTGGCCTTGGTCGTCAAGAAACTCTCCAAGGCGATCGCCGACGGCGATCGGATCCGGGCGGTCATTCGTGGCATCGGCGTGGCCAGTGACGGCAAGGGAAAGAGCCTGTGGGCGCCGCGCCAGGAAGGGCAGAAGCTTGCCGTCGAGCGGGCCTACCCCGACAAGAGCGATATCGGCCGCCTCGACTACATCGAAGCCCACGCCACGAGCACCCAGGTCGGCGATGCGACCGAACTCGGCGCGCTGTCGGCGCTCGTCTCGGCCAACGTCCCGGCCGGGAGAAAGATCCCGATCGGCAGCGTGAAGGCAAACATCGGCCACACCCTCGAAACGACCGGCATGGCGAGCCTCGTCAAGGTGGTGCTCGCCATGGAGCATGGCCTCATCCCCCCCGGCTCGACCTGCAGCGAATACAACGAGGACTTCGACTGGGAGCGGGGCCCGTTCGTCGTTCCCAGCCAGTCGATCCCGTGGCCGAAGCGGGCCGATGGCGAAGCCCGCCGGGCTGCGGTGAACGCCTTCGGGATCGGGGGGCTCAACGTCCATCTGGCCCTCGCCGAGCATCTTCCTGGGCGCCCTGCGGGCACGCTGCCGCCGGCGACGCCGAAGGGAACGGCCGACGATGAAGCGGTGGCGATCGTCGGCATCGGTAGCGTGCTCCCCGGCGCCCTGAACGTCGACGCCTTCCGGTCGCTCGTCCGCCAGGGGCAGACGGCGATCGGCCCGGTACCAGCGTCGCGCTTCGATGTCGCCAGGGCTCTTGATTCGAAGGCTCCCCGGACTTGGCACACCGTGGCCGGCGTGGGGGGCTTCGTCGAGGGGTTTGTCTACGACTGGCGCCGGCACAAGGTGCCGCCGAAGCAGATCGCCGCAGCCAATCCGCTCCAATTCATGCTCCTCGAAGCGGCTGACGCTGCCATCGCCGAAGTCGGCGGGGTGGCGGCGCTCGACCGCGTCCGTACCGGAGTCGTGGTGGGGACGATGTTCGGTGGAGAGTTCTCCAACGATCTCCAGATGGGACTCCGCCTGCCGGAGACCTCGCGTCACCTCCGCGCTGCCCTCGGTCGCCGGGGAATCGCGCCGCGTGACATCGAGCGAATCGTCGAGGGCTATGGGAAGAAGCTCCTCGAGAAGATGCCGGCGCTGGTCGACGAGACGGGGAGCTTCACGAGTTCCACGCTCGCCAGCCGGCTGACGAAGTCGTTCGATCTGATGGGGGGCGCGCTCGCGCTCGACTCCGGGGATTGCTCCGGCGTCTCAGCGCTGTCGGCGGCGGTCGACCTCCTCCGTGAGCGCGAGTGCGATGCCGTGCTCTGTGCTTCCGGCCAACGCTACCTCGACCTCATGGCCTACGAGGGCTTCTCGCTCCAGGGCGTGCTCGCCGATGGTCCCAGCTCCGCCTTCGACGCCGCTCGAGGCGGACGGGTTCCCGGCGAGGGTGCGGTGGTGCTGGTGCTCAAGCGCCTTGCCGACGCCCGCGCCGCGGGGAATCGTATCCAGGGCGTGATTCGGGGCGTGTCGGTGGGGTCAGGAGCCTCGGTGGGCGAGGCCGCGGCTCGCGCGATGCGGGCTGCACGTCTCCAAGCCGGGATCGTGCCGAGGGCCGTTCGGGCCCTCGAGGTCGCCGGATCGGGGACGCGTGCCATCGACGATCCCGAGCTCCGTGCGTTGGCGTCCGAATACGGGATCGAGGCCGTGGCAGGAGCGGTCGAGGGCCTCGTCGGCCATCTCGGGGCGGCAGCTGCTGCGGCCGGGATGATCAAGCTTGCCGACGTCCTCGGATCGGGCCAGATGCCGCCGACCGTGGCGGCCGGTTCACCGGCGCCGGGCATGCCGGTGGCCTCGTCGGCGCCGATGGTCGTGGCGTCGATCGATGCCTGTGGCTATCGGGCTGGAGCGATCACCGTCGTCAACGAAACCCTGGTCGGTCACGTCGTCATGGACAACGGGCTCCCGGTGCCGGCGGCGGCGAAGGAGCGGGCCACCAGCGCTCCGGCGGCTGTGGTCACCCCCGCGCCGTCTCCCTCCCAGGGGAGTGCCCTGCCGGAAGGGCGCCCGCTCGTAGCGGCCCTCTTTCCTGGGCAGGGATCGCAGTACACCGACATGTTCCGCGGGCTCATCGCGGAGTCGCCCGCAGCCCAGCAGGCCGTCGAGACCCTCGACGCGTGTGCCCGGTCGGCGGGCTTTGAGACCCTCGCCGGGATCGCCTGGAAGTCGGACAATTCCATGGGCACGGCGGTGTGGGACACCCAGTGGGGGATGTATCTTGGCGACCTCCTCGCCTGGACCGTTCTCGAGGGGATGGGGTTCAGCCCCGACGTCATCGCCAGCCACAGCTTCGGAGAATTTCCGTCGCTGGTGGCCGCCGGCGCCTGGAGCTTCGCCCAGGGCGCACGGGCCACGCAGGCCCGGGCTGGCGCCGTCGAGCAGCATGGTCCGAAACAGGGGGCGATGCTTTCCGTGATCGCCCGTCGCGAGGAGGTCGCCGCGGCGATCGTTCCGTTTGCCGGGCAGGTGTGGGTGTGTGCCGAGAACGCGCCCGAGCAGTCGGTGATTGGCGGCCAGGCCCGCGCCGTTGATGCCGTCGAGGTGCTTCTCGAGGGTCGGCGCATCCGCTCGAAGCGTCTGGCCGTGCCCAGCCCGTTCCACACGCCGCTTCTCGCTGCTGCCGCCGCGAAGCTCGCCGAGGCGATCGATCGTATGTCGATCGTGACCCCGTCGCGCCGCGTCTACAGCAGCACGACGGCGGCCCCGATGGCCACGGTCGACGACGTTCGTGACAGCCTTGTTCGCCAGATGACGCAGACGGTGCGCTGGGTCGACGTGGTCGAGAAGTTGTGGGCCGATGGGGTGCGGACGTTCGTCGAGGTCGGGCCCTCGGGCGTGCTCACCGGTTTGACGCGACGCGTCCTCGAGGGCCGCGACGGCGCGACCTTCATCCAGTTCGATCAGCGCGGCCGTGACGTGGCCGGTCATCTTGCCAAGGTCCGCGATCAGCTCCAGGCCGTCGGGGCGCTTGGCGCGGCTGCCGTCGCTCCGGCTGTCGTGGGCAAGTCTGCTCCGCGGCCGGCCGCCGTGCTGTCGTTCGATGCCACCGCAAGGCGGCGGGCGAGGAATCGAGCCGGCGGGGGGCCCGTCCGCCCTGCCACCACGCCCCGCTCCCCTGAGAAGCCCGCGTCGTCTGCACCCCACGTTCAAGCCCTCCCAAAGACGCAGACGGTCGCGAATGGCCAACCGGCCACGGTCACGGCTCCTCCGGTCGCGGTGCAGTCGGTGAGCGTGAAGCCGGTGCCAGTGCCGCCCGCACCGGTGGCCACCGGGGGCAACCGACTCTCACCCACGGCTGCCACCAAATCCGCCGCACCCCGTTCCACAGCCGCGGCGGAGCTC
>CAMCCR010000172.1 GCA_945873085.1 Candidatus Kuenenia stuttgartensis | reverse complement strand
CTCTTGGCCCGGCTGGCCTGCTCGACCGGATCGCGGCGGCGACGGCGATAGGCCTCGTACTGCAGGCGGCTTCCCTCGCCCCGACCGACGGCGGGGGCATTCTGCATCCTGCGGTTCAACGTTCCGATGCTCCCTGCCAGAGGCCGGTCACTGCACGGCCCTGAATATCGACCGGGGCCTCCCGCCGGCCAAGCCCCTCATCGGGAGAAGCCCGGAATGGGAAGGTTCGACCTGTGATTCAGCACTGCCGCCTCTGCTATCCGCCCGATTCACCCGTCTGCGCGATCGCTTCCGAGGCGCCCGCCCAAGCTTCGCCTCAGGCGGAAACACAAGTATTTTTTGATGCATACCCGCCCTATTGGGGGCGGGTGCCTACGATAGGAACGGGAACCGCGTCGATTGCCCAGGCAAAACGCTCACTTCGGAGAGATTGCCGTGCTGGGTTCAATCCGCCGCCGACTGGCCGATCTCTTTGACGCCCTCGACAGCGCCACCGTGCGGGCCTGGCTGGAGCGGCTGGTGGTCACGGGGGCAGCCATCGGATTTCTTTTGCACCTGGCCGTCATCGGGATCGCGCGGCTGTTTCCCGACTTGCCTCTGACGCTCTTTGAGGGGATCGACAAAAGCCCGCTCCACGCCGTCTACACACCGTTCAGTGTGATCCTGTTCTACGAGGTGATTCTCCTGGTGTTTGCCTTGGCCGCTTCGCATACCGGAGAGGTCGCCATGCAGTACCAGATCATTTCGCTGATCGTCGTCCGCGGCGTGTTCAAGGACATCGGCGGTTTCCACGACCTGGAAAACTGGATTGCGGAGCCCGCCGCGGTCAAAGCCGTCCTGTTCGACATGGCAGGGGCCGTCTTGATGTTTCTGATCGTGACCGGCTTCAACCTGCTTCGGCATGTGACACCAAAGACGCCCACGCATCGTGACCTCGAGGGCTTCGTCCAACTGAAAAAAGCCGTGGCCGTGTTGCTGCTGGTCGTGCTGGTGACGCTGGCGCTCGTCAATCTCGCCAGTTGGGCCCGGCTGATCGACGGGTTGCCGGTGTTTCTGTCACCGCCGCCAACCGATGTCGATCTTTTCTTCTTTCCCCGATTCTTCGAGTTCATGATCTTCACCGACGTCTTCCTGCTGATCGTGTCGCTGGCCTACTACGACCGCTACGAACACGTTTTTCGCAACGCCGGCTTCGTGATCTCGACAGTCCTCCTGCGGGTCTCCCTCTCGACGCCCAAACCTTACGACGTGGCGTTAGCGCTGATCGCGATGCTCTACGGGCTGGCGATCCTCGGGGTCTTCGCCTGTTTTGCCGCGATTGAGCGAAAGTGGGACACAGCCCCTTCGGTAGGCTCTGTCGGTCATCAGGCGCGGAAGGACTGATGGGACGGCGGACTTCCGGTCGCCTCCCTGCAGAGATCAACGACCTTGTTCGATGCTCGACCCGCGCTCGTGAATCACGGAACGAGACGAGCAGCCCGACGGGCCGCCCATGCGGAGGCCCGATTGAATGCCAATGCCGCAATGGCCGAGCCAGCGGCGTAGAACAGCGGCATTGAGCCGTACGCGGCGTCTTTCGGATTGATGGCGACCAGCAGAAACAGCACGACCGACGTCACGCAAGTCAGCGACAGACCTGTGAATACGACGCTCCAAGCATCCCACTTCATGACAAGCCTCCAAGTTTGTGTATCGAGCCGCGAAAAAGGCAGCTCACTTCCTGCCTCTGCACCGCCACGGCGAGGGGTGAACGTCTCAACCCTGCACCGATATTCCATACTCCGCTAACAGTCGGCCCGCTGCAGCGAGAGCTCGCTCGGCCGACTCGTCAAGCTGCATCGGCCGGATGCCACCGGCCGGTGGGAGCATCGCGACGGCGAAGATTCTGAGCTTCCCCAGCGTCGATACCCGGGCCCGTTCGTCGAGCACCTCGAAGCTCCGCCTCCTGATCTTAGTCCCGATCGCATGATAAATTCTTGCTGCTGTCCGGACAGCCAGTTGAGAATCGGCATCGAGCCCGCTGATGCCCGCCTCTCCGGCAGCGTAGTAGCCGTCGGCGACTTCGAGAATCGTCTTCACACCCCCCCGTACCCGCCGTGGGTCGGGCGGCCCGCCGCCGGGCCGCAGCCCGTCGGTCCATTCAAGCGGTAGGTAGCAGCGAGACCGTCCCCAGTCTTCGGCGACGTCGCGGGCGATGTTGGTCAGTTGCATGCCCATGCCGAGAGCCGCGGCGTGGGGGAGATGGCGGCGATCCGCGAGGCCGAGAATTGGACACAAGAGCACGCCGACAGCCCCAGCGACCCGAAAGCAGTACCGCAAGAGGTCGACCTCGTCAAAGCCTGCCGCCGCCGTGAGGTCTGACCGCATCCCATCGAGCAGGGCCAGGGCCGCCTCGAGCGGGAGGTCGTGTCGGCCGACGAGTTCCGCTAGCCAGCGGCTTTCGCCGGCAACCGGGCTTTTTCCGGCGGCGATTCGGCCGACGTCGTCGGTGGCCCGCTCGACGAACTCCAGCGCCTGCTGCGGCGAGATCGCGGTATCGACGCCGTCGTCGCACCACCGACACCAGGCGTAGAGGCGCTCGACGTCGGCCCGCTTGCCGGCGGGCAGCAGCCGGCTGGCAAACGAGAACGAGCGGCTGTGCCGCCGGATCGACTCCCCCGCTGTCGGGCTGCTAACTGGCGACGACATGGAAGTCGGCCGCGATTGTGTCGCAGGTGGCCTTGGCGGAGTTGACGACGCCGGGCACGCCGGCCCCCGGATGGGTGCCCGCCCCGACGAGGTACAGCCCGGGGATGTCCGGATCGCGGTTGTGGGGGCGGAAGTAGGCACTCTGGGTGAGCGTCGGCGCTACCGAGAAGGCAGAGCCGAGATGGGCGTTGAACCTCCCCGCGAAGTCAGCGGGCGTGCAGTGCCGACGGGTCACGATCGACTCTCGTAACCCCGGGAGGTGCGTTTCGAGCGACTCGAGGATGGCGTCGCCGTATCTGGTGGCCACCGCCTCCCAGTCAATCGCCGCGTTGCCCAGGTGTGGCACGGGGCTGAGCACGTAGAACGACTCGCCTCCGGCCGGGGCCATGCTCGGGTCGGTGATCGTGGGGGCATGCAGGTAAAGGCTGAAGTCGGCGGGGAGGCTATGGCCGTGGAAGATGTCTCGCAAAAGCCCCATGAACCGCGACGCAAACAGGATCGTGTGGTGGGCCAAGTGCGGGTAGCGACGGTTGGTGCCGAAGTACAACACGAACAACGACATCGACCAGGTCATTCGCTCCAGCCGCCGCTGCCGGCGGCCGGCAGCGGCCACGCCGCGATAGAGCTGGGCGTAGGTATGGTGGACATCGGCGTTTGAGACCACGACATCGAACCTCTCCGGCGGCCCGCCGGCGGCGTGGACAACGTGCTTGGTCGCGTTGCCGGCAGTCTCGAGCGTGACTCGATCGACCGGAGCCGCGAGTCGGAGCGTACCGCCGAGGTCCTGGAAGAGCCGCACGAGGCCGCGGACAAGGGCGCCTGTGCCCCCCTCGGGAAAGAACACGCCCCACTTCCGCTCGATCCAGTGGATCAGCGTGTAAATGGAGCTTGTCTCGAGCGGATTCCCGCCGACGAGGAGGGGGTGAAAGCTGAACGCCTGCCGCAGGTGCTCGTCTTTGATAAACCGTGAAACGGCCGCATAGACGCTCCTGTCGGCCCGCAGGCGGGCCAGTTGCGGAGCGGCTCGGATCATGTCGGTGAAGTGGAGGAAGGGGACGGCGCCGAGCTCCTCGTATCCCTTCGCGAACACCTGCCGGGTGTAGTCAGCGAAGCGACGATAGCCTTCCACGTCGGCGGGGTTCACCCGCCGGACCTGTTCGATCAACCCCGCCTCGTCGGCGACGTAATCGAAGGCCACGCCATCATTCCACTGGAGCCGGTAGAGCGGGGTCACAGGCAGCAGACGGACGTAGTCCGCCATCCGCCTGCCGGAGAGCTCAAAGAGATCCTCCAGGCAGTGTGGCGCGGTGATCACGGTCGGCCCGGCATCGAAGATGTAGCCGCCATCCTCGTAGACGGCAGCCCTGCCTCCTGGCTGGTCGTGGGCCTCGTAGCAGAGTGTTTCGAAGCCCATCGACTGCAAACGGATGGCCGCGGCGAGGCCGCCAAAGCCGCTCCCGATCACTGCCGCTCGCCGGTGCAAGCCTGTGCCTGCCCGATGCGGAAGCCCCCCTGGAACTGGCGCGGTGGGAGCCCCGGAACGGCCGCCGGCGAAGCCGAGGAGATTTTGAGTCATGTCGGCAACGGTCCCGGGGTTGATACAAACGACCTGACGAAGCGAATCGGCGCCAGGCCGGTCGGCGGCCAGCCGATCATGATCCGAGCCGCATCGGTGAACGTGAAGCGATGGGCATAAAACCGAGAGATTCGCTCTTCCGGCAGGACACGGTAGAACCGCCGAAAGATCTTCCAGCGGTCTGCGGGCTTGACCAGGCAAAACAGCAGCCGATTCAGAAAGCGGGCGAATCCTCGCCGCAGCCGGTCCTCGGCGGCCGCGGAGGCGACCTCAGCGGCGACCCGATCTGGCTGGGCCTGAGCGACGAGCTCCGCGAAGCGAACGGCCAGCGGCATTGAGTATCCCGTGGCGGCGTGGAACCAGCCGCCGGCGTAGCCGCCGGCTGGAGACGGCCCCTCACGCCTGGCTGCCGCCGTATAGGGCATCGGGAGACACCCGTGCTCCGTTCTCACCAGCTTCGCCGATCCTGCGTCGGCCTCGGCCAGGCGAGCCGAGATCAGCGTGGCAGCCCGCGATTTGTCACAGGCCGGCTCCTCGTGGAACCTCGTGTATTCCAGGAGCACGCGATCAGGACCGAGCGGAAGTTCGTAGAGAAACTCGAAGCCCGCGGCTTGGTCGCGCGGGACATCCATGATCGTCGGTTCCGCTGCCGGCCAGCGCCGAGCAGTTTGATACTCATGTCCGATGAAGGTCTGATAGCCGGCTCCGCTCGGCGTCCCTGCCCCCGCCCGCCCGCGACAGTCAAGAAGAGCGCGGCAGGAAACATCGGCGGTTCCGCCGACCCTCACCGTGGACGGCGAGAGAATCTCGCACGACACACCAGTGCGAACGACGAGTCGGCCGGGGCGAACCGGGCCTCCCGCTTCATCTGCCAGTGACAGCGTCGCCTCGCGGAGACGGTCGGACGTGATCGTCGCGTAGGCGATTTCCACCCGCCGCGACAGCGTCGGAAACCTGACGCGGTAGCCTGGCCAACGGTGGACAACCAGCGGGTCGAACCAGCTTTTGGCCTTGTCAGCGATGTCTGTCTCGTGAAAAGACCAGGTGTGATTGCCGCACAGATCGTCGGCCTGTTCGAGGAGCAGAACGGTCGCCTCTGGCCTGTGCCAGGCCAGAGCATGGGCCAAAAGACAGCCTTGAAGACCGCCGCCAACAATTCCGTAGTCGAACTCCGGAGCCAATGTCATACGGAGCTCCCCGGGGTCGTGCGGGGCTTCAAGTGCGGCGATTGCGTTCGCTGCCGGTCGAACGATTCGCACAGCGGGGCGATGCCGTGGAGGAGCAAATGGGGGACGGCCACGGCGCTCAAGCCGACAAAAGTTGCACGGATGAGCGTGCCATTCCAGCCCGCCCCCCCGAGCACGAGCCACGCGGCCAGACCAACCAGAGCGATCGCGCCAACGGTCATGGGGGCGAGGCTTCGGGCTAATTCCGACCAGCTCTCCCCCAGTTCCCGACGGAGTCGCTCAAGGCCCCGCGCCGAATGCCACCCACAGAAATAGACCGGGAAGCTCACCAGCGGGTTCGCGACGGCGAAGAGCACCACCAGAGACCCGACCAGCGCGTTGTCGGCAAGCAAGATCCGCCGCCTCCGCCCGGTGCTTCTGCTGCCCGCCAACCCCTGGGGCGTCCGGGCGGCGGCCAATAACTGGAACGTCCAAGCTACCGCTGCGATCGGCAGCATGATCCACGAGCAAGCCGTCAGCAGGCTGAGGGCGTGGTGGATGGCTGGGCCCGAGCCCCCCGGGGCGGCGAGGCCGAGGATCGCGGCGACATCCCTGGCGTGAAACACCAAAGGCGTCCAGATCACGAGCCCGCCGCGGGCGAATCGGAAAACCGGCCGCAGGCCACGCGGACCGACCAGGAGACGGGGCTCTTCCTGGCCGAAGTGCCACGCTGAGGCGAGAAAAAATGCGACAACCGTGGCCGCTGGCGCTACGAACCAGCCGCACACGACCAGCATCGCAACCACCAGATACCCGCCCAGAAACACCGGCAGCCACGCCAGCCCTAGCACCGGCTCGAGCCGCGGCCTGGCAAAGCGATGGTCAGCCGCGCCGTGCGGCAGGCCGATCAACGCAACGAGAACCGCCAAAACGCCGGCTGTCACGCCAGCCATGGCCTGAGAAAAAAAACACGCGGCCCCGGTCATCGCCCAACAGAGCACGATTACCGAGGCCGCGTGCATGAAAACACTTTTCTTCCGCAGAGGGTCCTGACGCTCAGAGGGTCCTGACGCTCAGAGGGTCCTGACGCTCAGGCGGTAGCTTTCGCTTAAGCCGAGGTAGTCTTCGAGCTCTTGGACTTGGCAATGAGATAGATCAGCACGCCGAAGCCCGCTTTGGCGGTCATGTCGGCAATCGCGTATCCAATCTGCAAGCCAACGATCCCATTAGCACCCACGACGCCGCTGGCGGCAGTCGCGGTCCCGG
>CAMCCR010000171.1 GCA_945873085.1 Candidatus Kuenenia stuttgartensis | reverse complement strand
GCGGGGAGGATGTCCCGGCGGATGAGGACGTAGAGATCCCGGTCGGAGAGGTGGTCGGTAAAGTCGAGGACGATCCGCTTCTCATACAACCGCTCGATCGTCTCCCAGAGCCTCTCGCGAAGTTGATCCTCGTCGAGCGTGCAGGCGGGCTGGAGGGCCAGCGGCGGATCGAACCAGCGGGCGATCGGCTCCAGGGCCGCCTTCTCCCAAGCGATCATCGATTCGAGGAAGCGGTTTTCCGCCTCCGTGGGGAGCGTGCGGAAGTCGATCTCGAAGATCGACTCGTCGAGATACGGCTCGATCTCGTCGCGCAACTCCGCGTTGCGGAGCAGGCAGTCGATCTCTTCCGGTTCGGGATAACGGGCGATGGCCATGCCGGGCTTGATCCCAGAAGTGTGGAGTCGGCGGTCGAAGGGAGCCGCGGGTCGGCAGCCGGTCTGAACCAGCCACATCCCACGCTCTTACGTTCGACGATACCAACACCCACGGCCGGTTCAACGAACGGGAGCTCGGTTTCAGGGCCGTTTTTCAGGGTCGAGGTCGGCATGATCGGTACGAGCGATCGAGTTTTCGCCGTCGGCCGTGCCTCCCTGGATTGCCGAAGCACCCTCGCTTTCGGCGCCGATCGGCCCGCCGGCCGGTCAGGGCTGTCAGTCGGGGTAGGGTGGGGGGAGATTGCGGGCTCGCCCCTCCAGAACAGCCCCCTCCGCGGGAGCCTGACAGACCTTCAGGCGAGGATCCCCTTCACGACATGCCCGTGGACATCCGTGAGCCGAAACTGCCTCCCCTGGTAGCGGAACAGGAGGCGGGTGTGGTCGATGCCGAGGAGATGGAGCATCGTCGCCTGCATGTCGTGGACATGGACCGGGTCGGCGGTGATGTTCCAGGCGAAGTCGTCGGTCGATCCGTGCACATGCCCCCCGCGCACCCCGCCGCCGGCGAGCCACCACGAGTAGGCCCGGCCGAAGTGATCGCGTCCCTTCGGGTTGGCCGGATCCCCCTGGCCGAACGGGGTGCGACCGAACTCTCCCCCCCAGGCAACGAGCGTGTCGTCCAGCAGTCCGCGTTCCTTGAGGTCGAGCACCAGCGCAGCCGACGGCCCCTCGGTGTCGCGGCACTGCTCCTCGAGTTGCGTGAACAGATTGCCATGCTGGTCCCAGCCGGCGTGCATGAGCTGCACGAATCGGGTGCCCCGTTCGAGAAGTCGCCGGGCGATCAGGCAGTTGGAGGCGAAGCTCCCCTTCACGTGGACGTCGGGACCGTAGCGGTCGAGGACGCGCTTGGGCTCGGAGGAGAAGTCGGTGAGGTCCGGGACGCTCGTCTGCATCCGGAAGGCCATCTCGTACTGCGAGATCCGAGTGTCGATTTCCGGATCGCCGTAGTCGGCCAGATGCGCCGCATTCATCGCCGCCACGTCATCGAGCAGCGCGCGCCGCGCTGCCCGACTCACGCCGGGGGGATTGGCCAGATAGGGCACCGGGTCGCCGGTGTTGCGAAACCTCACCCCCTGGAAACGGCTCGCCAGGAAACCGCTCCCCCAGTAGTAGTCGAAGAACAGTTGCCCGCAGGTCTTCGCCTTGTCGGAGGAGGTCATGACGACGAAGGCCGGCAGCTCGTCGGTGTCGCAGCCCAGGCCGTAGGTCAGCCAGGCCCCCATGCTCGGCCTGCCCGGCACCTGCGCGCCGGTCATGAACAGCGTCACCCCCGGAGCGTGGTTGACCGCCTCGGTATTCATGCTGCGGACGACGCAGATCTCATCGGCGATGCCGCCGATGTTCGGCAGCATCTCGGAGAGCTCGATCCCGGAGTTGCCGTAGCGTTTGAAGGGCTTGATGGCCGGCTGGATCGGCCACTTCGCGTTGCCGCTCGACATCGTGGAGAGCCGGGTCGTGCCGCGGACGCTCTCGGGGATGTCTTGGCCGGCACGCTCCCGCATCACCGGCTTGGGGTCGTAGAGATCGACATGCGACGGCCCACCCCCCTGCCAGAGCATGACAACCCGCTTCGCCTTTGGCGGATGGTGGGGGAGATCCGGGAGCCCGGCAATCACTGGCCCGGCCGCGGTTCCCTCCCGCCCGAGCATCGCCGCCAGCGCCACGCCACCGATTCCCATCCCGGCCGATCCGAACAGGCGCCGGCGCGAGACACGGGCCATGTTCTCGGCGATGGCGGCCGAAAGATCGAGACTCGACGGGAGACTGGCGGCGTGTGGATCACTCACGGGTGAGGGCCTCGTCGAGGTTGAAGATCGCCAGACAGACTGCCGTCAGGGCGGCATGATCGACCGGATCGAGCGACTCGTCCTTCGCGCTGGCCCCCACCGACACAAGCGCCTTCGCTGCGGCCGGATCAGCCGCATAGAACTCGCGCTGCCGGGTGAACATCCTCCGCAGGGCGACGAGATCGAAATCGGTCGGCACGCGCGAGACGACGCGCCGGAAGGCATGGGTGAGACGGCCGTCGACGTCGGGGGAAGCCTTGATCGCGGCGGCTGCCAGCACGCGAGCCCCCTCCACCCAGGTCGGGTCGTTGAGCGTCGTGAGGGCGTGGAGTGGGGTGCAGGTCGTCGAGGTGCGGACGCGGCAGGTCTGGCGGTTGGCGGCATCGAACATGTTCGCCGGGCTCACCGTCCGCCGCCAGAAGGTGTAGAGGCTGCGCCGATAGAGATCGCTCCCCTGCGACTGCGGATAGGTGAAGTCGCGTTCCTTCGTGATCGCCAGCGCCTCCCAGATCTCGTCGGGCTGGTAGGGATAGACCGGTCGGCCCCCCTGCCGCCGGTCGAGCAGGCCGCTCGAGGACAGGGCGACGTCGCGGAGCACAGCGGAGGGCATGCGGATCCGCGTCGCCCGGCCGAAGCGGCGGTTCTCCGGATCCTTGGCGAGGTCATCGGGGCGGACCCGGCTCGACTGACGGTACGTGGCGCTCGTGACGATCAGGCGCTGGATCTGCTTCTGGCTCCAGCCCCGGTCACGGAACTCGAGCGCCAGCCAGTCGAGGAGTGGCAGATGGTGCGGGTATTCCCCCTGCACCCCCATGTCCTCGACCGTCTTCACGAGCCCGAGCCCGAAGAAGTGCTGCCACATCCGGTTGACCTGAACCCGCGCCGTGAGCGGATGATCGGGGCGGAAGAGCCACTGGGCGAGCCCGAGCCGGTTGGCTGCCGCCCCCTCGGGGAGCGGCGGGAGCACGCCCGGCGGCGCGAACGTGAGGGGATCCCCCTTCGGCGTCAGGTAGTCGCCCCGATCGAGGAGCTTCGTCTCGCGGGGCCTGTCGTCGCTCATCACCATCACCCGCGGGATCTGGTCGGCCCGGTAGTCGCCCAACTGCCGGCGGAGGGTCGCCGCGCGCTCGACCGGCGCTACCTTGCCGACGAGGTCGTTGCGCACCTTCTCGTCGAAGTGCTTCCGCAGGTCGGCGTCGATCGCCTGCCGCTCCTCGGCCGTCCGCTCCCCCTCGGGTTTTTTGAGCTGCTCGAGAAGCCCCCCCGGAAGACCGGCCGCATCACCGGGCACTCCCGAGGCCAACAGCCCCTTCCGCCAGCCGGCAAAGCCGGCCTCGATGATCGGAGCAGCTTCGGTGTCGGCGGCGGCGATCTGCTTCTCGAAGTCGGCGATCCGGGCGTTGTTCTCCTCGGTGGGAAGCTCGAGCAGTGGCGGTGCCACCCGGATCCGGCTCGAGAAATACTGCGGCACACCACTCTCCGAGAGCCGGTTGAAGGCGTCGAGGAAGCGGTAGTAATCGACCTGCGTGAGCGGGTCGTACTTGTGGTCGTGGCACTGGGCACAGGCGAGCGTGAGGCCGAGCCAGGTGGTGCTTGTCGTGTCGACCCGGTCGAAGAGGTTGTTGAACCGCTGTTCCTCGGCAATCGCTCCCCCCTCGCCATTGAGGAGGTGATTCCTGTTGAAGCCACTGGCTATTCTCTGCTCGACCGTCGCGTCGGGGAGGAGATCGCCGGCAAGCTGCTCGATCGAGAAGCGGTCGAACGGCATGTCGGCGTTGAGGGCCCTGACAACCCAATCCCGCCACATCCACTGCCAGGTGTCGCCGTCCTGCTGGAAGCCGTTGGAATCGGCATAGCGGGCGGCATCGAGCCACGGCAGCGCCATCCGTTCGCCGTAATGGGGGCTGGCAAGGAGCCGGTCGACAAGTTTCTCGTAGGCGTCTGCAGCGGGATCGGCGACGAAGGCGTCGACCTCCTCGGGCGTCGGCGGGATGCCGACGAGGTCGGCCGAGAGGCGGCGGATGAGGGTCGTCCGGTCAGCTTCGGGGGAGGGGGTCATGCCCGCCCCCTCGATTCCGGCAAGAACGAAAACATCGATCGCGTTGCGGACCCAGCCGCCGTGGTTCACCGCCGGCGGCTCGGGGCGGGTCGGCGGCTCGAAGGCCCAGTGCTTGCGGTACTCGGCCCCGGAAGCGACCCACTTGGCGAGAAGCTCCTTCTGCTCGGCAGAGAGCTTCCGATTCGAAGACGGCGGGGGCATGACGACGTCGTCGTCCGAGGAATGGATCCGCTCGAGGATGGCACTCGCGCCGGGATCGCCAGGGACGATCGCCCGGGCGGCGAGCGCCGCGTCGCGGTCATCGAGCCGCAGATCGGCTTGCCGCTTGTTGCCATCCTGCCCATGGCAGTAGAAGCAGTTTTCCGAGAGGATCGGCCGGATGTCACGGTTGAAGTCGATCGGAGCATCGGCGGCGGGCACGGATGGACCGGCCAGGCCGATCGTGGTCGCCAGCATTCCCACCACCCAGGCCGCGATCCTCCATGAACCTTCCGGGCGGCAAGCCCCTCCCGGCCGGGCCACCCCCGACGAACGGGGAACCGCCCCGGGGCCCAGGGGGCCCCGATCAATCGCCTCGATGGTGATGCAGTGCGGACGCGTCATCATGGCGCCTGAACTTGTCAATTCCCCACAGGCCGGCTCCGGGCCAACCCCTTGCAGACCCTGCGCAGACCTCAAACTCTAGCACTATGACTCTACCCCGCGAAACCGCTCCGGATTCCACACCCCTGGAGCCCCCCCGGATTCCGACGCAAACCGACGTCGCCGTGGTCGGCGTCGGGGCCGCCGGACTGTTTGCCGCGACCTGGGCCGGGCGCGCTCAGGCGACCGCGGGGCGACCGCCATCCGTCGTTGGCCTCGACGGAGCCCGGAAGCTGGGGGCAAAAATCATTGTCTCGGGGGGGGGGCGCTGCAACGTCACCCATTGGCGGGTCGACGAGCGCGACTTCGCCGGCAGCACGTCTCCGGCGATCCGCAAGGTCCTCGGCCGGTTCACCGTCGAGCAGACCATCGCCTTCTTCACTTCTTCCGGGGTCGCGTTCTACCGGGAGGCCGACACCGGCAAGCTCTTCCCTGAGTCTGATTCAGCCCGTTCGATCCTCGACGCGCTCCTCCGGGAAGCCGGGGCGGCCGGCGTGGCGCTCTTGCATCCGGCGAAGGTGACGCTCATCGAGCGCGACGGCGACCGCTTCCGCCTCGATACCACGGCCGGCTCGCTGATCGCTCGAAAAGTGATTCTCTGCACCGGCGGGAAATCGCTGCCGAAATCGGGATCGGACGGCTCCGGCTTCGCGCTGGCGACGATGCTCGGTCACTCGATCACGGCGCCGGTCGTGCCGGCCCTGGTGCCGCTGGTACTCCCGGCCGACCACTTCATCCGTGCCCTCACCGGCCTCGCGCTGCCCTGCCGATTCACGCTCTTCTCCCCGAAGGGAAAACCGCTCGCGACGAGCATGGGGAGCACGCTCTGCACCCACACCGGCCTGTCGGGCCCCGCCACGCTCGACATCAGCCGATATTGGCTGGTGTCACGGGACACCGATCCGGGGGCGCGGCTCCTCCTCGACTGGCTCCCAGAGATCCCGGAAGCCCACGTCGAGCAGATGCTCCTCGAGAATGGCGCCAAAGGAGCGATCTCCGTGCTCCGGAAGCATCTCACCGAGCGACTGGCGCAGCATCTCTGTGCTGCCGCCGCCGCACCCCCGACGGGAGACCTCCCCCGCGAGGCGCGGCGCCGGCTCGTGGCAGCGGTGAAAGGCTTGGAGCTGCCGGTGGTCGGCGACCGCGGCTTCACCATCGCCGAGGCGACCGCTGGCGGCGTACCCCTCGCCGAAGTGCGGCTCGACACGATGGAGAGCCGGATCTGCCCCGGGCTCCACTTCGCCGGCGAGGTTCTCGACGTTGACGGCCGGATCGGCGGCTTCAATTTCCAGTGGGCCTGGGCGAGCGCCTTCGTGGCGGGATCGGCGGCGGCGCGGGGGTGACGGCTAAAGCTCAATCGCTCCCGTTCCCGCCATGAGCGGACGGACGGCCCGAATCGTCCGAGGCTTTGACGTCCTTCGCTCGCCTCTCGTCCGCCGCCCCCCCTTCATAGTCGCCGAGCGCCCGACGGGTGGCAGCCCGGCCGGAGCAGGCAAGAGCCAATATCAAGCGATAGGATTCTGACCAGGCATGAATCGCGGTGAGGATGGAGCGGATACCCTCGGTCAGTTCGATCGCCTGACCGTAGTCGCCGTCCGCATCCGCGTAACGACTCTGTGATTGCCGGGAATTGCCCCGGTTCATGTAGGCAGCCGCGAGATCGTTTTGCAACGCGATCGGCCAGGCCTGCTGCGCCTCGGAAAACGTCGCACGCAAGCCCTCCATGATCTCGATCGCCTGACCGTAGTCGCCGTCCGCATCCGCGTAACGACTCTGCGATTGCCGGGAAACGCCCCGGTTCATG
>CAMCCR010000170.1 GCA_945873085.1 Candidatus Kuenenia stuttgartensis | reverse complement strand
CGGCTCGCTCAGGAGGGGACGCGCTTCGGCGTGCTCCTAGGCACCGGGCATGTCCTCATCGTTGACCAGGTCCGTAACGTCCGGGCGGCCCCGGGCGGCCAGGTGTGGCTCGACGTCGAGATCATCGTCCCGTTCAAGAAGGACGGCTTCCCGTGGGGGCATTTCCCCTTGGTCAAGCTCTCCGCCGACGAGCGGGCCAACAGTTCGATCAACGCCGCGCACATCGTGGCGGTTGTCGAGGTCGATACCTGGGAAGTGCCACCGCTGCAACCGAGCGACGACTAGCCACCGTTCTCGCCGGGGGCCGCGGGGAGCGATGCGATCCGGGCGATGAGCGTGGCGGGGAAGAGGATCCCGCAGAGCGACTCGAGCGTCGATACCGCGCAGGCCGCCGCATTCACCGGCGCCACATCCCCGAAGCCGGCGGTGGTGAGCGTGGAGAAGCTCAACCACACGAAATCGACCCACCGCAGTGGGCGGGCGTTCTCGACGCCGCCGACGAGCGTGTAGCCAATGCCATCGCCCAGACCAACAATCGCATGGATGCTCGCGAACATGAAGCCAATCAGCACAAAGCTCGCGGCCCCGCAGAAGATCCGCTGCACTGGGGGCACGCGGAGGGCGAAGGCCGTCTTGATGCACAAGCCCGCGGAGAGGATGCCGGCGGCGATCATCGTCAACCAGAGCGGAAACCGCCACAGTGAGGGCACGCGCGGCAAACCAATCTCCCAGAGGATCGTGGCGATGCCAACAGCCGCGATCACCCCCGCGGTGCGCTGGTAGCCGAGGAAGCGCACCGTCAGCGTCGCCACCGCGAGCGAGGATGCCGCGTAGGGCAGCGGGACGAGTCGCCCGCCGTCGTCGAGGACGGGAATGAGGACGATCAACAGCAACTGGAGCGCAAAGATCACGATCCCCTGCTGGGTCACCGGCGGTCGACGCAAGAACGTGAACACGGGGGGGGCGATCTCCTCGCAGGCTTTTCCGGCCGCGGTCGGAATCCGGCCAGGGATCGTACGGGGAGGCAGCGCGGGGGGAAACACCGAATGCCGGCGACGGGCAGCCCCACCGTCGCCGGTGACAGCCATCCACGGCGGCCCCCCGAGCCCCGTCGTCGCCGCGGCGTTTCTTCAGCGTCGGCCGTGATTCGGCTGGCCGTCACTGTGGCGAGGGAGGGCTTCGATCCGGGCCGTGCGGTGCTCGGCGAGGAGACGGGCATAGATCGGCACGGTGCGGAGCATGTCGCGGAGGTGCTTCTGGCTCCGCGAGAGGAGAATCTCGGCATGGGCCTCATGCGCTACCCGCATCGGCATGTCGACCCAGACATTGTGGCCGAGGGCGTGCGGGGGACGCTTGGTCGTCGCCGTTCCCCCCTTGCCGAGCCAGCCGAACAGACTCCACCCGCCCGACGACGCCGCGGCCTGCTCGGTGGCCGCCAGGGCCTCCTCGGCATCGGGGTCGAAGTGGAGCCGGAAGACGACGACGTCATTGGCGGCCTTCCCCGACTGAGGGCACTTGCCCGCGGCAGGAAGTTCGCGCGTGCGGATCATCCGCTTGATCGTCTGGATCGTGTCGTCGGCGAGATCGGCCTCGTGAGGCTGATCGCGGCCGCCGCCAGTGACCGGTGGCGGTGTTGGCCGGTCGATGGCCGGGACGGCCACGGTGCGACCGCAACGGCAGGCCATCGTACTGCCGGCCCGCGTTGAAGAAACCGAATAGACAAGTCCACAGGTGCAGGTCACGGAGAGCGGCATGGTTCACCCCCTTCAGTGGGAAAGAACGTTCCGAACCGTGGGCATCATGCCCAGACTGATCGAGTCCGAGGCGCATCCTTGCCGTCTGATTGCCGAGTCGGTGGCTGGGTGTTGGTCAGGGTGAGGGCTTACGGAATCAGAGGGCCTCGACGAAGGTCTTTTACGAAGACATCCCCCTACGACATCGTACCCTCCGGACCTGGAACTCCACAATTCAGCTCGAGAGCGCCGATGGGAGGGGAGGGAAGCAGCCCGTGTGGACCCTAGGCCCGGAAAAAGGTAGTATTTTCTCGGGGAATATCGATTGGATGGGGTGTACTCACCAGCCCCAACCGGCCCGGCTCCCGCCACGGAACACGATCATGGAACCGCAGCGACGGGAAGGCCGACAGATGGAACCGATCGTGCGTGCTTGGCTTGGTCCCCTTTGCCCGGTCCTCGCCCGCCGCCGGAGCCTAGGCCTCGCTGCGCTAGCCACGGCCGTCCTTCTCTCCCTGCTCCCGCCGGCCCCCGCCGCTTCGATCGTTCCCGCCGAGCGGGCCGTGAGCTTCACCGCCGACGTCGTGCCGATCCTCACCAAGGCCGGCTGCAACATGGGGGCCTGCCACGCCAAGGCGGGCGGGGGGCAAAACGGCTTTCAGCTTTCGCTCCTCGGCTTCCAGCCCGACGAAGACTACGACCATCTCCTCAAGGAGTCGCGGGGGAGGCGGGTATCGACCGCGGCCCCGGATCAGAGCCTGCTCCTCCTCAAGGCGACCGCGAGCGTGCCCCACGGCGGCGGCCAGCGGATCGCCCCCGACTCCGAGGCGCATCGGGTGCTCCTCCGCTGGATCGGCGAGGGGGCCGGGCTCGGCCCGAGCGACCTGCCGGCACTCGACAAACTGATCGTCGAACCGGCCGGGATGACGCTAACGCCGGGGGCCCGCCAACCGCTGCGGGCGATCGCCCGCTACGCCGACGGCAGCACGCGCGACGTGACGGAGCTTGCGCTCTATGAGTCGAACGACCGGGCGCGGGCCGAGGTCGACGGGGCGGGGCTGGTCAGCATCGGATCGATCCCCGGCAGCGCGGCGGTGATGGTCCGCTTTCAGGGGCAGGTCAGCGTGGCGACGTTCACGGTTCCCCACGGCGAGTCGCTTGCCGATCTGCCGACACCGCGGAACTTCATCGACGAGCATGTCTTCGAGCGCTGCCGGGCCGTCGGCGTGCCGCTCTCGCCGGAGTGCGACGACGCCACGTTTCTCCGCCGAGTGTCGCTCGACGTCACCGGCTCGATCCCCACCGCCGCGGAAGCGGAGGCCTTCCTCGCCGACGCCGGCCCCGACAAGCGCGAGCGTCTCGTCGACCGTCTCCTGGCAAGCCCCGGGTATGCCGACTGGTTTGCCAACAAGTGGACGGCGCTGTTGAAGAACAGGCGCGACGACACGAGCGACACGGTGTCGAACTTCGCCTTCCACTCCTGGGTGCGCGACAGTCTCCTCGCCAACAAGCCGTACGACCGCTTCGTCCGCGAGCTCCTCGCCGCGACTGGCACGATCGTCGAGAATCCTCCCGTCGCTTGGTACAAGCGCGTCAAGGAGCCGAAGGATCAGATCGAGGACGTGGCACAGCTGTTTCTCGGAGTGCGGATCGGGTGCGCCCAGTGCCACCACCATCCCTTCGAGCGCTGGAGCCAGGACGACTACCACGGCCTCGCCGCCTACTTCAGCCAGGTCGGGAGGCGTTCGACGTCGACCCGGGGCGAGGATCTCATCTTCCACAAGCGCGGCGTGGCGGCCGCGGTGAATCCGAAGACGACAGCCAAGATATCTCCTTCGGCCCTGGGCACCCCGGAAGGCCCGATCCCGGCCGATGAGGATCCCCGCCTGCGGCTGGCCGATTGGCTCGTCCGCCCTGACAACCCATTCTTCGCTCGGGCCTTGGTCAATCGTTACTGGAAGCACTTCCTCGGCCGGGGGCTTGTCGAGCCGGAGGACGATCTCCGCGACACCAATCCCCCCACGAACCCGGCGCTCCTCGATGCCCTCGCCGAGCACTTCCGGCAGTCGAAGTTTGATCTCAAAGCGCTCGTCCGTACGATCGTCCTCTCGCGGACCTACCAAACGAGCACCGTGCCGCTGGAGGGAAACGCCGCCGATCTCCAGCACTTTTCCCACTTCCTCCCCCGCCGCCTCCCCGCCGAGGTGCTCCTCGATTCGATCGATGCCGTCACTGGATCGAGCACGACCTTCGCGAATCTCCCCGCCGGCACGCGGGCGATCGCGCTCCCCGATACGAGCTACAACCGCTCCTCTCCGTTTCTCCAGGTGTTTGGCCGCCCCGATGGTCAGAGCGTTTGCGAGTGCGAGCGGGTGCAGTCGTCGAGTCTCTCTCAGAGCCTCCACCTCCTTTCGGCAGCCGACATCAAGGGGAAGCTCTCCGCCGATGGCGGCCGGGCAGACCGGCTCTCGAAGGACGAGCGCCCCGATCCCGAGAAGATCCGCGAGGTGTTCCTCGCCACGTTCGCCCGCCTCCCCACCGACGCCGAAATGGCGCAGGCCGTCGGAGTGATCGCCGAGCCGCGGACCTCGCCCGAAGGGCAACCGCTCCCCGATCCCCAGGCCCGGCGAGAAAACCTCGAGGACCTCCTCTGGGCGCTGATCAATGCCAAAGAGTTCCTCTTCAATCACTGAACATCATCCATGGGCCGCCCCGCGGCGCAGGAGACTCTCGATGCCCCACCCACGCTCGCTTTACCCGATCGATCGCCGCTGGATCGGCATCGGCGCCCTCGCCCTGTCGATGGCGGCCGTCTTCGGTGCCGATCTCCGCGCCCAGTCGGTCTGCCTGCCTCTGCCACGCCTGCTCACGCTCGTGCCGGCAGGCGCCCAGAAGCCGGGGGAGGGGCAGGAGGCGACGACGGTCGAAGTGAAGGTGTCGGGCGAGCTCCTCGACGGGTGGGAGGCTGGCGGCGAGGCGGTCGCTCCTCAACTCCTCTTCTCCCATCCCGGCATCACCGCCACGCCCATCCTCTCGGCCGAGGGAAAGCCGGAGAAGGATCGATTCCTGGTGACCATCGCCGCTGACGTGCCGCCGGGGCTCCACGATGCCCGGATGATGACGGCACTGGGCGTATCGTCGCCGCGTGTGTTCTCGATCGGAACGCACCCTGAGGCGCTCCGCACGGAGCCCAACACGACCCCGGCTCAGGCCTTTCCGCTCGCGCCGGGCATGGTCTGCAATGCCCAAGCGACGGCGCAGGCTGCCGATTACTACCGGCTCGAGCTTCAAAAGGGGCAGCGCGTCGTCGTCGACTGTGCCGCACGGGGGATCGAGTCGAAGCTCCGCCCCGTCCTCATCCTCGCCGATGCCACCGGCGCCGATCTCGTCGCCGAACGCCGCGGTGGCCTCCTCGATTTCACCGCCCCGGCCACCGCCACCTATCTCGTCAAGCTCCACGATCTGTCGTTTCAGGGGGGCCCCGAGTGCTTCTACCGGCTCCTCACCCATGATCTCCCCGTCGGCGCTCCGCTCCCAGAGCGGCAGGCAGCCGTCGCCCCGGTCCTCGCCTTCTCCTGGCCCCCCCCGGGGCTGCCGGCGAAGCCGACCACCGAAGAGATCGAAGGGGCCGATCCGAAGGCGGCGCAGCAGGTGACGCTGCCGCTCGATCTCGGCGGGCGATTCTTCCCGGCGGCCGACGTCGACAGCTTCGAGTTCGAGGCCACGGCGGGGGAGGTGTGGTGGATCGAGGTCGCCTCCGAACGGATCGGGGCACCGACCAATCCCGCCGTCGTCGTCGAGCGCCGCCTGCCGGTGGGCCCCGATGGATCCCCTGGGCTTTTCGAGGACGCGGCGGAGCTGGCCGACATTCCCGCCCCGATCAAGCCATCGACCAACCACTACGCCTATGACGGCCCTCCGTACGAAGCGGGCTCTGCTGATTGCCTCGGCCGGCTCGAAATCAAGGAGACGGGCACGCACCGCCTCCAGATCCGCGACCTCTTCGGCGGCACCCGCGATGAACCGCAGGCGATCTACCGGCTCGTGATCCGCAAGGCCCGGCCCGATTTCGCCCTCGTCTGCTGGCCGCTCCACATGGAGCTGCGCAATGGTGACCGGGCGGCCCTCTCCAAGCCGCTGGCGCTCCGCGGCGGCGGGTCGGTGTGCCTCGAGGTGGCGGCGATTCGCCGCGATGGCTTCGACGGCCCGATCGAACTGGCCGTGACCGGCCTGCCGGAAGGCGTCAGCGCCACCGGCCTGCGAATTCCGGCCGGAGCCACCCGCGGACAGATCCTCGTCACCGCGGCTGAATCTCTTCCGCGGAACCTGGCCTCCATCTCCATCAGCGGCCGAGGAACAGCCGACGGCGCGCCGATCGAACGCCCCTGCCGGCTTGCCGGCCAATGCTGGCCGATCCGCGATGGCTGGGCGGAGATTCCCTTCCCGCGGCTCCTTGCCGACACGACCCTCTCGACCGGTGGCAGCGAGCCGTCGCCCCTCACGCTCCGTACGACCGGGGCTGGCGTTTCTGCGGCGGCCCCCCTGGAAGCTGTCGAAGGGACGGCGATTGACCTGCCGCTCGAGCTCGTCAAGCGTGCCGACGTGCAGGGGGCGACGTTCCAGATGCGCGTCATCGGCCCCGGATTCGATCAGATCCCCGGCTTCGAGTTCGATGTCGCCGCACCGAAGCCGCTCGCCATCGATCTTGCCAAGCTGAAGATTCCACCTGGCGACCATGCCTTCGCGCTGGTCACGAGCGCCGTGACGAAGTATGTCCCGGTGGTGGCCGGCCAGGCCACGCCCCCCGCCCCCACAGACATCGCCGAAATCCTCGTCTCGACGCCGATCCATGTGCGGGTGACCCCCGCCGCCAAGGAGGCCACGCCATGAGCCTGTTTTCCGCCAACTGCCCCGGTCCATTCGGACGGATGCCGCTGCCTCACGCCGGCGCTATGGGGCGGCGAGAGTTGCTCCGCGTCGGCATGGCCGGCTTGGGCGGGCT
>CAMCCR010000169.1 GCA_945873085.1 Candidatus Kuenenia stuttgartensis | reverse complement strand
ATCGACTCGGGCGTGTTGGCGGCGAGAATCCCCTCGAGGACGACGCCTTCATCGGTGACGACGACGGTCGCCTCGTAGCGGCCCTCGACGGAGCGATTCGGCTCGACAACATCGAGCAGCAAGCGTTCGATCGGCCGGTCGGCCGCCTCGGCCAGATCCGGGCCGACGACCTGGCCGATCGGCTCGGCGCCGGACGCGGCCGTACGGTGGCAGTTGGCGCAGTGGCGGGCAAACACCTCCCGTCCTCGCGGCTGATCCCCCCCGCGGCGAACGGCGGTGGTGAGCGTGGAAAGCTCGTCCGGCGCGAGGTTCGTGGCGGCGTTGCCCCACAGCCGCAGAGACGTCTCGCGGATCGCCATGTCGGTGGATTCAAGGAGCGGCTTGCGACGCTCGAGTGGGATCGCGCCTGACGGGATCGAGCCAGAGTCGAGGGCGGCAAGGAGCGGCGGAATCGCGGCCGGGCGGTCGAGCATCGCCGCAACGGCGGCCGAGCGCACGCCCGGCTCGAGATCGGCCGCGACCCGGAGGAGCTCGTCGAGCGCTTGCGGGGCGCCACAGGCGACGATTCCGCGGACCGCTTCCCGCTGCACCGCATCGGGCTCGCGCGACGCTGCCAGCGCGACGAGCGCCGACCTCGAAGCGATCCCAGGGGTCGACTCATCGACGGCGGCGAGCGCCAGGAGGCGGATGGCGAGGAGACGGAGGTCGGCTGAGGTGGGAGCGTCTGCTGCGATGGCGTCGGCATGGCCTACAACTTTATCGACCGTCGCGGCATCGCGATCGCGCAGCGCGGCCACGGGGCGACGCGCCGCGACGCCGTAGAGCGCGGCGACATCGAACCAATCGACCTGTCTGGCGTCGGCGCGAGCGGCAAGCATCGCGAGCACCGCGTCGAGATCGGCGCCGGTCGGATCGGCTGTGGCTGTCGTTGCCAGCTGCGTGACGAGCATGATGCGGGCCGGATCGGCGGGCAGTGCTTGTGCAGATCCTGCGACGGCTTGCTTGGCGATCGCGGCGAGGAGCAGCCCGGCCCGGCCGGGGGCGCCGGAGAGAATGGCCCGCGCGGTCCAATCATCGAGCTGCGGCGATGCGGCGGCGACGGCAAGGGCTGTCGTGGCCGGCTCGGCTGCCGATCCGGCCAGCGCCAGAAGCGCAGCCAGCCGCACGCTGCCGTCGGGATGGTCGACCGACGGCGCCGCGACGCGGTCGCAGAGCGCCTGCCGGGCCGACGCGGGATCGGCCCCCGCGTCGAACACGATCCCCTCCGCTGCGCGCGAAAGCCTGAGCCCCTCTTCCCGCAGCCCGGCGTCATCGCTTGCCGTGGCCCGGTCGAGATCGGCGACGGTGAGCCGCGACAGGCCGTCGAGGACACGGAGGGCGTGGACGCGCGCGATCGGCGCTGACGACCGGGCAATGAGCAGGGCCCGCACCGCCTGTTCGGCTTGGTCGGCGGGAAAGCGCCCTTCGACGAGCAGACGCTGCGCCGTGTCGCGGCGAAAGCCGTTGCGGTCGGCGAGGATCGCGACGGCCTCGGCGGCGGTTGCCGGCGGGGCCCAAGGGCAGGCGGCGAGATCAGGGCGACGGACGCGCCAGATCCGCCCCGCCCGGTCGCCGGCCCGATGGTCGACCGTGGCGGCGACCCCGGGGGGCATGTAGTCGGGATGCTCGACGCTCGCCCGGCAGAAGTCGACGATCCACAGGGAGCCGTCGGGCGCTGTCGCCGTGAACACCGGCCTGAACCAGGTCTGCGTGGAGGCGACAAACTCGCTCCCCTCCGGCTCCGGATGGGTGCTCCAGAAGCTGGCGCCCCGCGCCATCGGGCGGCGGCGGACAACCGCATGGGAGACAGGCTCGCAGGTGAAGGCGTCGCCATCGGCATCGGGGCCGAGGAGATCGCCGCGGAAGATCGTCAGGCCGCAGGCGGAGGTGTGCGTGCCGGTGTGGGAGATCGCTGTGGCATTCGTCTTTGCCACCGCCGCCACGCGGCTGTCGGCGCCGCTGGGGGCGGCGTCGGTGTAGCCCGGTCCGAGATCGACAAGGGCGTTGCGGACGAGAGCTTCTGGCGGCAGGAGGCTGACCATGAGCGGATTGCGATTGCTCACGGTGAAGCGGTGGCCGCGCGAGTCGAAGGCGTTGCCAAACTGCCCGAAGCCGGTGACGGCCCGGATCGTGCCGCGGGTCAGATCAAGGCGGAGGTCGCGCCGGTCGATCGACACGCCGGCTGTGTCGGGATCGGACGGCCAGCGCACCGTTCCCCCGGAGAGGCCCCCGGAGATCCAGACGGCGTTGTCGGGGCCGATCGTGGGGCAGGCGGCCCGGAGCTGCGGATTGCCGACGCGGAATCCTGTGGCCACGATCTCGCTCCGGTCGAGCGTGCCGTCGCCGTCGGAGTCGGTGAGGAGGAGGACGTCGGGGGAGGCGGTGACGAGGAGCCCGCCGCGGAGGGCGACGATGCCCTGGGAAAAGGGGAGGTGCTCGGCGACCGGCGTCGAGGATTCGTAGCGGCCGTCGCCGTCGGCGTCGTTCAAGCGGACGACGCGCGAGAGGGGGGGCGACCCGGCCGGTGGACCGGAGGGATAGTCGCGGTATTCCACCACGAAAGGGGTGCCATGCTCGTCGAAGGTCACCGCCACCGGATCGACGACCGCCGGCTCCATGGCAACCAGTTCCATCACGAAGCCGTCGGCGACGCGCGTGTCGCGGAGCACGGCCTCCGGGGTCGGCGCGTCGCGGTCGCCCGGCTCCGCCGCGGTGGCACTCGCAGCCATGCAAAGAGAGAGCGCCACCCGCGCAAGGATCGGGGGCAGACGGGTCATCCCAAGAGCTCCGAGATCGGCTCGCCGGAAGGGAGGATCGGCATCGGCCGACCGCCGAGGTCGGGCACGGCGAGCTCCTTGTCGATGCCGAGATGGCGGTAGACCGTGGCCCAAACGTCGTTCGGCGACAGGGGGCGATCCTTGGGGTAGCCGCCGCGGGCGTCGGTCGAGCCGACCACCTGCCCCATCGTCAAGCCACCACCGGAGACGAGGATCGACTGGGCCCCGGGCCAGTGGTCGCGGCCCGGCTGATGGACCTTCGTCTGGGTGCCGATCTGGTTTTCGAGACGGGGCGTGCGGCCGAACTCGCCGGTCACGACGAGCAACACGCGCCGGTCGAGGCCCCGTGCATACAGATCCTCGACGAGTGCCGTGACGGCCTGGTCGTAGAAGGGCATCCGCCACTTCGCATCGTCGAAGATGTGGCAGTTGACGGCGTGCGAATCCCAGTTGTAACAGCAGTTGGACGGCATCTCGCCGCCGGGGTGCTCCATGACGACCGTCACGAACGTGCTTCCCGCCTCGACGAGCCGCCGGGCGAGGAGGGCCCGCTGGCCGAAGCGGTGGCGGCCGTAGCGGTCGCGCACGGAATTGCTCTCCCGGGAGAGGTCGAAGGCCTCGCGCGCGGCGGGGCTGGTGAGCATGTCGAGGGCGCGGGCGTCGAAGTCGTCCTTGGCCCGCATCGATGTGCCGGCATCGACCTCGCGCCGCAGTCGGTCGAGGCTCGCTGACAGTCCCGCCCGGTCGGAGAGCCGTCGCTCCATCCGCTCTTCCAGGGAGAGGCTCGGCACCTGGAACTGCGGCGTCGAGGGATCACCGTCGACGATGTAGGGGGTGTGCGAGGTGCCGAGGTAGGCGGCACCGAAGCTGAAGGTGTCGACATGCTGTCGGCCGGCGTCGACCAAGGCCGTGTAGCCCGGGATGCCGGCGACGCCCGCGGGGCGGAAGCGGGAGACGAACGACCCGGCCATCGGGAAGTCGTTGACGAAGCCGGTCGGCTCCTTCGGGGCCCGGCCGGTGAGAAACCGTTTGTGGCCGCCGCCGTGATCGGCAAAGTCGTGGGTCACCGAGCGGATGATGGAATACCGGTCGGCGCAGCGGGCGTGGAGCGGCAGCAACTCGCAGACGTCGATCCCGGCGACGTTCGTTCGAATCGGCCGGAACGCCCCGCGGACTTCCGCCGGGGCGTCGGGCTTCATGTCGTACGTCTCGAGATGGGGTGGCCCCCCAGGGAGCCAGACGAAAATCACGGCGGTGTCGTCGTGGCCGGTCGTCTTCCCTGTGCCGGTCGGCTTTCCTGTTTCGCCCCCTTGGGCGTCCCGAAGGCGGAGAAGATCTCCAAGCCCCAGTCCGCCGAGGCCGAGCAGTCCGGTGGTCAGCGCGGCACGCCGGCTGACCTGACGAAGGGAGCCGACCGAATAACCGCCCTGTGGCCGCATCGGCACCGGCCCGGCGCACGTGGAAGGGAGGTGGGGGGCGGGCGCAGCGTGAGCCATTTCAGTTCCTCCTCAAAGACCGAACGAGTATAGCACCGGGGGCCGGGGGCATGGCCATGGCGGAAGGGCGGGAACCGCGAAATGGAAGCAGTTTTCTGGACGCTCCGGCCTCGCGCCGATAAGCTCTAGAGGGTTGCTGGGCGTCCATCTTTCTTTCTCTTTCCCGGCCTTCTTGCCCTCTCTTTCATTTTCCGGGGCCTGATCTCCATGCGCAATTCCGATTCCCTGTTCCGGCAGACAGTGCCGTTCGGGCTCACCCCGCGGTGCGGTGTCCTGCTGGCGGTGCTTGTCGCTTCGGTGTTGATCGGCCCGGACGTGGTCCTGGCCCAATCGCCAAAATCATCACCGAAGTCGTCACCGAAGTCGAAGGCCCCCGAACCGCGACGCCAGCCGCCCAAGGCTGAAGACTCGGACGCGGAGGTCGAAGCTGCTCCGCTCGATCCACTCCAGCAGGTCGAGGCCGACGCGCAGGCCTGCCGGACTGCGGCGGAAGCGGTGCAGGTCTACAAGATCTTCCTGGCCAATCCGAAGCTGCCTGCCGCCTTGCGGAAGTCGGCGGAGAGTCGGCTTGCGGGCTGGAAGAAGATGGAAGACGAGAACCAGCGTCGCCTCGGGAAGAAGTGGGTCACCGAGGAGGAATACGCTGAGATCAATCGCAAGACCGACAACATGATCAAGCACAGCTTTGAGCTCCTCAAGCTGCGGCAGATGAAGCTCGCCAAGGAAGAGCTGATGGCGGCCAGTCGTCTCAATCCCGAGAGTGGCAAAGCCGACTTCATTGCCGGCCTCGTCTACATGATGGTGGCCCGGAACGATCTCAAGGCTGCCGAGCACTTCGCCATCGTCGCCGATCGGGAGCCGAACAACGCCTTCGCGTTCAGCAACCTCGCCGTGGCGGAGATGCTGACGAAGAAGTACGGCCTGGCGACGCGGCACTTCCGGCGGGCCCTGGAAATCCTCCCCGATTGTCAGACCGTGGCGGACAACTTGGGGGTGGCCATCGGCGCCGGCGGGATGACCGTGCGGCACCGGCTTCCCGACAAGAATGCCTCCGAACTCAACGACCTCTACAGGATGGCGATTCACGATCTCCGCCTTACCCCGTACGACCCGCTCAAGGGGCCTGAGGGAATGCAGGGAGCGCAGCAAGGGGGCCAGGGTCCTGGCGGACCCGGCAGTGGCCCTGGCGGCAATCGTCCGCCGGGGATGGCGGGGCCGGCAGGGCCGGGAGGGAGTCCTGGGTCCGGTGGGCCGGGAGGGGGGCAGGGGATTACGCTTGCCTACACGATCATGTCCCCCTACGGTCGGGCGCTTGGAAAGTCGGGAGGAGAGGGGGCGATTCCCAGCCTGCTTGACGAACCGGATGAGGTGGTCGTCGGGATCGCCACGGGGACCGGTTTCGTGATCGCTCCCGGCTACGTTCTCACCAACGCCCATGTCGTCGAAGGGGCTTCCGATGTCGTGATCCTCGATCCGAACGACCGTGAAAAGCAACTCGTGGCGACGGTCGTTGCCACGTCGGAGAACCCCGATCTCGCCCTCCTGCAATGCACCGAACTCGAGGCTCCGGCGATGCCGTTGGCCGAGACGATGCCGCGCCGCAGCACGGAGATCATGGTGCTCGGCTACCCGGGCGGATCCTTGCTCGGGCTCGAACTGAAGAGCACGCGTGGCCAGATCACCTCGCAGGCTGAGGCGAAGATCGACGGGGGATCGTTCCTGTTCGACGCCAATGTCAATCCCGGTAACAGCGGCGGGCCGGTCATCGACCAGACCGGTAAGGCGGTCGGGGTGGTTGTTGCCATGATGCGGACCAACGCCATCGGGAGTGCCTACAGCGTCGGGATCCCGATGGAGCGGGTGTGGCCGTTCCTCGAGGAGCATCTGCCTGAAGCGCAGCCCGCCACCGACGAGGGTGAAGCGGGGGCCTGGGCCGACGTCGACGAGCGCTGTGGTCCCTCGACTGTCTTCATCACCGCAAAGATCAAGCGCGGGGGAAAGAAGAGTGAAGAGTCGAAGCCGGCAGATGACTTCGCGCAAGGTGGTAACGGAGGTGGTAACGGCCCGCCCGGAGCCCCTCCCGGCGGCTACGGCCCTCCGGGAGGAATCGCGGGCGCACCTCCAGGCTTTGGCCCACCGGGCGGAACTCCCGGCGCTCCAGGTACGCCTCCTGGCTACGGCCCACCGGGTGGAACTGCGGGCCCACCTCCAGGCTTTGGCCCACCGGGTGGGACTCCCGGCGCGCCGGGCACGCCTCCCGGCTACGGCCCTCCGGGTGGTACTGCGGGCCCACCGCCAGGCTTTGGCCCACCGAGTGGGACTCCCGGCGCACCGGGTACACCAGGCGCCCCGGGCACGCCTCCGGGCTACGGCCCTCCGGGCGGGACTCCCGGCGCACCGGGTACACCAGGCGCCCCGGGCACGCCTCCGGGCTACGGCCCTCCGGGC
>CAMCCR010000168.1 GCA_945873085.1 Candidatus Kuenenia stuttgartensis | reverse complement strand
AATTGCCGGTCGATTCCTGGAGACGGTCCCACGAACCGACCCCGCGGAAGTGACCGTAGACGGCGCCACAGCGAGTCAGGAGGGTGTCATCGAGGGCTTTGATCCCCAGCACCGACGCCAGGGCCCCTCCGCCTCCGGTGGCATCGATGAGGAACGGGGCCTGCACGCACTCCTGTGCGCCAAACTTGCCTTCGCTCGCGTCGGCGAGGCGCACGCTCCATCGCCCCGCTCCACGGGCGATCTCGACGACTTCGCAGCCTTCCCGCACGATCGCCCCCGCCCGCGCGGCGGAAGCGCAGAAAAAGGTGTCGACATCGGCGCGGAGCCAGTGGGTGTCGCTGCCGGCATCGGTGGCACTGGCGGCGACGAGGAGCGAGGCGGCGTGATCGGGCGTGTCGCGAAAAGCCTCCCCCGGCCGATGGTGGAAATAAGAAAACCCCCGTTTCTTCCCGCATCCGAGCCGCGGATACGTCGCCTGCCACGATCCCCACCGGGATAGGGGAGCAAGCTCCGGGAGCCGGTGCCGGGCCGCCAGATCGGCAAGGATCAGATCCGCTGCCGGCGTGCTCGACTCGCCGATCGCAAACCGCGGATGGCGATCCCGATCGACGATCAGGACGCGCATCCCGCGTGCGGCAAGGATCCATCCGAGCAGGCTGCCGGAGAAACTGCTGCCGAGGATCAGGGCGTCACAGTTCATGCCGGCACCCGCAGTCGAGAGGGGCGGGGGGAAGGAGCGCGCGGGCCCGGTGCATCTGCTCGATCCGCGCCCGCCGCGCGGCCCGACATCTGCCGCAGTGGCCGGCCATGCGGTCCCAGTCCCACAGATCGAGCGTCACCAGACAATCCGACGGGACGGCCGCCAGCGATCCGGCGAGGGCCGCCTCGGCAGCCCCCGCCGTCACCGGTACGAAGGATCCGTCGGCCGCAAGACGATCGAAAAAGCCGTTGCCTGACCGCGTGGGGATGAGGCTCACATGCCGGCAACCGGCCGCGGCCGCGAACCGCGCCGCGTCGATCGCCGCGTCGATCGATGCCGGCTCGTCGAGCCCGGGAAGACCGACGAGGACGAAGGCCCGCGCGTCGATGTCGGCGGCCTGGAGGCGCGTGCAGGCGGCTGCGAAATCCGCCGGCGTCATCTGCTTGTTGAGCCGGGGGAGGATAACGGGGTGGATCGTCTCGAGGCCGAGGGCCACTTCGAGCCGGCCGCCGATCGAGCGGGCGAAGTGCTCGAGGGAGTCGTCGACGAGCCGCGGATGGGTCTCGACGATCACCCGCTCGAAACGCTCAACGAGCGCCGCTATCCGGGGCCGATCGACGACCGGCACGGCCCGCGGATCGGTGAAATTGCTGGCGTTGTAGAGCTTGATCCAGCGGGGATCAGGCCCCGCTGCCATCGGGGGGATCGCGGGGGCGTGCGCGAGCGCGGCCTCGATCTGCGCCGGCAGCGCCCCCGGCGGCGTCGGCCCGGCCAGCGTGTGCCGCCACAGGTCGCACATCGCGCAGGTAAACGGGCACTCCGCCCCGGCGAGAAACACCACCCGGCAGTCAACCATCTCACCAGGCGCTGCCACCTCCTCCTCGTCCCAGACGGCGATCGGGCGCCAAGGGTCGACCGCCGCCTTCGCCCCGCGGGCCTGGCGGACCGCGGCCGAATCGGCAGCCATCAGCCGATCCGCCTGGTCGGAGGGAGCGTCGGGGCGGATCATCGCGCCGCCGTCGCCGGGGGCGCGAGCGTGTGAAGCGTGTCGACTGAGAGGCCGGGATGGTCGCTGGTCGAGCCATCGGGCCAATCGACATGGACATCGACCGGCCCGCTGGCCATTCCCAGCCCGATCGTCACCGGCAGTTCGCACTGCGATTGGTAGCTCCGCGTCGGGCTGACACGCCGAGCTTCGACCCCGGCCGCCGTCTTCACCGTGACGAGGGCCCCGATCGCGTCGGGGTTGGCCCCGGAGCCGGCCAGCCGCACCCGCACCCAGTGGTGACCCGAGGCCTGATCGTTCCGCAGAAGGCGGGCCTTCGACCCGCTGGCGGTGAGGATCAGATCGCTGTCGCCGTCGCCGTCGATGTCGGCCGCCGCCACGCCGCGGCCGACGAGCGGCCGGTGGAAGTCGGATCCCACGAGGTCGGCCGGGGCAGGGCGGAACTCGGTCGCTTCTCCGGCGCCACAGTTCCAAAACAGCTCCGGCGACTGCTCGTAGAACTGCGTCTTTTGGACCTTGTTGATGTCCTCCTCGAGATGGCCGTTGGCAGCGAGGATGTCGAGACGGCCATCGAGATCGATATCGGCGAAGAGGACACCGAAGGTCAGCTCCTGCCGCGTCTCGGGGCCGAGGCCGTTGGACACGGCATCGTCCTTGAATTGCATCTGGCTCCCTTGGGAGACATAGAGCGCGTTCATCTCGTTGGAGAAGTTGCCGATGACGATCCCGATCTCGTCGTCATTGCGGAAGCGGGCGATGTCGATCCCCATCGCGCCACGGGCCTTCCCCTCGACGTCGTAGGCGACGCCGGCGAGGTTGCCCACCTCCTCAAATGCACCGTCGCCCGAGTTGCGGAAGAGGAAGTTTTGCACGGTGTCGTTGGCGACGACGACATCGAGCGCCCCATCACCGTCGAGATCGTCAAACGCCAACCCGAGCGACTTCCCCACCGGCACGCCGGTGGCGGCATTGCGGACACGGATGCCTGCCTCCTCGGAGGTATCAGTGAATCTCCCCGCCCCGTCATTGCGCAGAAGCCGCGGGAAGGCGCCGCCAAAGTTTTGCGGGCGCCCGTAGGCCCGGCCGCCACCGATGAGCCGAAAGTCCTGGGCGCGGTCGATGTCGCGCGACCAGGCGACGTAATTGCACACGAACAGATCGAGATCGCCGTCGCGGTCGGCATCGAACCAGCCACAACTCGTCCCCCAATCGTCCTCATCCCCCGCCACGCCGGCGTCAGCGGTGACATCGGCGAATCTCCCCGCGCCGAGATTGCGAAACAGACGGTCGGGCCCGACGGCACTCACGAACAGATCCCGCCGGCCGTCGGCATCGAAATCGCCCACGGCGACGCCGGTGCCGTAGAAGGGGACGTCGAGCCCAGAGCCGGCAGTGATGTCGCGAAACTTTCCCGTGCCATCGTTGTCGTAGAGCTTCATCGTCGGCGCCGGCTGCGGGGACTCCCGCTCGTCCCAGGGCCAACGCGATCCCTGGACGAGAAGCAGATCCTGATCGCCGTCGCCGTCGTGATCGAAAAACGCGCACCCGCCCCCCATCGTCTCGGGAAGGAGCTTCTCGCCGGCCGCGCCGTTCTCATGGATGAAATCGATGCCGGCGGCCGCCGTGATATCGGTGAACGGCATGGCCGGCATGACGACCTTCGGCTTCTCGCGGCCAGAGGGGAGCGCGAGCTTCGCCTCCCGTGGCGGCGGAGGGGGGGATTTGAGCCCCAATCGCCACGCGACCAGGCCGCCGACGACGGCCACCGCGACGATCAGCGCCAGTGACCGCCAGAACGCCTTGCCGATCACGGCATCGTCGCGCTCCTCGGTGTCGTCATCGGGTTTCGAATCGCTCTGTCGCGTTGCCATCGGGATCCCCGTCTCTCTCGTTGCCTGCGCCGTCGAACCAATCCTCAGGAGCCGGCCCCATCCTCCGGCCGCGCCTGCGGCACGACGCTGACCTCGTCGACCACCTCGTCCCGCGTGCCGCCGCCGATCTCGCCTTCGATCTCACCGGAGACCGCCTGGCCATCGGCCGTTGCTCCCTCCTCAGGAAGCTCAGGGGCCCCCGGCCGCTGGAGCGGATAGATGACGAGCATCTCCGCGGCGAAGTTCGCCGCCGGATACTTCTCCCGCGCCAGCGACACCGCTCGGTCGGCGGCATTGTCGTCGAGCTTGTAACGCTCGTGAAGCATCCGGTGTTCGTCCGACTTCTCCCGATTGCCAAGCTGACCGTGGATCAGTTGGAGGTTGTAGTGGGCGGCGACGTTCTCCGAGTCGAGGAGGAGCGTCATTTGGAACTGCCGCGCCGCCTCCTCGAGGACCGCGCGGCGGGCCTCGGCCGCGTCGGCGCCGCGGAACTGGCTCGCCCGATCGTAAAGCGTCAGCCCGAGGAGATTGCGAACCTCGTAATCCTTGCTGAAGTCGAAGCCGCGCTTCCGCATCTCCTCGGTCCGGTCTTCGAGAACCTTGCGGAAGCTCGCCTCGGCCTCGTCGAGCCGGCCCTGCTGGCGGTTGACGAGCCCCGACAGCCAGGCCACCGTCCATGGGGGCGCGGCCGGGGCGGAGTGTGTCGCGGCGCGCTCGAGCGCTGCGGCCGCCTCGTCAACCCGTCCCTCCTCGAAGTAGACCCGGCCGAGGTTCAACGGCCCGTCGTAGCGGCCGAGCTTCTCCACCTCGACAAACGCCTCCTCCGCCTGGCGCAACTCCGCCTTCCCCTTGATGAGCAGACCGATGCCGTAATCGTTCCACCGCTCCCACGCCGGGATCTTCCGATCCGCGGCGGCGGCGATCGACGTCGCCGAGCCGGCGACCGGGAACGTGACTTCGTCTTCGGCCATCGTCACGATCGGCAGTTCGTCGACGTACGGCTCTCCCGCCACATGCCCACGGAGCGGATCATCCCCCGGCCGCGCCTTGTCGGCCACAAACCGCATGTACTCGGCATCGAACTTCCGATAGCGGAGCTTGACGTTCACCGTCACCGGCTCCGTCACGTCCGCAGGCAGCGCAAAGCCGTAATGGACCGTCCAGCCCGCTCCCGGCGGGATCTGGTGGTTGTAGAGGGGCACGAAGATGTCCTGGGGGTTGCGCCGGTTGATCCGGTTCCCCTCCCGGTCGAGCATGAAGATGTTGATGAAGTGGGAGTAGCGATCGACCTCCTTCCCCTTCGCCGGATCGATGCCTCCGCTGCGACCGATCACCCTGTTCCCGGAGGTGACGGTGACGTCGAGCCAGACTTCGTTGGAGTCGGCCGTGCCCTGGGTGAACAGGTGGCCCAGCTTGAGCGTCCGGATCACCGTCTCGAGCAAATACGAACGGCCCGGCTCGAGCGTCGGCACCTCTGGGCGGAGCGGCGCGTGGAGCGTCCCCTCGATCCCCGCGCCGTCGCGAATCCCGAAGATGTCGACCCGGGTGATGTCCTTGAGAAACTTCGCGTGGGCCTCGACCATGTCGTCGCGGTCCTTGAGCCACGCCAGCCCCGTGTTCGCGGCCGGGAAGAGGTGATCGTGAACCGTGAGCCGGCCGCTGTCGTCATACAGCTGGGCGCCGAAATCGGCCGAGTCCTTCAGCGGCATGTGGCAGGACGCGCAGCTCTCCTTCGCCTGGGGCGGGTAATAGAAGCTCCGCGCCCCATGCCCGGACACGCCGGAGAGGAGGAACGGGTCGTAGTGGTTTTGGCCACGGAGGAACTCCTTGTAGGCGGTGAGTTCCTTGGGGAGGTGGACTTTGTGGCACGAGGAGCAGAACTCGGCATCGCGATGGAAGTCCTTGAGAAAGGTCTTCTTGTGCATCGCCGGCTTCGCCTTGACGAGCTGGTTGTTGACCCACTGGAGGAGCGTGTTCTCACTTTTGGCGAAGGGGTAGTGAATCGGCTCGTCGATCGTGTAGTCGGCATTCCCCTTCGTGCTGTTGATGTGCGTGATCGCATGGCAGACGGTGCAGGTGATGCCGGCGTGGGCCGTCGGGTGGTTGACGTCGTCGTAGTCTTTGTCGTCGAAGGCGCCGCTGTAGAACGGCACCGGATCGTGGCAGCCGGCACACCACCGGGCCGCCTTCACGCTCCCGTCCCGCTCGAGGGAGACGAGCCTCGTCTCGCGAACGCTCGCCAGATAGGCGGGGTTGTTGAAGCTCGAGAAGTGGTGGCTGCTCCCCTCCCAGCCCGCGTGGACGTCGGCGTGGCACTTCTTGCAGTAGTTGTCCATCATGAGCGTGTCGGCGGGGATGTAGTTGCCGGTGGCAGTGCGGGCCAGCGACGGCTCGAAGTATTGCTTCCCCTCCTCAGGCCCCTTGGCATTCCAGTGCCGCGGATCTTGGGCATGGAGGAACACCATCACCCCAATCGCGGCCGCCACCACGCCGGCGTACGTCATTCCCATTCGCCACTTGATCTTCGGGCCCACCAGCCGGTGGAGCCAGTAAAGCCATGCCGCCACCAGCGGTGCCGCGACGTGCGCCCAGTAGGTGGCCTGCGTGAGGAGCGGCGTCCGCGCCCCGGTGTTTGTCGCCCGCAGGCCCAACAGCAATCCTCCCGAGACGAGGACCACCAGCGACACCACGAAGAGGGCGTAGCCGACGCGGACCGCCCGGCGGTTCTTCCGGTTCTTCGTGTTGAGCATGTGGACGACGCCGAAGACGACAAACGGCGCCACGAACACGAACCCGAGCACGAGGTGGACGAGGAACATCCACTGATAGAGCCAGTTTTGATAGGTCTCGCCAGAGCCCCATTCGAGGAACGTGATCGCGGCGAGGTAAGCCGAATTGGCGCCGATCACGGCCAGCAATCCGAGAACGACGTTGAGAAGGATGCGGAGCCGCGGGCCGATCGCCGGCAGATGGGCTTTTCGCGGCGGGCGCGGGGAGGTCGTGACGGCGTCGGGGCCCATGGAACGAGGTCCTCTTCATGAAGCGGGCGGAGGCAGGCGGGCGACAAGGGCAGCCCCCCGAATCCAGCGGCACTCGGCCACCGAGAAGAGGGGAGGGGCCCACGGAATCCCCGCCTCCATCCCGCCCGTTCTTCCCCGGGATGACCGGGGGAGCCAACGGACGATTG
>CAMCCR010000167.1 GCA_945873085.1 Candidatus Kuenenia stuttgartensis | reverse complement strand
ACGAAAGTGGGGGGCATCCGAAGTCGCTGAGGTAACCGCAAGGAGCCAGGCGCCTAAGATGAACTCTGCAATTGGGACTAAGTCGTAACAAGGTAGCCGTAGGGGAACCTGCGGCTGGATCACCTCCTTTCTAAAGGATACTGCTTCCTCGATTCTTCGGATGAGAGGGGCAACCTAGCACTGAACGTTGGCGGGTTTCGCAAGATACCCACCGGCCGGGGGTGTTAGGTCCAATGAATTGTGGAGACGATCGTGACTCGTGGGGCTTAGGCTCTGCGGGGTTATGCCGAAGAAAGAGATCTGCGTGGCAGGGAAACCTGCCGAACGCAAAACTGCCGCTGTTCCTTCGGGAGCAGTCAATGAACGAGACCCACCGGGGCTGCCGAAGCCCCGGTGGGTTTTTTTTTGCGCATTTGCTAGACGTTTTGCAACTCCGTCGAGCACCGGTATTTCATCGTGGGTGCTGTTCTGCGTTGGGCGAGCGTCGACGGCGGATTGTGGGTGCCCATGCATGGGGCATTCTGTGGGGTGAGGCTCTTCCCTCCATTCGTTGGTTCGTTAGGATGCAGGCCCGGGGGACCGTTGCCCGGAGTTTGACTGCTTGTGGTGTTCCAGGCTCCTCCAGACAGGTTCGTCCTATGACGATGCAATCAATCGCCGGAGTTTCACCCCCGTCCGTCTGTGAGACGACGGTGATGACGGTGTGGCCTTCGGTGGCCTCGACGTCGCTGGGAAAGATGCTCGGGCGTTTGTTCCGGATCAAGGATGGATTTGGTCCGGTGTCGGTCGGTCGGTTGTCGCTTCTGGCGTGCACCCCGATCGGGCTGATGCTTTATCTGTCGCTCCGACTGCCCTGGGCCATTCAAAGGTATCGCCTGACCAATCGTCGCGTCATCGTCGAACGAGGCATTAATCCGCGGATTCAGCAGTTCGTCGATTTCGACAAGTTCGATTCGATCCAACTCGTGGTCGAACCCGGGCAGCAGTGGTATGCCGCTGGCGACTTGGTGTTTCGCAAGGGGGCCGTTGAAACCTTCAGGCTCCCGGGAGTCAGTCGTCCTGAATCGTTCCGGCAGACGTGTCTCAAGGTGCAGCAGTCGTATCGAAGCGTCGCTGCTTTTCAGCCACAGCCCGTGGGTGCGGGCTGATCCAAAGGTCTGAGCCGGGCGGCGTGGGCCTTGGCATGCCGCTTGTGTGGACGCCTGCAATGACTTCCGGCGACGGTGATCAGACCGGTCTCCGGCCCATCACCGATCCGCGGGCGGTGATCCCTGCGGCGATGACCTGATTGGCTCGGGAATCGATCTCGCACGATCCGGCCGCGGCGTTCATGCGGACCTGCTCCGGTGAGGTGGCACCGAAGAGAACGCTCGTTATCCCCGGTTGTTGCGCAGTCCAGGCGAGAACGAGATCGGGGAGCGGTCGGCTCAGCCGCTGGGCTTCTCCGCGCACAACCTCGACAAAGTCGAGGTTCTTTTGGAACTCCGTCCCGTTGAACATCGGGTATTTGTGCCGGCTGTCGGTTGTGGGGAAGGTGCGGTCGCGGGGCATTTCGCCGGCGAGCAATCCCTTCATGAGTGGCCAGTAGGCCACGATTGCCACGCCCTGGTCGCGGCACCATGGCACGATGTCACGCTCGATCTCGCGTTGCAGCATGTTGTAGGGGAGCTGACAGGCGGAGATGGGGCACGCCTGCGCCGCGGTCTGGAGTTGATCGAGGGAGACATTCGACACGCCGATCGCCCGGGCCAGGCCCTCTGCCCGGAGGCGGCCCAGTTCGGCCATCGATTCCTCGAGCGGGACGCGCGGATCCGGAGCGTGAAGGTAGAGGAGGTCGAGGTGGTCTGTGCCGAGCCGGCGGAGGCTTTCATCGACTTCCTGTCGGAGTCTTTCCGGGCGGCCGTCGACGCATTGTTTTCGCCCCGGTTCCCAGTGGATTCCACACTTGCCGGCGAGGAAGAGTTCGGATCGGTTTCTGCCGCGGATGGCTTCGCCGATGGCCCGCTCGCTCTCTCCCTCCGCTCCATAGCAGTACGCCGTGTCGAGGTGGAGGATGCCGGCGTTGAGCGCGGCGGCCACGGTGGCCACGGCGGCCTCGCGGGTGATCCCCTCGCGCGTCATGCCGGCGATGGGCCAGCAGCCGAGGCCGAAGGGGGAGATCTGCAGCCCGCTGCGGCCGAGCGGGCGGGGGCTCGTGTCCATCGTCTCAGTTTTCCTGTCGGTGGCTCGTCCCAGCCGGTGTCGGGGCAACGGGGAATCGACCATCCCGGAGGAACGCCGCCACGAGTTCGGAGGCATCGCTACGGTACAGGAGGCTTGAGTGAAGGCAGCGGACCGTGGCGTAATCGTGTGGGGCGTCCGGGCGCGTGCTGTCGGGGGCGATCAGGGCATCGCGCCCCGCGGCAATGACACCGATCTCGACGCCTTGGGGAGTGGGGAGCGAGTTCACGAGGCTGTTCTCGGCTGTCGAGAGTTCCACTACGGGGCGAAACACCCGGCCGAGCGTGTTGGCGGTGGCGGTCGCGACGAAAGAGCCGCGGTTCGGCGGGGCGAGCATCACGAACCGCCCTAATTTTCGAGGGCGGAAGCGGTCGAGGGCAGCCCGGGCGACGATGCACCCCATGCTATGGGTGACAAGATGGAGCGCGTCGATCGTCGGATCGGCGTCGAGGGTGCGCAGCTCGGCAGCCAAGCGGTCGGCATGGACCAGCAGGGAGCAGCACATGTTCCGGTAGCCCCAACGCTCGGCTCGATAGCCTTGGCGCCGGAGCCTGTGGGCGAGGATCGCCAACATCATGCTGTGGGCCAGGAATCCGTGCACGAGGACCACGCACTGCCTTGATGAGGGGGCGGCATCGCTGGGCCCTGGCTCGGAGCAGGGCGCTTGTGGCTCCGTTGAAGACTCCCCGGTCATCAGGCTGGACTCACGGGAGGGGCACCGGGGCGTCCACTCGGGCCGCCGGCCGCCGCTGGTCGTTGGGGAGCCGGACAGCAATCGAGCGGGCAGACGTCATGGCTGGCCGGCAGGATGCCCACGGCGAGGCGCTCGGGCGATGCCTCGTGCCGCTCCGCGATGAGACCGCGGATCATCGCCACGAAAGCAGCGGCCGTGCCAACCGTCGCCACTCTCGCGAACCGCATGCCGAGGCTCCGACACAGGTCGGCTGCTTCCGTATCGAGGTCGTAGAGAACTTCCATGTGGTCGGAAATGAAGCCAATGGGCGCCACTACCACCCGATCCTGGCCAGCCGCGTGGAGTTGGCGGATGCGATCGCAGACGTCCGGTTCGAGCCAGGGCTGCGTCGGGGGGCCGCTGCGGCTCTGGAAGACGAGCTCCCAGTCTGTCACGCCGGCCGCGGCCGCCACGAGCCGGCTCGCTTCTCGGAGCTGCGCGACATAGCGGCAGGCATCGGCCATCGAGACAGGAATGCTGTGTGCCGTGAACAGGACCGGCGTGGAGGAGCGTTTGTCGACAGGAAACTCCGCCAGGCTTCGGGCGAGGTTGTCCGCCATCGGCCCAACAAATCCAGGGTGATTGAAGAACACCCGGAGCTTGTCGACCTGAGGGGCCCGGTCACCCAGCGGGGCCAGCGCCGCGGCAATGTTTTCGCGGTACTGGCGGCAGCCGGAATAGCTGCTGTAGGCACTGGTGACAAATGCCGCCACGCGTCGAATGCCCGAGTCTGCCATTTCGCGGAGCGTGTCGGTGAGGAGCGGGTGCCAGTTCCGATTGCCCCAGTAAACGGGGAGAGCGGGGCCGCGGTCAGCGAGTTCCTTCCGGAGGGCCTCGAGCAGGGCGAGATTTTGCCCGTTGATCGGACTGCGTCCACCGAAGTGGTGATAGTGTTCCGCCACCTCCAGCATCCGCTCCCGGGGGACATTCCGGCCGCGGAGGACGTTTTCCAGGAACGGCATCACGTCATCGGGGCCATCGGGGCCGCCGAACGAAACCAGAAGAACCGCGTCGTAGAGGCCTGCCATGGTTGTGGCTCACGAGACTGGTCGCGGCCATGGTCTCCGAAGTGCCAAAAAAGGTGACGAAAGCGGGATGACGAAAGCCGAGGGGGCGCCCAGGCCGACGGGCGCCGCTGGCCGGCAAAGCGCCCTCCCGGGAGAGATCGACCTATCGGCCGACGACACCAGACCGCCGATCGGATGGCCCGTCGACGCTGTTTTCAAGGTTCCCGCCCGCGCCGCACAAATGACCCCACGGGGATTCGAACCCCGGTTGCAGGCTTGAAAGGCCCGTGTCCTAGGCCTCTAGACGATGGGGCCGGGCGGTACGGCGCGGACGGGATACCTGTTCATCGGAAAAATAACGACGGCGATTGAATCCACCTGTAAACATAGGCTGACTCTGGGCCCCGCGGAGGTGGACAACCCGCTGGGGAGGGAGTGGCGATCAGGAAAGCGGGTCGGATCGAAGGTCGTTCGAGGAGCTCTCGGAGCGACAGGGTGGCTCCGAGAGGCTTTCCGCGACTTCCGGCTGGCCCAGCGGTGGGGAATCGGTGTCCGGAAGGACGTCATCCCCACGGGCGATCGCCTCAAAGACTTCCCGGCGATGGACAGGCACTTCTTTGGGGGCCTCCACACCGAGGCGAACCTTGTCCCCACGGATCTCCACCACAACGATGGTGATGTCGTTGTTGATGACGATGCTTTCGTCCTTCTTCCGCGACAGGACAAGCATGAATCTTCCTCAACGCTGTGGTAACAGACGCCGTTGCTGGGATGGGAAGCGGCATTCGCGGCACTTGCCAGCAAAAAGCCGCCATTTCCGCTGGACCTGCCAGCGGGGAGGGGCGATCAATCGATTCAAACCAAGTATTTGTAAATGTTTCCGCCAATTCGTCAAGTTGCCCGATGCTCCTTCGGCCTTTTCGCCCTGATCCGCCGAGTGGGTCGTCAGAGCGCGGGCCGAAGAACGAGGTGGACAGTTGGCGTTGTCGCCCGCTTGGCCGAGCAGGCCGGCGGCGATCGCCAGGGCAGATTGGCTGTCATGAAACCGCCAGCTGCGACCGGACCGACCGTTGGCCGGCAGTTTGCCCGAGGCTTTCGCGGGGGAAGCCGGGTTCGTGGTGGTCGCGGCTTGTGAGGATCTCAAGCCCTCCTATACTCACGACGTCGGGCGTTCTGAACGCAAATACCGGCATCAGAGGGTGACCCCAGGCTTCGATCCGGGGCGTCCAAAAGAGCCGGCCGGCAAGTCCCTCCCAAGTCCAGTCTCCGGCGGCGTGCCGCCGGCTCCCCAGTGATGGGTTTCCCATGACCGAGTGGTTCCGCAACGTCTACACGGCCGTCGCCACGGTGGTGCAAGGCATGCTCGTCACGCTCCGGGTGTTTGGCAGCACCTATGACCAGAAGCGTCGAACCTTTACCGAGCACTTCGAATACCCCGAACTCCCCGCTCCCGTGGCGGCCCGCTACCGCGGCTTCCACCGCTATGACCTCACGACCTGCATCGCTTGCGACCAGTGCGCCAAGGCGTGTCCCGTCGATTGCATCTACATCGGCAAGGAGCGCGTCACGGGAGGCAAGGGCTTTCAGGTCAGCGGTTTCACGATCGACTACTCGAAGTGCATGTTCTGCGCCCTGTGTGTCGAGCCGTGCCCGGTCGATTGCATCTTCATGGGGTCGACGCTCGATCTGAGTTGCTACAGTCGCGACGGAACGATCGTCGACTTCGCCCGTCTTCCCGTCGATGTGGCGTGGGGACGTTCAACGCTCAATCCCACGGCGGTCGCGGCCTCGAAGGTGATTGTCGATCCCGTGCACGGGGGGCCCAATCAGTAGGCCAACTCGGCCGGCGTAGGACGCTGACCGGGCCCGGGGTCACCGGGCCAGTGCCGCGGGAACGCGGCGGCCGGAGTTGGATGAGGATCTCCAGGGCGTCCGGTTGCGTCTCACCACCGCCCCTCCGTCGATCTCCCTGCCTCCGTCGATCTCTCTGTTCGGTCAGACCCCTGCTCGGTTCCTGCTGTCTGCTCCCCCGTCTTCCTGGCTGGTTTCCGTCCGCTGGTAGCCCCGTCGGATAGTCATCCGTCGAAGCCTCGACACGAGTCAACCTCATGCCCTCCTTCCTCGACCCGACGATTCTGGCCGGTTTTGTGGCGCTCTTCGTGGCCATCGGTGGGGCCTTCCTGGCGGTCAACTTGCTCATCGGCTGGCTCGTCCGCCCCCGGATGCCCAATGCCGAGAAACTCGAGGTTTACGAGTGCGGCGAACCGGCGATCGGATCAAGTTTTGTCCAGTTCGATCTCCGCTTCTACGTCGTGGCTTTGCTGTTCATCATTTTCGACGTTGAGGTGGCGCTGTTCTTTCCATGGGCGACCGTCTTCGGCAAGGCGACGCAACTGTCCGATCCGGCATTGCAGACGGTCCAGGCCGACGGCGTGACGCTGACGCCGGCCGCTGCCGGTTTGCTGCGGGAACTGGGGATCGAGCGTCCGGCAGTCCCCGATTTCTCCGGGAGTGTCATTCCCGGCGCTGCAACCGTCGATCCGGCGGGAGCCGTGGTCGCGAGGGGGCAGGCTTCGGCCGAACAGGATGTTTCTCGAGCCGGTGGCCTGCTTGCCCGACTGGCCGTTGCCGACATGGTGACTTTCTTTGCGGTGCTGTTGGTCGGCTTTGCGTATGTCTGGAATCGTGGCGACCTCGATTGGGTCCGCGCGACATCGAACGAACGAAGTGCCGCCGCTGGGCGGTGATCGTTGGAATGGTGGCTGAGGAAAGCATCGGCCCCGGCAAGAGTGGCCTTTGGAATCAACGTCAGGAGTTGCGTCGATGAGAGGCCCTGGTTTT
>CAMCCR010000166.1 GCA_945873085.1 Candidatus Kuenenia stuttgartensis | reverse complement strand
GCCTCGTCGAGCTGGCTGCCCCACAGCGCGTGATCCTTCTCCGCCCGGGCGAGGAGCTTCTGCGGGTCGTTGCGCTTCTCCTTGAAGACCTCCTTCACCGAGCCCTGCTCAAACTCGCTGTCTTCGCGGATCTTTGTCGACTGCTCGTCGCAGGCGCGATCGATGGCTGCGGCCTTCGTCTTCCGCTGCTCGTCGATCTTCTGCTGTTCGGCCGCCCCCTGCGACTGGAGTCGCTTGAGCACCGCGTCGTACTCCTTCTTCGCGGCTTCGATCTCCTGCTGGTGCTTGGCCGTCGTGGCGGCGATTCCCCCCTTCGCCTCTTCCTTCGCCGCCGCGACCTCGCGGTCGCGTTCCGCGACGATCTCGTTCTCCAGTCGCGCCCGGGTGGCTGCGGCCGCGCGGAGAAGCTCCACCTGGCGGCGGAGGATGTCGCGGTCGTAGGCCTCGTTGTTGGTGGCCCCGGTGGCGGCAGCGGATCCGGTGGCGGAAGCGGAAAGCTCGTCGGTCGACATGGGGGCTCCGGGAATCAGCAAAGAAAAATGGATCGCGGTCGAAAACCGCAGGAGGAGGGCGTTCAGGAGGAGCGGCTTGAAGCACGCGCCGGGAACAGTGGGCGGGCCCGGAACGGCGGGCAGACGCGGCCGGGCGACGGCGCCGTCAGCGACCTCCCTCGTCGGCGACGTCGCGTGCCGCCCGCGAGAGCACCTCGGCAAGCCGGCCGATTGCTTCCAAGGTCTGCTTCACATCCGGCATGATCGGCTCGAGGTGGTCTTTGTGGAACGTTTTCGCCGTGGTGTCGTTCCAGGCGTCGGTGGCGACGTTCCACTTGATGTCGAGTTGCTTGAGGGCCAGGGCGAGCTTCGAGGCCCCCCCGGAGAGATCGAACGATTTCATCCCTGTGCTTCCCCTAATGTGGCTGGCGATGTCGAATCGGCGGTCGGCTCGGCGGCACGTGGGCCCTGATCGACTGCGGGAGCCGGAGCGCCAGCGGGAGCCTCGTCGGCAGGGCGGGCCATCGAGGCCGCCGTGCCGCTGCCGCCGCCAGAGCCTCCTGTGGCCGGCCCCTGCGTCTGGCGGTAAGCATCGAGGGCCTTGAGCATCCGCTCGAGGACCGCCATCGCCTTCGGGCAGTTGACGTCGATCACTTCGCGGAAGTGGACGAGCCGGACGCACGTCTCCCGAAACTGCTGCTCGACGACCGGCTTCCAACGGCGGACGGCGGCCTCCTTCTGCTCGGCATACTCCAGCCGCTTCCGCGCCTTGTCGAGATTCTTCTTCTCATCGACGCAGGAGGGGGTGTTATCGCCGACCTTCTTGAAGGCCCGACAATGCTCGAGATCCTTGATCGCCTTGTTGACCGCGTCCCCCGCCTTGCGGACTTCCGTCTTCCAATGGGCGGCCCGCTCCATCGTGACGTATTCGACCCCCCGCCGCCCCTCGAGCTCGACCTCGCCGAGGGCCTGACCAGCCTCGTGCGCGAACGACGCCAAGGCGGCCTTCACGAAGGCGAGGGTGTCGATCGATTTGACATCGGCCTGACCGGACATGCTGCTCCCCCCGACGGTGACGGCTCACCGCTGCTGCTGGTATTCCTCGATCCGTTCCGCCTTGCGGATGAGGTACGGGACATATTCGCCGGTCGATTCGACGAACCGGCCGAATTGGTTGAGTTGCTGCTCGAACTCCTCGCTGAACTTCTGATGCTCGCCGTCGCGCCACGTGGCACCGAGCGCCGAGAGCTGACGCTGGACGGTCTGCATTTGAGCCATCACTTCGCCGCTGAAGTGGCGGAGCCGGGCCGCGAACCGGCGGAGTTCCTGCGGATCGACAATTGCCTGTCCCATCGGATGATCCCCCTTCGAGGGCCGGTGACGGACTGCCCCGGCTGTGGGCATCTTACACGCTCCGCTCCGAAGCCGGCTGGGCGGGGGCGGGGCGTGGTTGGTTTTTTTCCACGGCAGGTAGACTCTTCCCAGAGTTCCCACAGCCTGGAGTCACGCCCGCGATGTCGCGCCCCGATCCCGCCCCGCAATCGTCTGCCCATTCTTCCCCGCAGCATCAATCTCCCCCATCGGCCGGTGGTGGAGGGCGGCCCGAAGGGGGAGGCTACGGGGCACCGGCCCACGCTGCCGCCGGCTCGACGATGTCGTTTCAGCCGGAGAAGGGCTGGCACTGCAGCCATTTCTTTTACACCTTTGACCGGGCCAAGCTGGCGACGATGCCGGCGGCGACGATCGAAGCGGGCCGTCGAGCGTTTGTCGCCACGCTCGATCCGGTGGCGCCCGGGGCACCGATCCGGCTGCAGACGTGGATCGTGCCGGGGCACAAGGCCGACTTCGCCGTCATGGCGATCGATCCCGATCCGCTCGTGATTGACGGGCTCCATCAGCGGCTTCTGGCCGGTCCGCTCGGGCCCGCCCTCGTGCCTGGCTATTCGTTCGTGTCGCTCACTGAGGTCAGTGAGTATGTCCCGACGCCTGAGCAGTTCGGGCAGCGGCTCCTCGAGGAGGGGGAGACAGCCGACAGCCCCACCTACCGGGCGAAGGTTCAGGGCTACGCTGCCCGCGAAGGGGCGATGCGGAAGAGTCGCATCGAGCCGGAGCTTCCCCCGTGGCCCAACGCCTGCTTTTATCCGATGAACAAGAAGCGGAAGGTGGGGGAGAACTGGTTCACGCTGCCGTTTTCGGAGCGGAGCCGGCTGATGGCCGAGCATGGACGGTCGGGGATGTCGTTCGGCGGCCGCGTCACGCAGCTGATCACCGTCAGCGTCGGCCTCGATGACTGGGAGTGGGGAGTGACGCTGTGGGCGCGCCATCCTGACTTCCTGAAAGAAATTGTCTACACGATGCGCTTCGACGAGGCGAGCGCCCGCTACGCCGAGTTCGGGCCGTTCTATGTCGGGTATGTCTCCGACGCGGCGCGGATCCTCGAGCACTGTCGGGTCGGCTGACGTCGCTCTCGGCGGCTCACTCGGCTGCCGAGAGGATCATCTCCACCGGAGTTTCCCGCTTCGGCACGCGCTCCTTGAAGACCTCGAAGAGGAGGGCCTCGTTCGACTGGGAGCTTTCGATGGGGAGGTCGAGGGTGGCGGTGGGAAAGTTGGAGACGCAGACGAGATCGCCGCCATCGGCTTGGTAGTACTCGCGGCCGTCGGCCGGGTCTGTCCAGAACGCACTGCCGGCAAACACCCAGTCGGTCTCGAGGGCCTTGCCCGTCCGGGTGTTGCGGATCCAGCTTCGGGCATCGGCTTCCTGGACGGCGCCGTCGGCGTCCGTCCAACGCATCGTCACCCGGATCCTCGGCCCCGTCGCTGGCCGGTACTCCGGATCGAACGACACCGGCTTCCCCGGCTCGAGCCCGACCGCCAACAGTGCCGCATGGACGAGCCGGGCGCTGGCGGCCACGGCGACGACCGATTCATGCTCCTTCGTCCCCGTCGGGCAGGCGAAGAACTCGAGCAGCCCGTCGTCGAGCGCCACCCTCCCGCCCACCACCACTTCCTCCCGCTCCCGGTCGATCCACACCTCCTCCGTCGGCGACAGGCGGCGCAGGTCGGGGTGACGGTCTGCGGTGGAGTCGATGGCCGTCGCCGCCGCGTCGGGCTCGGCGGGGTCGTCGGGCTCGGCGGCGCTCGCGGCAGTAAGCAGTGCCGCCGTCAAGCCGGCCAAAGCCAGACGGGTCAGCTGGGGCCGCGGCGGCCGACCGTGGCTCCCGGTGGTTGGGCTCCCGGTGGTGGGACGGATCAACGCCGCAGAATCGCCGGGGTGAGTCATCGGAGGAGTGCCCGTGGAATGCAGGGTGGTCGCTCCGCTACGATACCGCGCCTTGCCCGGCGGTACGACGTCGGCGGGCCGCTCCTTTGGCTCCGGTCGCGACGCGCTGCCGGGGTGGGGATGGCGGGAACGGATCAGCGACACACTCGACGCTCGGGGAATGCCATGGCAAGCGGTGGGAAGACGAAGCGGAAACGGGCCCGGGCGGAGGGGAGCGAGCGCGGGCCGGTGACGGACGCTGTCGGCCATGGTTCAACGGAGGCCGTGACGATCCACACGCCGACCGATGCCGATCAGGAGCAGGACGCCCGACATGGCGTCCGGCGCGTCGGCCGCCGCGACGTGGCGGGCCATGTGACGCGGATTGCCGCGGCGCTCCATCCACACCACTCCCCGGAAGTCTCGCTCCTCGAGGATCTCGCCAAGGAAGTGGCCGCCGGCCGCCGTGGCGGCAAGGGGACCGACGCGGTGGCGGCCGCCGTGGCCCGCTGCCTCGATGAGGCCGCGCTGGGCCCCGACGCCGCCGGACGGTGGGCGCTCGACGAAGGGGCGACCTGGAGCCTCGCTTGGCTGTTGCGCACGAACCGCTCGGGCTCGGCGGAGCTTGTCGAACGGCTCGCCGCTGAAGGAGAAGCTGCTGCCGCCGCGCTGCGGAGCGGCGAAGTTGCCGCGGCGCCATTCATCGTCACGCTCCTTGGGCTCTTCTGCCTCCCGGTGGGATTGCCGATTGAGGACATCGGGGCGGTGCTCGCCGCTGACCTCGCCGCGATGACGGCGGCCGACGGCACGCCGAAAGCGGGGCCGGCAGTGGCTTTTCTCGCCCGCGTCTTGGCCTGGACCCGCGCCCGGGCAGCGGCGGAGTCGAGTGGCTTCGGCCTCCCCTGGGAGAGCGCCACCGATGCCCGCTGGAAAGGGAGCTGCATCGCAGCGCTTCGCCTCCTTGGCGACCGCGGCCGCCTGCCAGGCCGCGGTGGCCCTGAAGCCCTCGACGCCTCCCCGCTCCTGAAGATCCTCGCCGCGGCCGACAGCCCGCCGCTTTGTCGCACGGCCGCGGCCGTGAAGGGGCACAGCCATTCCGCCCCAGCGGGGAAGACAGTGCCGCGCGACAGCGCCTCCGAGGGAGACTCGGTGGCAGTGCTCCGCACCGACTGGGGACGGGGAGCCGTCCGGCTCCTTCTCGACTTCAGCGCCCCGCGTCACCAGCTCGAGATTGCCGTTGGCGACCGGCTCGTCGTCGCCGGCGAATGGGGCTGGTCGGTGGAGGCCGACGGCGTGCCGCTGCTTCCCACCGGTCCGTGGACGGTCTGCTGCTTCGAGTCGGACGCCAAAGCGTCGTTCCTCGAAATCGTCGCCCCGCTCCCCGGAGGCCTCCAAGCGGAGCGGCAGATCGTTCTCCTGCCGCGCGACCGGGTCCTGATCCTCACCGATTCGATCACCGACGCCGGGGCCTGTCTTCCTGCCTCGGGGCGGCCCGACCGGATCGCCTACCGCAGCCATCTCCCCCTTGCCGAGGCCGCGGCCAGCCGCGAGGCAGAGACCCGTGAGCTTCGCCTCAAGGTCGGCGACCGGCAGGCGTGGCGCGTGCTTCCGCTGGCGCTGCCCGAATGGCGGACGGCCACTGCGGCCGGTACGCTCGACGAGGATGGGGATGTGCTGCGGCTCCGCGGCGAAGGGCAGGGGGGGCGGTACTCTTTTCCGGTGTGGTTCGATCTCGATCCCGACAGGTCCGAGCTCCCCCTCACCTGGCGGCCGCTGTCGGTGGCCGATCAGCGGCAAAACCTCAAAGCTCACGAAGCGGTCGGCTTCCGGGTCCAGGTCGGGCTCGAGCAGTGGCTCCTCTATCGGGCCCTCGACACCCCCCGCAACCGCACCCTCCTCGGCTGCAATGTGGCCTGCGAGTTTCTCGTCGGGCGGCTGCGCCGCAGCGGCGAAGTGTCGCGAACGCTGGAGATCGAATGACGCCCCGCGGGCGCCTCCGATGAACACTCAGGCCTTCCCCCCATTCGATCCAGCCACGCCCGATCCGCAGCTCCGCGACCGCTGCCGTGGCAACCTGGCCCGCGTCCGGGATGCCGTGGCGGAAGCCTGCCGACAGGCGTCCCGCGCGGCGGAGACGGTGCGGATCGTCGGGGTGACGAAGTATGTCCCGCCGGCCTGGGCCGCCATGCTTCTCGAGGCCGGGTGCGCTGACTTGGGAGAGAGCCGCCCGCAGAACCTGTGGGACCGGGCGACGGCCTTTATGGCCGCAGGCACCCCCTGGTCGGCCGCCCGCTGGCATCTCATCGGCCGCCTGCAGCGCAACAAGGTGCGGCGGACGCTGCCGCTTGTGTCGCTCATCCATTCACTCGACAGCCGCCGCCTCCTCGACGAGATCGCGGCCGAGTCGCTCGCGCAGCAGCGTCGAGTGGAGGCGCTCGTCGAGGTCAATCTCGACGGCGATCCCGGCCGGAGCGGGATCGCCGCCGAGGAGGTGGCGGCGCTTCTCGACGCGGCAGCCGGTGGGCCCGTGGAGATCCGCGGGCTGATGGGGATGGCATCGGCGCCAACACCAGGGGGCCCGACAGGGGATGACGGCACGGCCCGCCGCCAGTTCGCCCTCCTCCGGGGGCTTCGCGACCGGCACGCGGCCGATCATCCCGGGCTTGTCGAACTGTCGATGGGAATGAGCGGCGACTTCGTCGACGCGATTCTCGAGGGGGCGACGATCGTCCGCATCGGCAGCACCCTCTGGGAGGGCATGGACGACACGAAAGGCGAGGCCGGCTGATCAGGTGTCTTCGAAGCGGACCTCGAGAATCTCCATCCGCATCGTTCCGGCGGGCACGGCGATGGCAACCGTCTCCCCGACCTTCCGGCCGAGCAGGCCTTGGGCCAAGGGGCTCGCAACATTGATTCGCCCGGCGTCGAAGTCTTCCTCGCCGGCGCCGACGAGGACATAGATCTCCTCATCGCCGAACTTGAGATCCTTGACGACGACGGTGGCCCCGAACACCACCTCGCCATTGGCCTCCTTCGGCCGCTCGACGATCACGGCGCGGGCGAGCTTGTCGGCGAGCATGTTGATCTTCGCCTGCATCATCCCCTGGCTCTCGCGGGC
>CAMCCR010000165.1 GCA_945873085.1 Candidatus Kuenenia stuttgartensis | reverse complement strand
ATCGCGGCCATGGAGCGGGCCACCATGGAGCTTCTCATACTCCTCGACGGTGGTCTCGGGCTGCTCGAGCGAGACTTCGATCCCGTAGCGCCGGGCGATCCGGTCGCGGAGTTCGAGCGTTTCGGGGAATTGGTAGCCCGTCTCGAGATTGAAGACGAACGTCGTCGGGGCGATCGCCGCGAGCCAGTGGATGATCGCGCAGCCCTCCGGGCCGAAGGCCGTCGCCATCGTCAGCCGAGCGCCGAATGTCTCCACCCCCCAGCGGATGATCTCCGGGGGCTCCGCCCCTTCCAGCGCCCGACTGGCGGCCGCCAGGGACTCTGGAGAGATCGTCGGCGGGGAGAACTGGCCGCTCACGGTAAAAAAACTCGCTGGAGGCCGAAAAACTTGCCTTGGCAGGCAATCCTACCATCGTTGCTTAAATATCTCATGAATGCCGGTTGATGTCTGCTCCGGATTATCGACTCGGCACGTGCCAGGCCCCCCCCGCTGTCCCCGGGGAGGGCAAACTCGACCGGTCTTACCAGGGCCCTCGTGGCCTGCCGCCGCGGGACGGGGCGCAGGACTCGCCACCGCCTCCGGAAAGGTCGAGAATGTCCCGCTCCGTCACACCGGGGCGACGAAACCGGCCCCTTCCGATTCAGGAGCATCTCAATCCGATGGCACGCAGCGTGGCTCTGGCGGTCGATCTCGGTGCCTCGGGGGGCCGGGTCGTGTCTGGCACGTTCGACGGCAGGCTTCTGGAGCTCGAGGAGATCCATCGCTTCGAGAATGCCCCGGTAGCCTTCGGCGGCCAGCTTGTCTGGGATCTCGTCCGCCTCTGGCAGGAGGTGACCACCGGCCTGCGGATGGCGGCGGCCCGGCACGGCAGCAGCGTGTCGAGCGTCGGCGTCGATACCTGGGGGGTCGACTTCTCCTTCCTCGCCGCCGACGGCACGCTCCTGGCCAATCCCGTCTGCTACCGCGACTCCCGCACCCGGGGGATGCTCGCCGCCGCCGAGCAGACGGTGTCGCGGGCCGACATGTTTGCCGCCACCGGCCTGCAGTTCATGGAGATCAACTCGCTGTTCCAACTCCTGGCGATGCAGAAGTCGGGGTCGAGCGTGCTCGGCGCCGCCGAGAGGCTCCTCATGATCCCCGACATCGTTCACTGGCTCCTCTCCGGAATCCCCTCCAACGAACGCACCAACGCCTCCACCTCGCAATGCTTCGATCCGCAGAAGGGGGACTGGGCCTTCCCGATGCTCGATCGCTTCGGGCTCCCGCAGCAGATCTTCGGCGCCATCGTCGAGCCGGGGACCGACCTCGGGCCCCTCCGTCCGGAAGTGGCCGCCGAGACGGGCCTCTCGGGCGTGCGCGTGATCGTGCCCGGCACGCACGACACCGCCAGCGCCGTCGCCGCCGTGCCGGCCCAGGAGCCCCCCAGCGCCCGCCCCGATTGGTGCTATGTGAGCCTCGGCACCTGGGCGCTGGTGGGCGCCGAGCTCGACCGGCCGCTGGTCACCGAGGCCTGCCGAGCGAAGAACTTCACCAATGAAGGGGGGATCGGCGGCACGACGCGGCTGCTGAAGAATGTCTGCGGATTGTGGCTCGTGCAGCAGTGCCGGGCCGCCTGGCAGCGGGCGGGAAAGGAATGGTCGTGGGATCAGCTCACGCAACTGGCCGCCGAAGCGCCGCCGCTGCTGACCATCGTCGATCCCAATGATCCCTCGCTCGTCGCCCCGGCCGACATGCCGGAGGCGATTCGGGCGCTGGCGCGGGCGACAGGCCAACCGGTGCCCGAGTCGACCGCGGCGGTGGTGCGGACGGCGCTCGAGAGCGTGGCGGCGGCGATCGCCCGCACGCTCGACGAGCTCGACGGCTTGATCGGCCGGCGGATCGGACGCGTGCATGTCGTCGGCGGCGGCGTCAAGAACCGGATGCTCTGCCAGATGATCGCCGATGCCACCGACCGCCCCGTCCTCGCCGGCCCGGTGGAAGCGACGGCAATCGGCAATCTCCTGGTGCAGCTTCTCTCCCGCGACGGGAGCGTCGATCTGCGGAGCGTGCGCGAGGTCGTCCGCGACACCTTCGAGATCACCCGCTTCGAGCCGAAGGACGCGCCACGCTGGAAGGCCCGCCTGGCGGCGGCTAAGGCGTAGGGCCCACGCGTGGCTTCGGGGTCGGATGCTACAGCTCAGAGCCGAACGCGGCTTCGGGGTCGGCTGGAGCTCAGAGCCAAACGTGGCTTCGGGGACGCCCGTGCCCCGTCGCCGGACGTTCGCTACGGGCATCCATGCCCTCCGCTCTCTCCGCGCCGCTGTCGCTTTCGCCCTCCGGGCTGCGCTCACCGGCGAGGCCGGCTCTCGGAGCACGGGCGACCCCTCGCTGACGAGCGTCGCAGTGCGAGCTTCTTGCCACTGCGTAGGCGAGGCGGGGATCGGCGAACGCTCGAGGAGTGACGAGGTCCTCCGAGGAACGACGAGACTTTTGCCGGCCCCGCCGAAGGATCACCCACAGGCCGGCCCACCGGGAGCGCCATCCGCTGAACGCCCTCGCCGGCAGAACGTCACGCCGCTGCGAGGGCCTGCTTCGCCGGGCGCTTCGTCACCTTGCCGTGCTCCACCTGGAGGATCGAATCGGCCAGTTCGAGCGTGCTTGCCCGGTGGGTGATCATGATCACCGTCCGGTTCTCGACGTAGCGAGCGAGGGCCTCGTGGATGAGCCGTTCGCTCTCGACGTCGATCTGGCTGGTGGCCTCGTCGAGGACGAGGATCTCGGCGTTGCGGAGGAAGGCCCGCGCCAGGGCGATGCGCTGCCGCTGGCCACCGGAGAGGCGGAAGCCGTTGGGGCCCACCATCGTGGCGTAGCCTGCGGGGAAATCGCTGATGAACTCGTGGGCGTGGGCCTTCTTCGCCGCCTCGAAGATCTCCTCTTCGGTGGCATCCCAACGGCCGTAGCGGATGTTGTAAAGGATCGACTCGTTGAACAGTTCCGTCTGCTGCGTCACCAGGGCGATCCGGCTGCGGAGGTCCTTGAGCGACACATCCGTGAGCGGCACGCCGTCGATGAAGACATGCCCCTTCGACGGGTCGTAAAACCGGCAGATGAGGTTGACCAGCGTGCTCTTGCCGCCGCCGTTGGGGCCGACGATCGCCACCCGCTCGCCGAAGTTGATCGAGACACTGACGTCGTCGAGGACGGTGTCGATGCCGTCGTAGCTGAAGGAGACACGCTCGAGGCGGATCTCGCGGTGCGGACGGGGGAGCGAGCGCGGCGTGGAGGATTCGTGGAGCGTCGATGGGGTGTCGAGGAGCGGGTAGAGCGCCTGGGCACCGACGATGCCGACGTTCACCCCTGTGAACACGCCGGAGAGCTTGCGGACCGGGTCGCTGGCACCGATGAGCATCCCGAAGAACACCATGATGCCCGGCACCGTCATCGGCCGCTCGCACATCGTGATCCCGAAGATCTCCGTCTGCTGGTTGATGACGAGCCAGGCCCCGACGGCGATCGACGTCGCCACCATGCCGATGCCGAGGACTTCCGTGATCGGATTGGCCAGAGCGTAGTAGAAGGTGTGCTTCATGCCCGTTTTGAGCATGTCCTTCGTGCAGGTGCGGAAGCGCTGCCGTTCGAACTCCTCCATCGTATAGGCCTGGACGGTGAGGACATTATTGAACGCCTCGAGGAGCACATGGTGGAAGCCGAGCGACTTCGTGAGGATGTTCCTCGAAATCGCCCTGATCCGCCGGTTGAGCCACACCATCATGAAGCCGACGGCCGGGGCGAGCGTGAGGCAGGCGAGCGTCAGTTGCCAGGAAATGCAGAACGCCCCCGCCAAACAGGCGAAGATCTTCAGTGGTTCGGTGACCGCGCCGCCAAAGACGCTCGTGATTCCGCTGGCGAGCATCTCGGAGGTGCCGGTGACCTGGGCCATGAAGCCGGCCGACCCGTGCCGCATGAATTGAGCCCGGTCGACGGCGAGCGCCTTGTCGAACACCTTCAGGCGGATGTCACGGGTGATGTTCGTCGCCACCCACGCCACGAGGAGCGTGCTGACGAGCAGAAAGGCATGCTTGAGGAACGTACTGGCGACCACGAACGCCACCACCCACAGCACCGTCGTGAACGGGTCGGCGGGAAGGAAGCGGTGGAGCCAGGGATCGAGTTTCTCGGAGGAATAGAGAAGTGCCTCGTCGGCCCGCTTGCTCATGAGCACGGTGTCGAGGGTTGACCGCGCCTTCGCGGCCTCCTCCGGGGAGAGGATATTGGCGGCAAACTGCTCGTTGATCACCTTCTCTTGGGTCTTGTTGATCTCGATCCGCTTCCGGGCGTCTTCGATCCGCCGGCCGTTCCACGATTGCAGCGAGTCGCCGTTGAGCGTGACTTCGATGATCGGGAAGAGGGCGGCGATGTTCGCGCCCCACAGGCTGGCAACGCCAGCCGAGCAGAGGAACGACGCCAGCAGGAGCGGCCAACTCTTGGCGGCGTCCCGAAGGGCACGGAGGAAATAGTCCATGGACGGTTTGCTTCCTGATCCCCGCGACGATGGCCCTGGGGGCGCCGGGAGTTGACCTGGCGCTGCCACTGAATCACCGTCATGCCGACGCCCCATGGGGGCGAAGGTTTCATTGCCTGGGTTGGACACGACGTCCTCCAGCGGCCTCTTGTGGATCGGAAGAAACGGGGTGGAGGGGTTACCGCTATTCGGCAGGATCCTCCGGGGCAGGCGGCGGAAACGCGGCAAGCCAGGCAAGCCGGCGAATCGAGCGACGCTCTGCGGGGCGGGAAGGTAGTTACCACCGCCCATCGGTTCAAGGGAGGTTGACCGGGGGATTTTTACCGCGGTCCCTGCCCGATCCGGAGCTCAGCCGCCAACAGCGTGTTGGCCAGAAGCATCGCCACCGTCAGCGGCCCGACGCCTCCGGGAACGGGCGAGATGGCCCCTGCCACCTCGGCCACCGGGGCGAAGTCAACATCCCCAACCAGCCTACTCCCCCCCTTCGCCGCAGCATCGGCGATCCGATTGATCCCGACGTCGATCACGGCCGCTCCCGGCTTCACCATGTCGGCCGTGACGAGCCCCGGCTTCCCGACGGCCGCAACGAGGATGTCAGCCTGCCGGCAGATCGCAGCGAGGTTCTCCGAGCGGCTGTGGCAAATTGTCACGGTGGCGTCGCCGCCAGTGCCCCGCGACGCCAGGAGCAGCGCCAGCGGTTTCCCTACGATGTCGCTGCGGCCGATGATGACGGCGTGCTTGCCTGCCGTTTCGACGCCGGCGTCGATGAGCATCCGCTGTACGCCCGCTGCCGTGCAGGGCACGAACCGGGGGCGCCCCTGCGAGAGGAGCCCGGCATTCTCCGGATGGAATCCGTCGACGTCGCGGTCGGCAGGCACCGCATCGAGCACCCGCTGCGTGTCGACATGCCCCGGCAGGGGCAGTTGCACGAGGATGCCGTCGGCCGGCCCCTGCTCGTCGCGGGCGAGGGCCCCGACAAGCTCTACGAGGGCCTCGGTGTCGGCCGTTGCGGGCACGCGCACCACGTCCGCCTCGATCCCCACCCGCACCGCCGCGCTCGCCTTGCTCTTCACATAGGAGGCGCTCGCCGCCATCTCGCCGACGAGCACCACGACCAGCCGCGGCGCGCGCCCCGCCATCCGCGAAAACGTCGCCACCTCGTCGCGGAGCGAGTCCTCGATCCGCCCGGCGAGGGCCTTGCCGTCAAGCAACTTGGCAGTCATCGGCTCTTCTCCTCCGTCCACATCGTCCAGCGGCGGTCGATCCCCGCCTCCTCGGCATCCCCTGCATGGAACACGACAAGGTAGCGGAGGACGAGCGTTTCGCCCTCGGGAATGGTGAAGTTGCCGGCTCCCTCCGGCGCGCCGGCGAAGTCGTGGATCCCGAAAGGATTGGCCCCCGAAAGGCCGTATTCACGGGCATGCCACCAGGTCGGATGGCGGAGATTCAACGGATGATCGAGCATCGCGATCCCGTAGGCCTTGCCGTCGACGGTGCCGGAGTAGTCGACCCACCGGGCCCGCTTTCCCCACGCCGCAGCGTCGACGAGGCCCTCGGAATTGACGAGCTTGCCACTGGCGCCCTGCGAGCCGTTGGAATCCTTCGGCTGGAGTTGCGGGCGGACACGGAGGGCGAAGCTCCCCTCCTTCGTGTCGCCAAAGGTCACCGGCCCGGCATCGGCGACGAGTTTGAGCGTGACGTCGATCGACCGCGCGGCCGGATCGGCGGCGAAGACCATCGTCCGATGCTCGGTGAGCACCGGCTTGCTGCCAGCATCGACCCACCGACTCGTCGTCTCGAGGATCGCCGTCTCCCCGCTCTCGTAGCGGTCGATCGAGACATGCTCGACGTGCGGAACCGGCCCGTCGGAGCCGGCCCCATGGGCCCGCGGCGCCCAGAAGTCGAGGCCGTTGACGCTGCCGTGCGTGAACCAGAGCGATTCGTGGTGGGGATGATCCTCGGGCTCCCCCGCCACTCCCTTCTCGATCGGCCACGATCGCGTCAGGGGAACGCCCCCCGGAGCGCGGAGCGGAGAGAGGATCGGCTTGTCATGCCCGGTGAAGCGGTAGCTCGTGAACTCCTCACCATCGACCGTTACCGCCACCCGGTCGTCGTGCCGAGCGAGAACCACCTTAGCCGACGCCACGGGCTCGGCCATCGCCAGCCGCGCTGAGAACTGGAGCGTTGTGAACTGGAGCGTTGAGAGCAGGATCGACGCGACGAGGACCGCGGTGCGGAGGCTCATGCCCGCCCCGCCTTGCCGGGATCGGAGCCGGTCGCCTGGAGAACGAGGACGCGGAGTTGGTGCTGGGCCTCGTCGAGAAGCCGGCGGTCGTCCCGGTCGATGTTTCCCTTCGTCTTCTCCTCGAGCATCGCG
>CAMCCR010000164.1 GCA_945873085.1 Candidatus Kuenenia stuttgartensis | reverse complement strand
GGGAGCCTTCCCGGATCTTCAGCCTACACCGCACCTACGATGGAATTCTGAAAACATTTCCTGCGACGGAGGCTGCTGCCATGCCATCAATCGACAGGCCCGACCCGGTGATCCTCGGTCATCTCCTTTCCGAGCACCGTGAGCTGTTCCAGCAACTCTCGGCCCTCCGCACGATGCTCCCCCCGGCTGCGATCGAGCGCGCCGAGAACGCCGTCGTCCAGCAGGGCTACAACGAGGATCTCGGCCTCGACGACTGACGCCAGGTCGCGTTCAGCCGAACACCACCGTCCGCCGGCCATGAAGGAAGACGCGTTCCTCGGCCACCAGCCGCACCGCCCGGGCGAGCACGAGCTTCTCGACATCGCGGCCTGCCTGTGCCATCCGCTGCGGCGTGTCGGCATGGCTCACCGGGATCACGTCCTGAGCGATGATCGGCCCGGCGTCGAGCTCGGCAGTGACGAAGTGCGCCGTCGCCCCGATGAGCTTCACGCCGCGCTCGTGGGCCTGTTTGTAGGGGCTGGCCCCGGCGAACGCCGGCAGGAATGAATGGTGGATGTTGACGATCCGGTCTGCGTACTGGCCGATCGCCCCCGCGGAGAGCACCCGCATGTAGCGGGCGAGGACGACATACTCCGGCGCATACCTGCGGATCTCCCCGAACAGCGCCGTCTCGTGATCCTCCCGCGAGATTCCCTCGTGGGGCACGTGATGGAAGGGGACGTCGAATCGCTCGACCAAGCCCCGCAGGCAATCGTGATTGGCCACCACCGCCTCGATCTGCACCGGGAGATCGCCGCAGGAAGCGAGCAGCAAGAGCTCGCCGAGGCAGTGGGGCTCGCGCGTCGCACAGACGACGATCCGCCGCACGGCATCGCGGGTCACGCGGACGGTCGCCCCGGCAGGGAGCGCGGCGATGAGGAATCGCTCGAGATCGGCCGCCGCCACGGGGCCCGCGGCGGGAGTCACCTCGGCGCGGAAGAAAAACCAGCCTTGAGCGGCGTCGACGTATTCGTGGTTCGTGTCGATGTTGAGGCGCAGCGCCTGGAGGACGCCGGTGATCCGGTGGATCAGCCCCACCTCGTCCGGGCAGTCGACGAGAACGACCTCGCGGCCCGGTCCGGGAGCGGTCAAGCGTCACCTCCCCACGGCCGCCGCGTGGAAGCACCCTCGCCCCGCGCCACCGGAAAAGACTCAACCGCCGGCACCCACGCCAAGACGACGTCGTCCACCGAGATCTCCGTCTTCTTCGGGGCGATCTCGATCGACTCGAGAACGAGCCGGTCGGGATTCGCCTCCAGGCGCACCTTCTCGAGTTCCTCACTCACCTCACCCTCGAGCGAGGCGAGTTTTTCCTCGAGGTCTGAAAGCGCCTCCTCGGCATGGACGACGTCGGCTTGGTGGCGCGTTGCTCGGCTCGCCGACCGCATCGAGGTCGCCGCCCGTCCCACGGTCGTGGAGCTGGCCACTTTCCGCCCCAGGATCGCCGAGAGGACGGCGGTGCCGATCGAGACGTAGGTCTGCATCGACTTGTTCTTCGCCTCCGCCTTCTCCTTCTCCACCTTCTGCCGGGCCCGCCCGATCCGGTCATTGAGCGACGCGAGCTTGGCGGCACTCTTGTCGCTGATTCGGTCGATCTCCTTGTCGCGCCACTCGCGCACCTGCTGAGCGATCCGGACGCGAAACTCCCCTTCGGTCTCGTCGGGGCGCGACACCGCGTCGATCGCTGCCGCGGTGAAGACGGTCAGCTTCGCCGTCCGGGCGAGATGGTTCTTGAGCGCGGTGCCGAGGCTCGCGTAGGACTTCGCCGCGGAGAGCGCCGCAGGCAGGCTCGCAAAGCCCCCTCCCTGAGGCCCAGACTCCACCTCCGGCACTTCGGCGAATTGCCGCCCCCCCTCCCAGGCCGATTCCCCGAGTTGATCGCCGGCCGGTGCCAGACAGAACACCTCCCGATCACAATCGATCCGGGCTTTCGTGTGGGTGAACCGGACGCGGGCCCGGCCGAGGATTGCCGGCTTGTAGAGGAGCCCGCCGACCGGAACCGGCCCGTCGGAAGCGAGGAACACCTCGCGGACACCGGGGGGAAGGAGCGGCCGCGGGCCAGCTCCCCCGGCACCACCGGCCCCAGTCGCGAACGGGTTGCGACGCGGCGTCACCGCCTCAGGCGCAGGCCCGGCCCCCTGGAGGCGTTTGATCTCCTCGCGCAGCAGCGGCCCGCGCAGATAGGACATCGTCCACCGCGTCTGGAAGACGGTCTCGTCGTCGTCGTGAACCGAATGGAGCAGGAACATCCGCTGCTCGAGGCCCGCGAGCAACCGGTCGACCCGGGCCCGGTCAAAGCCGGCACCCGAGGAACTGGCCGCCCCTTCGAGTCCATCGAGCACGCGGGCCTTGTCGCGCGCCGTCTGCAGCCGGCCGAGGAACCAGGTGCCGGCGTTGGAGAGAGCCTTGTAGTCGAGGTCGACCGGATTTTGCGTGGCGAGCACGATCCCCAAGCCGAAGGCCCGAGCCTGCTTGAGGAGCGTCAGCAGCGGCGTCTTGCTGGGGGGATTGGCCGTCGGCGGGAGATAGCCGAACACCTCATCCATGAAGAACAGCGCCTTGAGGCTCGATGTGCCCGCCTGGGAGCGCATCCACGACACCGCCTGACCGGCCAGGAGCGTGACGAAGGCCATGCGTTGGGCGTCGTTCAAGTGCGCGATCGAGATCACGCTCACGCGTGGCTTGCCGGCCGGGGTCCAGAGGAGCCGGCCGACGTCGAGCGGCTCGCCGTGGAGCCAGGCGTCGAAGCCCGGTGCGGCGGCGACGGTGTTGAGCTTGCCGGCGAGTTGGAAGCGGTCGGCAGCCGGGAAGAAGTTTTCCAGCTCGAGGAAGCCAACCCTTTCGATCGGCGGGGCGGGAATGGCGCGGACGAGGGTGCCGAAGTCGACCTCTTGGCCGCTCTTCCAAAGGGCATCGACGATCGCCGACACGAGGAGATGCTCGCGGCTCCGCCCCGGCTCGGCGTCAATGCCGGCCATGGCGAGGATCCCGGAGACGAGCGATTCGATCCGCTCGCGCCGGGCTTCCGGATCATCGAGGATTGCCTTCTCCGGGGCCTCGAGGCTGCCGAGCATCGCAAGCGGCCGGCCGGCCGAGCTCCCCGGCGTGTAGACCGCCATGTCGACGCTCTCGCGGAGCCGGGCGATCCGCTCCCCCGACTGCCCGCTCGCGGCCAGGCCGTTGGACCACTTCTTCGCCGTCTTCTCAGCGAGCTCCTCGAGCGTGACGCCGTCGCGCTTCGCGGCATCTTCCTCGAGCCATGGCCGGAAGTCGGACGGCCGCAACTCCGGAAACGTCAGCAGGATGTTGGCGAGATCCCCCTTGGGGTCGATGACGATCGCGGGGATGTCGTCGATGGCCGCCTCTTCGATGAGGCTGATGAGCAAGCCCGTCTTGCCGCTGCCGGTCATACCGACACAAACAGCGTGGGTCGTCAGCCGGCGGGCGTCGAGGAGGAGCGGCTCGCGGCCAGGCTTGCCGGACTCGGGATCGACCCGCTTGCCGAGATAGAAGACGCCGAGGCCTTCGATGTCAGCGCCGAGATCGTTGTCGTCGTCGCCGCCGCGTTGGTTGGTCGGACGCTCTTGCATACCTGCTCCCGGGGAAATGGGAAATCGACCCGCTGGTCAACATCCCCCATTTCACCCGGCATGCCAGCGCCGGCACAACCCCGGCGTGAGCCGGCCACCAAAGCTGCCCCGATCAGGCGATGTCTGAGCGGCGACGGACACGACGAGCCCGCCGCTCGACGAGGCCGAGAGCCCCGAACGCCAGGGCCAGAGCGCTCCCGAAGGAGTTTGGATCGATCTCCGGGACGGGCGCCCAGACGACGATCTGGTTGAGGCCGAGGTAGTTGTAGTCGAGGGTCCAAATCGATGGCAGCCCTTCGACCGTCGCGAAGGTGCCGACGAGCGAGCCGTAGCTGGCGATGATGTAGGTGCCGTACGTGACCGGCGTCGCAAAGTTGAAATGCAACGTGGCGTTGGTCGCATCGAGAATCCCGCCGACGGTGATCATGTCGGCTTCGTTTCCAGCGAGATCGATGTCGATGTGCCCCCCACCCTGCTGAGAAAGATCGAGATTGCCACCGATCGCGAGCGACCCGATCGCAAAATAATCCAGGAAACCTGGGGCGATGACACCGCCGCTGCCGACGAGGACATTACCGGTGATCGTGCCGGCGATGCCGACGAGCGAACCGCCGTCGCCCACCAAAACCCTCGTGGCATCGATGGTGGCCCCGAAAACGACGGCGACATTGCCAGTGGCATTCGCCCCCGACCCGGCGGCGTTTCCGGAGATGACGACGTCAGCTCCGGTCGCCTTGACCTCGAGTTTCGCCGTTGGGCCGTCGAGCCAGAGGATGTTCCGGCTCGCGCTCTTGTTGTAGCCGACGTAGAAGTTTTTCCCCGGCTCGGTGAGCGTGGCCGTGCCACCGATGATGTAAAAGCTGTTGTCGCTGCCGGCGTCGCCGACCCGGACCGCACCGTTCAAGGTCCAAGAGCTCCCGGCCACCGCGGCGGCGTTAAACCCGGCATCGGCATCGACGCCGATCCGTGCCCCGCCGGAGGTCGCCGTGCTCCCACCTGCGACTTCGAAATAGTTCCAGGAGCCAGACTGTCCGACAACAATGTTGTTCGGCGACGAGAACGTGCTGCCGGCATCGACGTAGATCTTGTTGTCGTGGGCCCCGGCGTTGGCCCCGATGACGACATCGGAGGTGCCTGTCAGCGTCAGTGTGCCGTTTGGGGCATTCACCCAGCCTGCGTTACCGACATACACCCTATTGTTGTTGCCGCTCAAGCCGACGGTGAAGGCGCCGGAATTGGTGTAGGTGCCGTTGCCGGCCACGGCGAGATAGTTGTAGGCCGACGTGGCCTGCTCACCGAGGGTGGTGTTGGCGACGTTCCACGTGCCGCCGATGTTTTCTGCCACGCCTTGATCGCCGGCGACGCCAACGACGAGGTTCGAGGTGTTGACGACGGCGTCGGAAGAGTAGGTGCCGAGCCAGTTAAAGCCATCGGTGGCAAACCATTCGGTGCGCGATCCGGCCGTCGCTGCGACACTCATCTGGATCGTCGGCGCGGTGATCGTCGCGGCGCCGCCGGGGTTGGCAACGGGGGCACTGGTGCCACTGGAGTTGACCATCAACGAGTTGAAGTTACCGTCGTAGCCGATCGTGATCTTGTCGGTGGCGGTGAGGCTTGCCGTGCCGCCCGTGAGCGTCTGGAGCGAGATAGTATTTCGCACGCTCGCTGCGTCGGCGCCGATCGTCACCCGGGGGCCGCTCACCGAGACGGTGCCGTTGGAGCCGTTGCTGGAAAGCCGGAGCGAGGTCGTGCCGGAAGTCTCGTTGAGCCAGAGATTGTCGGCGAAGGTCAGATCACCGTTCTGGATCGTGTAGCCGCCGGCCTGGGGGAAGAGCGACTTGGCTTGCGCGCCCGAGCCAAGGTTGATCGTCTGGTTCGTCGGGCCGCCGGGGAGAATGGCGTCGAGCGTGGACGTGGGAACTTCTTGGGTGGTGACGTCGGTCAGCCAGTTGCCGGCCACGCCCCACGAACCGATTCCGCCGGAACCCGAGGCCCCGGTCCATGCAGTGTTGTTCGGCACCGGCTCGGCCTGAACGGGCATCGTCGCCCCGAAGACCAGGGCCGCAGTCACAACGCGAACCCCGACCGACGCTCGACATGCTCGCTTCCACGACATAAACACCTCTGCTGAAGGAAATCTCGGCCCGAATTTCTCGATGAATCGAAGGCCGTGGACGGTAGCTGATTCGGAGGGTCGCTCCCACCCCAAACGCCATCGATGCCGCGATCACCGATCGGCGAGTCTCGGCCCCCGCGTTGGCGGAGCCGGTGAGTCACGAACCGCTGCCGTCGGCATGGTCCGCAGGCCCGGTCGCCTCGGCGCCATGGCCGTGCGCCTCGACCGGCACGCCGAGGAGCTCGCTCCCGGCGCGATCCAACTCCCGCACCAGCGGCGCGGGCCAGAGCCCGAGGAGGACGATCGTGGCGAACAGGGCCGTCAGCGCGATCCGTTCACGGGGGAGAACGTGGTGGCGCGGACCGTCGACGTTTGTCGGGCCGCCAAAGACCATCAGCCAGCCGCGCATCACCGCGATCGCCGACAGGACCGTCGCCGCGATCACGAGCAACCCGGCGTGGAGCTGCTCGTCGAGACTCCCCGACACGAGGAGATCATCGGCGACGAAGGAGAGTGTTCCCGGCAGGCCGATGCTCGAGAGCCCGAAGAGGAGAAAGAAGGCCGCCAGAAGCGGCGCGTCGGCAAACCGCCCCTGCGGGGTCTCCAGCGACAGTGGCCCGGCCCGGCTCTCGAGGGCCCACCCGACGAGCCCCAGACCCGTCAGCGCAAGCCCGCTCGAGATCCACGTGCAGAAAGCGCCGTTGAGCTCCATCGGTAATTTGCCGGCCAGCCCGGCCAGGACGAGCGCCGACTGGCTCATCGCCAGGGTCCCGATCAGCCCGCGCAGATCGCGCTGCACCAGCGCCAGGGCCGCGCCGTAGGTGGCCGTCAGCAGCGCCAGCTGCGAGAGGACGACCAGCTCTGCCGCCACGCCGTCGCCATGGTCGGCATGACCGAAGAACAGTCGCACGGCGGTGTAGGAGGCGATCTGGGGAACCGTGGCGGCTAGCGCCGTCGACATCGGCGCGCCGCGGAACAGCGCCGGATACCAGGAGTGGAACGGCACGATCCCCTTTCGGACGAGCACCGCCAGCGCGACCAGCCAGCCGCCGGAGGCGCCGACGGCTCCTCCCCCAGCCTCCCACGGCGGGTCGGCGATCATCATCAGCGTGCCACTCGCCATGCAGGCCACGGCCAGCGTCATCATGATCGCGTAGACCCGCGCCGCGATCTGACCGCCCGGCGTCGCCCGCGTGCTCCACCAGGTGGGCAAAGCCGTCACCAC
>CAMCCR010000163.1 GCA_945873085.1 Candidatus Kuenenia stuttgartensis | reverse complement strand
AGGAAGGAAGGGATCGACACGGCGTAGATCGTGCCCGCTCCCGGCGCCCCCGGCACCGGCGTGTAGACGGTGCGGTTGGCGAGATCGAAGAGATTCCCCTGCTCGATGTAGGGGAGCAGCCAGGTGAAGGCGGTGAAACCGGTGGCACCGCGGTAGCCGTTGCCGGCGAATGTGGTCAGATCCCGGCTCGACGGCGAGGCGACTGGCGGCAGGCCGCGCTTCGCATCGTTGATCGACTGGCAGGCGATGCCGAGCTGCTTGAGCTGGTTTTTGCACGACATGCTTCGGGCGGCCTCGCGGGCGGCCTGGACGGCGGGAAGCAGGAGGCCGACGAGGGTGCCGATGATGGCGATGACGACGAGCAGCTCCACGAGCGTGAAGGCCGAACGACGGCGGTGGGCGGCGGCCCGCAAGGACCAGATGGGGGAGGACGGGAGGACGGGAATGAGGCTCATGGTTCGGAGGCTCCTGGGGGAGCAGCGGGCCTGAGTGGCTGACGGGCCGCCTGACCCGACCGCTGCGTTGGAACGCCAACGGCGGCGCGGAGCCTGATGGATCCGTGCCGCCGTCTGCTGGCGTTCCAGTTCCGAGGAGCTTATCCGGCCACTGGAGGGGCCGCCATCCGACCGCACCCCGGCCGCCCTCAGGCAGATCCCATGCCAAAGGCCGACAGGATCCCCTCAGATCAGGCCAAAAGACCATGGCGGTGCAAGACTTGCGCCGACAGGAAACCGCTCTGTCGGGCTCTGCAGAATAGCCCGAAAAAATCCGACTCCACCCGCGTCAGCCTGGCAGCGGCTCCGCCCAGAGCCGGGCCGTTCGGGGCGAGGGGACCCCATAGCGGACTTCAATCGGCATCCCCGCCGCCACTTCGGCGGCAGGCGATCCGCTGCCGCCACCGCGATCGTCCGCCTCGGGCTCGAGCGGCTTCAGTGCCGTGACGGCCACCGGCCCATCCCCCTCTTCCGGCAGCCGGAATGCCACCGCACCCAGCACCACGCCGACCGCCACCAGGGGAATCAGTGCCCACTGGGGAGGAGGACCCCAGAAACTGCTCGGAAGTCGGGCCATGACAGATTTTCCCCCGGGAGCGGGCATCGAGACCCGACCGGAGAAACTTAGGCCACAAAAAGCCCCTCGGCAAACCCTCTCCGGGACTGTGGCCGGCAACCCCACCCCGGTTTCGCCGCCACACCCGCGTTAACAGCACCGTCCGAAAAACCTGCCGTTTCCGCATGAATCGTGGATTGAGCCGGCATATACTCTGGATTCCCTCTTCCCGCCCGCGTGCTGAGCCTCCCCCATGTTCCGCCACATCGAATCGACCCGTCACGGCACCGTTGACGTCGTGAGGATTCTCGAACGTCGGTTGCTCGACGAACCTTTCCTCGACGACCTCCGGGCAGAAATCGGACAGGTGGTGGGGAGTCACCAGGACGTGAACCTGCTCCTCGATCTCGGCGGAGTCGAGTTCCTCTCCAGTGCCATGCTCGACGCGATGTGCCGGTTCTATCGAAAAATCCACGCTGCCGGCGGTCAACTCCGTCTCTGCGGCCTGAAGCCCTCGATCGCAGAGGTCTTCCGGACGACCAATCTCGACCGGCTGTTTCCAATCCATGCCGACGTCGAGGAGGCGCTGGCCCAGTTCTGACCGAGGGGGGCGAACCAAAACGGCTTCCGCCTCCGCCGGGGTATAGTGTTTTACTGATCCGATTTCCCTCATTTCTTTCGAGGTCCATCGTCCATGAGTGACGCCTTTCGCAGAATCGACGTTTCGAAGCAGGAAAAAGCCGAGATCGCCAAGTTCAAGGACAAGAAGATCCTCGACGAGACGGCCCTCGATGAACTTCGCGTGGAGTTGCTCCGGTTGATCAACGACCGCCAAGGGCTCAACCTTCTCCTCGACTTCTCCAACGTCGAGTTCATGTCGAGCGCCGTCCTCGGCCTCCTCGGACAGATTCACCGCAAGATGGGGACGCTCAAGGGGAAGCTGAAGATGTGCAGCATCCATCCGCAGATCTATGAGGTCTTCAAGCTCACGAACCTCAACAAGCTGTTCTCGATCCATAAGGATCCGGCCGAGGCGATGACAAAGTTCTGATTCTCGGGCCCAAAATCCTTTCGGCCCGTCAGCCAAACAGCAGGGATTCCCCTCCAGCGGCCCCACGACGCATCCCCGGGGTCGCCTCCTCCCCGTGGTGCCATGAGCGAAATCCCGACCCCGGCCTCCAGCCCGAACTACCGTCCTCGCCACCGCGTCGATGTCCTCATGGCCGAGGACAGTCGGATCCAGGCGAAGATGCTGGAGAAGCGACTCGTTGATGCGGGCCACACGGTCCGCTGGGCGATCAATGGCGTCAAGGCGGTCGAACTCCTCAAGGAGAAGCGGCCCGACCTGATCATTTCCGACATCGAAATGCCGGAAATGAACGGGTATGAGTTCTGCAAGATCGCCAAGACCGATCCGTCGTGGCGAACGATTCCGTTGATTCTCCTCTCCTCGCTCTCCGACCCGGTCGACATCATCCGTGGTCTGGAGTCGGGGGCCGACAACTACGTCACCAAGCCCTACGACCCCGACTACCTCCTCGGGCGCATGGACTCACTCCTCGACACGCCGCTGGAGGCGGAGTCTCCAGCGCCTGGCACCGAGATGGAGGTGACGATCGCCGGGCAGAAGTTCAAGGTTCAGGCGGGCCGGCAGCAGGTGCTCAACCTCCTCGTCTCGATCTTCGAGAACGCGGTGACGAAGAACAAGGAACTGATCGTCACCAATCAGTCGCTCTCGGTGGCGCGGGATTCGCTCCAAAAAGCGAACTCCGAGTTGACCGCCGTCAACGAGCAGATCGAACGCAGCAACAAGCGGATGACGCGCGACCTCCACGCTGCCGCGAAGGTGCAGCAGTCGCTCCTCCCCGCAAAGGCGATCGACGTCCCCAGTGCGACGGTGGCCTGGAAGTATGTCCCCTGCAACGAACTTGCCGGAGACTTCCTCAACGTCTTCCCGCTCGACGACGAGCATCTCGGGTTGTTCGTCGTCGACGTCAGCGGCCACGGCGTACCGTCGTCGCTCCTGGCGGTGACCGTCGGCGCCTTCCTCACCAACCGCGTCTCCGACTCCTCGCTCCTCGTCCGCCCGGGGAAGGATGGCGGGCCGCCGGTGGTGGTGTCGCCGGCCGAGGTCGTGACGCAGCTCAACAATCTCTTCCAGGCCGACAACCAGGCTGGCCTCTACTTCACGATCATCTACGGCGTGCTCCACGCCCCCACCGGCCTGCTCCGCTTCACGTCAGGGGGGCATCCGCCGATGCTTCATGTCCCCAAGGAAGGCCCCTTGAAGCTCTTCGAGGTGGAGAGCTTCCCCGTCGGCTTCGTGCCCGACGTCGAGTTCACCGAGGAGACGCTCCAGTTGCAGCCCGGCGACCGCGTCTACTTCTACTCTGACGGCGTCCCGGAGGCGATGGACGAGAAGCTCGACCAGATGGGGAACGATCGGATGACGGCGCTCGTCGAATCGCTCCGCGGCCAGCCGGTGGAGACGAATGTCACGAAGCTCCTCGAATCGGTGCAGGCGTGGTGCCAGCCGAAGGGCCCGCTCGACGACGTCTCGATCCTCGGCGTCGAGTGGAAGGGCTAGGCCCTCAAGGGCGCTTCGCCGCGGGAGCGGTCCGCGGGCGGTAGTAACTGCAGCCGACCCCCTCGATGCGTTCGTAGGTGTCGCAGACGCCGAGCATCGTCTCCGCCCCGCCGAGGAACAGGGCACCGTCGGGGCGGACGGTGGAACGCATCTTCGCCAAGATCGCGGCCCGGGTCGGGACGTCGAAATAGATGAGGATGTTCCGCAGGAAGACGATGTCGCACGGCGGCACACCCTGCCAGGCCTCGAGGAGATTCATCCGCCGGAACTCGACGTATTTCCGGCATTCGTGCCCGAGGCTCCACTTCCCCTGGAGCCGGACGAAGTATTTGTCGCGGAGTTCCACCGGCAGGCCGCGGGTCACCTCAAGATCGCTGTAGAGCCCCTCCCGGGCCCGGGCGAGCACCGGCTCGGAAATGTCGGTGGCGAGGATCCGCACCGACCAGCCGGCGAGTGCCTCGCGGAAGTGCTCGTTCAAAAGCATCGCCAGGCTGTAGGCCTCCTGCCCCGACGACGCGGCCGCCGACCAGAGGACCAGATGCTTGGCGACGGCGCGGCGCTTGAGGAGATCGGGGAGGAGCCGCTTCACGGTCTCGAACGGCGATCGATCGCGAAAGAACGATGTCTCGTGCGTCATCATCGCATTGAGGACGTCCTGCTCGAGCGCGGGATCGCGGGCGCTGCGGACGCGTTCGACGAGGCCCTCGAAATCGGCGAGGCCCCGCTGCCTGAGCACCGGCAGAAGCCGGGCCTCGACGAGGTAGGCCTTCGAGGCGTCGATGACCACGCCGCTGCGCCGCTTGAGGAAGGTCGCCAGGAAGGCGAGCTGCTGGGGATTGACCTTCAAGGGAGCTGTCCTTTGCCGAGGCACGCCCGGCCGTGGAGCGGCGTTCAGCCGCGCCGTCGCAATCGCATCCCCACCTCGACCCCGAGTTGACGGAGAGGGAGCACCGCCTCGGCCAGCCCCGCCCGGGCTACATGGCCCGGCATCCCCCAGACAACGCTCGTCATCTCATCCTGGGCGAGGATCGTGCCGCCGGCGGCGTGGATCGCCTCGCTCCCCTTGAGCCCGTCCTTCCCCATCCCGGTGAGGACGACGGCGAGCGTCGCCCCTCCCCACACCGCCGCGGCGCTCCGGAAGAGGACGTCCGCCGCTGGCCGACAGGCATTCTCGGGGGGGCCATCGTCGAGGTGGGTGATCACCTTCGGGCCGCTGCGGGTCACCTTGAGATGCCGCCCCCCCGGAGCGAGGAACACGTCGCCGGGACGGAGCTCGTGCCCGGCGGGAGCCTCGCGGATCGGCACGCCGCACGCCTTCGTGAGCTGCTCGGCGAGGTGGGCGGTGAACACGGCCGGCATGTGCTGGACGATGAGCACCGGCACCCCGGCCGATTTCACGAACGCCGGGAGGAACTCGCTGAGCGCCACCGGCCCCCCCGTCGAAACGCCGATGACGACCGCCGCGACTGGCTCGGTGCGTGGTTGGGGCGTGGCCCGCGGCACGAGTGACGCGGGACCGCTCCCCGGCGTGGCCACCGGCCGGCGGAACTGCTTCAGCTTCGGGATCACGTCCTCCCGAATCCGCGCCGCCACTTCGTCGCTGGTCGCCCCCTTCGGCTTGGCGACGTAATCGTTGGCGCCAGCCACAAGGGCATCGAGCGCCACTTTGGCTCCGCGCTCTGTGAGCGTCGAGAACATCACAACGGGTAAGCGCGGCTGGACGCGACGGAGCTCACGGAGCATCGTCAGCCCGTCCATGACCGGCATCTCGACGTCGAGAAGGATGACGTCGGGACGGCATTCGGCAACGCGGGCGAGCCCCTGGACCCCATCGGCCGCCGTCGCCGCGACGCGCAGATCGGAATCGGCCGACAGCGTCGTCGAGACGATGCCCCGGATCGCCGCCGAATCGTCGACGATGAGAACACGCAACGGCAGATGCGCGGCCGGCGCGGTGCCGGCGCGGGGCGCCATCCGGGCGCCGACGGCGGCGACCGCCTCACCGACCGCCGCCGGGGTGAACGGCTTGGCAACGAACACGCCAGCCCCCGCCCGGATCGCCCGCTCGACCACCTCCGGCGAGCTGTCGGAGGACATCGCCACGATCGGCAGGCGCTTCCACAGCGCGTGGCCACGAAGCCGCTCGATGAAGGCAAACCCGTCCATGACCGGCATGTGGAGATTGACCGTCACCACGTCCGGTCGGATGCCGCGGGTGAGGATCGCGAGCCCCTCCTCTCCGTCCCCGGCCTGATCGCACTCGTACCCCAGATCGACGAGCATCTTCGCGAGGATGCTCCGCACCGGCTTGGAATCGTCGACGATCAGGGCACGCAGGGGCTCAGCCATGGGTTCAGCGTGGACTGGGGCCGGAGCCCCGGCGTCACTTCTGATATTCCTCCACGAGCCGCTGCAGGTTTTGGGCCATCCGCGCCAGTTCCTGGCTCGAGAGCTGGGCGTTGCTCGCCCCCTCGGCGGTGTTCTGCGCGGCCTGGGCCACCTGGCCGATGTTCTGCGCGATCTCCGTCGAGCCGATCGTCGCCTCGCCGATGTTGCGGCTGATCTCGCTGGTGGTGACGCTCTGCTCCTCGACTGCGGCGGCGATCTTCGTCTGCAGCCCGTCGATCTTTTCGATCACCGCCACGATCTCGCCGATCGCGCCGACGGCCTTCGAGGTGTCGGCCAGCATCGCCTCGATCTTCGAACCGATGTCCTCGGTGGCCTTGGCCGTCTCACGGGCGAGATCCTTGACCTCGTTGGCGACAACGGCGAAGCCCTTCCCCGCCTCGCCTGCCCGGGCGGCCTCGATCGTGGCATTGAGGGCGAGGAGGTTGGTCTGCTCGGCGATCGAGGTGATCACCTTCACCACCTTGCCAATCTCCGCGCTCGACGTGCCGAGCTTGTCCATCGTCTTTGACGTCGCCCGGGCCATGTCGACCGACTGGCGGGCGACGCCGGCGGCGTCCTGGGCGGAGCGGGCGATCTCGTAGATGCTCTGGACGAGGTTTTCGACCGAGCCCGACACCGTCTTCGTGTTGGCACTGACCTCCTCGGCGGCCGCGGAGACGAGGTTTGCCTGGGCGGTCGTCTCCTCTGCCGCGGCGCTCATCTGCTGGCTGACGCTCGTCAGTTCCTCGGAGGCGCTGGCGAGGGTATGGGTGTTGTCTTTGATGCCTTCGACGAGCGTCGCCTGCCGGCGCGCCGCCCGACTGAACGAGGAGGCGATCCGCGCCGAGAGGAGGGCCACGCCGAGCGTGGTCAGGCCGAAAATCCAGCCGGCGAACCGCTTCAGGGCATCGACCGGGGCAGAAATCTCCGCCTGATCGATGTCCGA
>CAMCCR010000162.1 GCA_945873085.1 Candidatus Kuenenia stuttgartensis | reverse complement strand
TTTCGGATGCAGGCGAGCGTCCCCGATGTCACGAATCTCGCCGACGAGCCGGCGCATGTGATCGAGAAGTACGGCCCGGGGGCCAACGAACCCGGCACGTTCGCGGCCAATTGCCTCCTTGCCCGGCGGCTGGCGGAGCGGGGGGTGCGCTCCATCCAGCTCTATCACCAAGACTGGGATCATCACGGCGGCCTACCGGGCGGGATCCGCGGTGAGGCGGGGCAGACCGACCAGCCTTCGGCGGCCCTCGTCCAGGATCTCGCAGACCGGGGCATGCTCGACGACACGCTCGTCGTCTGGGGGGGCGAGTTCGGACGGACGAACTACTGCCAGGGCAACTACACGGCCGGTGGAGATTTCGGTCGCGATCATCATCCCCGCTGCTTCACGATGTGGATGGCCGGTGGAGGCGTGAAGGGGGGCATCAGCCACGGCGAGACGTGCGATTTTGGCTACAACATCGTCCGCGACGGTGTCCATGTCCACGACTTCCACGCCACGCTCATGCACCTCTGCGGGATCGACCACGAGCGGCTCACCTACCGGTTCCAGGGCCGCCGCTACCGGCTCACCGACGTCCACGGCCGCGTCATTCAAGAGATCCTCGCCTGACCTTCAGCCTCAAGCCCGAAGAGATCACCATGCACCTGTTCAATCGCAAGTCGTTCGAGCGTGCCGACGAGGGGCGGAGGCGCGTGCTGCGGATGGCGGCGTTGGCGACGCTGTTTGCGGCCCGGCCCGGCGCCTATGCCGATGAATTGACGAGGACGCCCGAGCAGACGGAGGGGCCGTTTTTCCCCGATCGGCTCCCCCTCGACACCGACAACGATCTCCTCCGGATCACCGATGCTGCGACGCCCGCAGACGGCGAGGTGACGTGGTTCTCGGGCGCGGTGCTCGATGCAGCGGGGAATCCGCTCCGCGGGGCGCTTGTCGAGATCTGGCAGTGCGATGCCCACGGGGCGTATCTCCACTCCCGGAGCGGCAACGCCGAGAAACGTGACGGGCATTTTCAGGGCTACGGCCGGTTTCTCACCGGGCTCTCCGGGGAGTATGGCTTCCGGACGATCCGGCCGGTTTCCTACCCCGGCCGCGCCCCCCACATTCACGTCAAGGTGAGCCGTGGCGATCGCCACCTCCTCACGTCGCAGTGCTATGTGAAGGGTGATCCGGGAAACGGGCGGGACGGGATCTTCCGCTCGCTCTCGCCGGTCGAGGCGGCCGCCGTCGTCGCCGATTTTCTCCCCATCGAGGGCTCGCGGATCGGTGAGCTCGCGGCCCGGTGGGACATTGTCCTCGGGGTCACGCCCGAGGATGGCTGACCCGGTTGCCGCCGAAGCGGTAGACTTTTGCCTCGGCTGTTTCGGCCACTCGAGCGCCCCGTCCGGCCGCGCTCGTCGTCATGATTTCCCAGACAGGAGACCCCCGATGCCCCCCCTTTCCCGCCGCTGTCTCGCCACGCTCTCGATCCTTCTCGGAAGTGCCGCAGCCCTGCCGGCCGCCGAACTCACAATCGGCTCCCCGGCGCCGGCGATCGACGTCGAGCACTGGGTGCAGGACGGCGAGGGGAAGTACAAGCCGGTCACCGAGTTCAAGAAGGACAAGGTGTACGTCGTCGAGTTCTGGGCGACCTGGTGCGGCCCCTGCATCATGAGCATGCCCCACATCGCCCAGCTCCAGGCCGACTATGCCGACAAGAATGTTCAGGTGATCAGCATCAGCGATGAAGATCTCGATACCGTCAAGGAGTTTCTCGAGCGTGACAACGGCGAAGGGGAGATGTTTGCCGACGTGACCAAGGGCTACTGCCTCACGACCGACCCCGACAAGTCGGTGTATGCCGACTACATGGAGGCAGCCGGGCAGAACGGCATCCCCACGGCCTTCATCGTCGGTAAGACGAGCGAGATCGAGTGGATCGGCCATCCGATGGAGATGGACGGCCCGCTCGCCGAGATCGTCGAGGGCAGCTGGGACCGTGCCGTCTACGCCGAGGAGCTGGCGGAGATGCAGAGGGTCAACGAAGCCTTTGCCGAGATCCGCGTGCTGCTCCAGGCCGACAAGGGTGACGAAGCGGCCGAGATGGTCGACGGGATGATCGCCGGGGCGAAGAACCCGCGTGTCAAGCAAAGGCTCGAGCAGGTCCGCGGCCAGCTCGACCAAGTCCGTCTCCAGATGGCGATCCAGGGAGGCGGGGAGAAAGCCGCTGCAGCGTTCTCGAAGCTTGCCGAGGCTCAGGCTGATTCGGCCGAGGGGCTCAATGCCTTGGCTTGGATGATCGTGACCCTCGCCGAGCGTGGAGCGCCGATCGATGACGCCCTGACGGCTGCCGCGACTGAGGCCGCCGAGAAGGCCGCTAAGCTCGATGCCGAGAATGGCCCGGTCCTCGACACGCTCGCCCATCTCTATGCGATGCAGGGCGAGGTCAAGAAAGCGATCGCCGCCCAGCGGAAGGCCGTGGCGCTCGGTGGGCCGATGGAAGAGCCGATGAAGGCCTATCTTGAGGAGCTCGAGGCGAAGGCGGGGAAGTGACCGCCGGCCGTTGGGACCTCATCCCCTGCCTCACGACACGTCGTTGAAGTAAAGCGCGATCGCCGCCGTCATCAACATGGCGGCGGCGATCCGCTTCAGCAAGGTGGCCCGGTCGACCTGCTCTTCGAGGTCGTGCCAGCCGGCATGGGCCAGGGCCGCGCCGAGCACGATCGACATCACCCCGCGCGTGCTCTGGAGGATGTTGCCGAAGACGGCCCCCACCTGCCCGAGGCAGGCGTAGAGGGCGACCATTGCCAGCAGCCAGACGACCGAATACTGCACCGCCGGTGTCCAGCCCCCGGTCGACCGAGGCCACATCCGCGGGGCCGCGGGGAGGAGCAGCGCTCCGCAGGCGGCGTAGGTGATCGCCATCCCGAGAACGCCGGCGTGGAGGCGGCCGATCGGCGCGGCGCCACCGTCAGCGAGGGCCGCGATGAGGGCGACGATGTTGAGGTCGGCAATCGCGAAGCAGAGGCAGGCGACGAGCATCAGGCCGAGGGCGAAGGTGGGGATCCGATCGTTGCCGCGCTGGAGGACGAGCGCGGCTGCGACCGAGAGAACGACAGCGACCCATTGCTGCCCGTCGAGTGGGGCCCCAAGAACGAAGGAGACGATGCCGGCGAGCATCGCGATCTTGAGTCCCAGCAGCGGTGAGAGTCGCGAAGCAGGAACGCGCGTGAGGGCTGCAAAGAAGCAGCCCTGGCCGACAAGGTAGACCGCAGCACAGAGGATCGCCGGCGGAAGGAACGCCCCCGGAGCCGGGCCGCCGCCGCTGGGCCAGAGGGCGAGGCAGAGCGGAATCGAAACAAGCCCCATCAGCCCGTGGGACTGGACGATGAGCCGCAAGGCCCCTTCCCTCCCCTGCAATTCCGGGTGGGTCAGACAAGCGTGCCTGGAGACGAGGTAGGACAACGCGCTCAACAGCGCCGCCAGGAGACCGGCGACGACACCGATCGTGGGGGCACTCAAGAAAAAACCTTCCGGGATGTCGGGTGGGGGGCTACTGCTGGGTGATTGCTGCGGTCACGAGCATCTCGACCAGGCACGTTCCCCCGAGCCCCGATTGAACCCGAGCCCGGACGGGGGGATGCCCCTGGGGCACCCAGGCGTCCCAGAGTTCGTCGAGGATGGCCGCGTCGGTCAGGTCGGCGAGGTGGATGACGATCTGGAGGAGGCGGGTGCGATCGCTGCCGATCGTGACGAGCGTCGCGTCAATCTGGGCGAGCACCTGCCCGATCTGCCCGCGGGCGTCGAGGCTCGTGTCGTCGGCGACCTCCACCCAGTACGCCGTGTCGCCATGGGTGACGACGTCGGCATAGCGCGGGGTGGTGACAAGGCGGTGGAGGGGTGGCATCGTGGCTCCGACGGGGGACGTGGGGTGACGAGTGTAGCACTCCCCGGCTGGCCGAATGGCTGACGCCGTGGCGGCAGAATCGCTGCGATCGTCACGATCGTTCGTCTCGGCCCGTTCCGCAGAGCGTTCCGAACCGTTCCGACTTCCAGGAGAGCTCCGTGCCAGAAAGCGGCTTGTAGAGTTCCGATGGAAAGGACTCCCCATGGCTACCGCTGATGCTCCGTACCGAGACGTCGAGGCCCTCGCCCCACCGCAGGCGGGGCGCTCGCCCGGCCGCGCCGCCTCCGCGGCGCGGCTCCCTGTCGAGGCCGCGCCGGCCGCGCCGCCACGCGACCGCGTCCGCGATATCACCGCGCTTGTGCTCCTGGCTGCAACGACGTTCGTGCTTGCGTCCTTGGCAAGCTTCGACGCCGCCGATCCCCCCGTTCCGCACGCCTTCCCGCCGAATGCCAGGGTGTTCAACGCCTGCGGCGCGGTCGGTTCGTTCCTTGCTGGCCAAGCCTATCAATGGCTCGGGATCGCCTCGTGGATCGGCCTGGCCCTCGTCGCGGCGCTCGATGTCGCCCTCCTCCGCCGCCGCGTTCTCCCCGATCTGCCCCTCCGCACCGTCGGCGCCGTCATCGCCACGGTCGGCTCCGCCACGCTTCTGGCGATGTTCCTCCCCGGCTCCTTCCCCCGTCCCGTGTGGGGACCGGGGGGCGCCGTCGGCGCTATTGGTCGACTGTTCGCCGAGGGCATGCTTGCCCACACCGGGGCGGCGATCGTCGTCAGCGGGATCACGGCCGCCGGATTGTTTCTCGTCTGCGACACCGCGCTTGTGCGCCTTGCCGCCTTTGTGGCGAGCATCGGCGGCGTGATCGTCGGGACTGTTGCCGCGCTTCTCAGTCGCCGCAAGCCGGTGGGCGGGGTGCCGGAGGGTGCCGCCGTCGCGTCAGTCGCTGCTCCGGCCGAGCCGACGTGGTGGCAGACCCGCCGCGGTGCGGCGAAGCCGGTCGGCGGCGTTTCCGCGGAGGACGACGAGTCGGAGGCGGAGCGCGATGCGGTCGACGAAGCCGATTCGCAGGGCCCGACGATCAAGGTTCGAAAGCCCCCGGCTCGGCCCGCACCTGAGGATTCCACGTTCGAGGCTGATGAGATCGAGGATGGTCTCGACAACGCTGACGACGACGAGTCATCGGAGGCGTCGTCGGTCGACGCGCCGGCTGCCATGCAGGTGCCGATTAAGTCGCTGGCCAGCCGGCGGCGGCCGATGGAGGTGAATGTCGACGAGGGGTCGGTCGGGGCCGACTATGAGCTCCCCTCGCTCGAGCTCCTCCTCCCCACGGAGCACCTCCGCCAGGACGAGCAGGAGAGCGAGGTGCGGGAACGGGCGCGGATGCTCGAGAAGACCTTCGCCGAGTTCGGATTCAAGGTGCGCGTTGTCGAGATCGAGACAGGCCCTGTCATCTCGCAGTACGAGATCGAGCTCGAGGCTGGCTTGCGCCTGGCGAAGATCGTCAACCTCGCCGACGATCTGGCGATCGCCTTGCGCGTGCCGAGCGTCCGGATCGTCGCCCCGATCCCCGGCAAGAACTCGGTCGGTATCGAGGTGCCCAACACGATCCGACAGATGGTTCGCCTCCGGGAGGTGATGGAGGAGGCGCAGTCCAAGGCGAAGACGCTCAAGATCCCGCTGTTCCTCGGCAAGGACGTGGCGGGCAATCCGATGGTCGTCGACATGGCGTCGATGCCCCATCTCCTCATCGCCGGTCGGACCGGCACGGGCAAGAGCGTGTGTCTCAACTCGCTCATCCTCTCGATGATCATGACCCGGCGCCCCGATGAGGTGCGGATGCTGATGATCGACCCGAAGATGGTCGAGCTCACCCCCTACAAGTCGCTTCCCCATCTCATGCACCCGGTCGTCACCGACATGAAGAAGGCGGAGGCGATCCTCGCCTGGGCGGTGGAGAAGATGGAGGAGCGCTACGCCCTCCTGGCGAAGGTCGGCGTCCGCCACCTCACCGGCTACAACGCGCTGGGCCGCGATGAGCTCATCAAGCGGATCGGACCGGAGACCGACGAGGAGGCGTCGGCGATCCCCACGACGATGCCATTCATCGTCGTGATCGCCGACGAGATCGCCGACATGATGATGACCGCTGGCAAGGAGATCGAGCAGCACATCATCCGGCTGGCCCAGAAGAGCCGGGCCGTCGGCATCCACCTCGTTCTCGCCACGCAAAAACCGACCGTCGACGTCATCACCGGCCTGATCAAGAGCAACCTGCCGGCGCGGATCGCGTTCCAGGTGGCGAGCCGGACCGACAGCCGCGTCGTCCTCGACGAGTGCGGTGCCGACCGTCTCCTTGGCAACGGCGACATGCTCTTCCTCTCCCCTGGCACGAGTCAAATCCTCCGTGGCCAGGGCACCTACCTCTCCGACGAGGAGATCACCCGAGTGATGAAGGCGGTGGGGACGAGCGAGCCGCAGTATGCGGCGGAGCTGGTCAACCTCCAGCCGGCACCGTCGGGCGACGCCGCCAGCGGGGCATCGCCGAAGGACAAGGACGACATGTACGACGCCGCCGTCGAAGTGGTGATCCGCGAGGGGCGTGGGAGCGTATCCCTGCTCCAGCGCGCTCTTGGCGTCGGCTACGGCCGCGGGGCCCGCCTCATCGACTTCATGGCCGAGGACGGCGTTGTCGGGATCTATGCCGGCTCGCAGGCCCGCGAGATCCTCCTCACGATGGAGCAGTGGGAGGCGAAGAAGGCCGCGCGAAACTCACCAGTCTCGCCCTCGCCCCGTCGGCTCAAGGTTCAGCCGCACGCCGACGGAAAGGGGGAGCCTGCCGGGAAGCCTTCCCGGGCCAAGGAAAAGCCGGCGAAGCGGAAGCCGGCCCGAGGGGTCGACATGACCGCCCACGCAGCGTCGATGAAGCCAGTCCCGGGCGCGACCGCAGCCCCCGGCTCGCCGTCGCTGCCCACGCTGCCGTCGATTGCCGTTCGGCCCCTGGGCGTCTCTCCGCACGATGCGGATGAAGACGAGGACGACGACCACGACGTCGACATAGCCATCCCCGGCGGCCGCGCCAGCCTCGGCCGGCAGGT
>CAMCCR010000161.1 GCA_945873085.1 Candidatus Kuenenia stuttgartensis | reverse complement strand
GCCGCCCACGGCAACTCCATCCTCGAGACCCCGAATCTCGACCGGCTGTGGCGCGAGAGTGTGCGGTTCACCGAGTATCACGTCAGCCCCACCTGTTCCCCGACACGCACGGCGCTTCTCACGGGAAGGCATGAGTTTCGTTCGGGCGTCACCCACACGATCCACGAGCGGGAGCGGCTCGCCCTGTCGGCGACGACCCTCCCGCAGCTGCTCCGCGGAGCCGGCTACACCACCGGCATCTTCGGCAAGTGGCACCTCGGGGACGAGGCGGCTTATCAACCAGACAAGCGAGGCTTCGATCGCAGCGTCATCCACGGTGCCGGAGGGATCGGGCAGAGTTTTCCTGGCAGTTGTGGCGACGTGCCGGGAAACCGCTACGTCGACCCGGTCCTCCGTGAGGATGGCCAGTTCGTGAAGCGGCGCGGCTACTGCACCGATCTGTTCTTCGCTGCCGGGATCGAGTGGATCGAGGCGATGGCACGCACGGATAAGCCGTTCTTCTGCCTGATCACGCCGAACGCGCCGCACGACCCGCTCGACTGCCCGGAGGGCTCCGACGCCGGCCCCCGCACCCGCCTCGCGGCGGCCGGGCTGCTCGACGACGCGGGTCGCGACCGGGTGGCGAAGTTTTACGGGATGATTGAAAACATCGACGCGAACGTCGGCCGGCTCCTCGACCGGCTCGAGTCCGCGGGGCTCGCCGAGGACACGCTCCTCATCTTCACCACCGACAACGGCACGGCGACGGGAGCCGGCGTCTTCAATGATTTCGTCCGTGGTGCCAAGGGGAGCGTGTGGCGCGGGGGAACGCGCGTTCCCTCGCTGTGGCGCTGGCCCGGGACGCTCCCTGTGGGGATCGACGTGCCGGCGCTCGTCGCCCATGTCGACCTCCTCCCCACGCTCTGTGAAATTGCCCGGGCACCGATCCTTGCTGAGGTGGCTGTGCGACTCGAAGGGCGGAGCCTCGTCCCCCTCCTCCTTGACGCTCGCGCCCCATGGCCCGACCGGCCACTTGTCACCCACCTCGGCCGCTGGGAACGGGGGAAGGTGGCCGGGGCGAAGTGGCGCCACTGCCGGATCCGCGAAGGGCGCTGGAGCCTCGTCAACGTCGACAACCGTGCCGATGCCTGGCAGCTCTTCGATCTGCTCGCCGATCCGGCGGAGAGGCACGATGTGGCGGCGGCTCACGGCGCGATCGCGAAGCGACTCGCCGCCGAGTACGACCGCTGGTGGGATTCGATCCAAGAAGATCTCGTCAACGAGGATCTCGACGGGCCGGCTGAAAATCCTTTCAAGACGGCGTTCGAAGCGCAGGTCGGCGTGGGAGTGACCGCGGCGATGGTGGACGTACCGTGACGAGGGCCCCGGCAGGCCCCTGGCCCGGAGAATCGATGCTCACAACGACACAATCCGACCGTACCGGGCTGTGGGCCCTCCTCTGGGCGGTATCGCTTGCGCTCGTGTCCACGCTGCTTCCATCGGTCGCGGCGGCCCGCCCCCCGAGCGTGCTCGTGATCGTCGCCGATGACCAACGGGCCGACACGATCCACGCGCTCGGTAATCCGCTCGTCCGGACGCCAGCACTCGATGCGCTGGTGGCCCGGGGGACCTCGTTCGACCGGGCCTACTGCATGGGTGGCCAGCACGGCGCCGTCTGCATCCCCAGCCGGGCGATGATGCTCTCCGGCCGCGGCCTCTTTCATCGCGACGAGCAACTCTCCGGTCAGGACACCTGGCCGGAGGTGTTCAGGCGCGCCGGATGGCGGACCTTCCTCACCGGCAAATGGCACAATGGCGAGGCCTCCGCGGTGCGCTGCTTCGACGCGGGGCGGAACGTGTTCTTCGGGGGCATGACCGACCAGTGGAACGTCCCTGTGGCGTCTTTTCCCACCGGTGGGGATGGCGGGGGAATCACGGAGAAGGCCGTGGCTCCCGGGGTCCATTCCGCGCGGCTGTTCGGCGACGCGGCGGTGGAGTTTCTCGCCGGGATCGGCGACACGCCGTTCTTTGCCTGGGTGTCGTTCACGGTGCCGCACGATCCGCGTCAGGCGCCGGAGGAGTTCCGGGCCCGATACCGGGGGCATGAGCCGCCGCCGCCAGCAAACTGGCTCCCCGAACATCCCTTCGACAACGGCGAATTGTCCGTCCGCGACGAGGTGCTCCTCCCCAGGCCGCTCACTCGCGAAGGCGTGTCGCACGAGCTTGCCGATGCCTATGCCTGCGTCGAGTCGCTCGATGCCGAGGTGGGAAGGATCGTGGAGGCGCTCCGGGCGCATGGCCGGCTCGACGACACGCTGATCCTGTTCGTGAGCGATCATGGCCTGGCACTCGGCAGCCACGGCCTCCTCGGCAAACAGAATCTCTACGAACACTCGATGCGTGCCCCGGCGATCCTTGCCGGCCCCGGAGTGCCAGTGGGGCGACGGGAGAGGGCGCTGTGCCATCTCCAGGATCTCGTTGCGACCGTGGGCGGCCTTGCAGGCGTGCCCGCACCGGCGGGGAGCGAGGCGGTGAGTCTCATTCCGGTGCTCCGCGGTGAGCAACCGGCAATCCGCGACGACCTTCTCCTCGCCTACCGGCATCTCCAGCGGGCTCTGGTCACCCCCGACTGGAAGCTGATCCGCTATCCGGAGATCGGCCGCGAGCAACTGTTCGATCTGCGGAACGATCCCGACGAGATCCACGATCTCTCCGCGGAGGCCGCCCATGCCGTGAGGCTTGCGGAGTTCCGGTCGCGGATGGCGGGCTTGATGCACGAGGCCGACGATCCGCTCGCCCCCTCCGTCTCGCTGCCCCCGGCGGCCGCGCGGCCCGCTCGCCCCCCGAACATTGTCTTCTTCCTTGCCGACGATCTCGGCACGGGGGACGTGGCCGTCCTGGGGTCGCCCCATGCCCTGACGCCGAACATCGATAGCCTGTTTGCGCGAGGCACGAGGCTCGCCCGGCACTGGGCCGGCAGCGCCGTCTGCGCGCCGAGCCGATGCGTGCTCATGACGGGGCTTCATCCCGGCCATGCCCCGATTCGCAGCAACAGCGAGGTGCAACCGGAGGGGCAGCGGCCGATGCCGGAGGGGACTGTCACCCTGCCGGGGATCCTCCACGCTGCCGGCTACGCCACCGGTGCCTTCGGGAAGTGGGGGCTCGGGCCGCCGGGGAGCCCGTCCGATCCGGTCGCCGCGGGGTTCGATCGCTTCTTTGGCTACAACTGCCAGCGCCACGCGCACTCGTTCTATCCCACCTCTCTTTGGGACAACCGCGCGAAGGTGCCGCTCGACAATCCGCTCGTTCCGGTGACGGCGACGCTCCCCGCCGATCCCGCTCCGACTGCCGCTGACTTCGCTCGCTTCCGAGGCACGACCTACTCCGCCGACCGGATCGGCGACGAGGCGGTCCATTTCCTCCGATCAAATGCCGATCGGCCGTTCTTCCTCTACCTGCCGACGACGCTTCCCCATCTCGCCCTCCAGGTGCCTGCCGACGAGCCATCGCTCGAGCGCCATCGCCACTTCTTTGGCGCCGAGACGCCGTATCTCGGTGGGAAGGGCTACGTCCCCTGTGCCGAGCCAGCGGCCACGCTCGCCGCGATGGTGACGCGGATGGACCGGGAGGTGGGGAGGATCGTCGCGACCCTCGACGAACTCGGACTCACCGACGACACGATCTTCGTTTTTTCGAGCGACAACGGCGCCACCTTTCCCGGCGCCGGCGGCGTTGTCACGGATCGAATGAAGAGCAACGGGCCGTTGCGCGACTGGAAGGGCTCGCCCTACGAAGGGGGACTGCGCGTTCCGGCGGTCGTCGTCTGGCCTGGGAGGATCGCGGCCGGCGCCTCGATCGACACCCCGACCGGCTGCGAAGACTGGCTGCCGACGCTCCTCGACCTCGCCGCGCCGGACGTCCCGCGCCCCGCGGCGCTCGATGGCGGGAGCCTCGCCGCCGCACTCCTCGGCCGGCAGCCGCCGCCAACCTCCAGGACGCTCTACCGCGAGCTCACCGAGCGACTCTGGCAGACGGCGCTCGAGGTCTCGCCAGAGGGGTGTTGGAAGGTGGTGCGGCGCGGCCTCGGCAGGGAGATGGCTAATCTGGCGGCGCCGACGGAGCTCTACGACCTCGTCGCCGATCCCGAGGAGGCGCACGATGTCGCCGCGGCGCGGCCCGACGTCGTCGCGAGGATGGAACGGCTCCTCGACCGGGAGCATCGCCCCGATCCGCAGTGGCCCCTCCCCTTCGCCGACGCCGCCACCCCGGCGGCAAAACCCTGAGCCCGGCTGCGGGGTATACTCGCGCGGTCGCTGGCAGTCCGCCGCGGCATCCATGGGGTGGAATGTGGCAGAGCGTCGTGAACCGGGAATCAACGGGCCCGGGCGGGCGGCAAGGATCGGCTTCGGGCTGTTTTGGATCTACGTGATCCTCTACTTCGGGTTCATCGCCTTGGTGCTCTTCCGCCCCGACATCCTCTCCAGCCGCCCGTTCGGTGGGGTGAATCTCGCGATCGCCTCCGGGCTCGGCCTGATTGCCGCGGCACTCCTCCTTTCGGTGGTCTACATGGTGGCCTGCAGGGTGGTCGAATCCCCGCGGGGCGAGCGCCGCTGATTCCCGCCCCGACCGATCCGTCCCGACGCCTGCCGCCCGTTCCCGAGACCTCCGATGCTCTACGAATCATCTCCTGTCGCGATCGCGATCTTCGCCAGTTTCGTCCTTGCCGTCGTCGGCCTGTCGTTCTGGCTGGGGAGGAAGGGGCAGTCGGCCAAGGGCTACTACGCCGCCCACGGCGAGATTCACTGGTTCATCAACGGGATCGCCTTCGCCGGCGATTACCTCTCGGCGGCGAGCTTCCTCGGCATCTGCGGGATGATCGCCTTCCATGGCTTCGACGGCTTCCTCTACTCGATCGGATTTCTCGCCGGCTGGATCGTGGCGTTGTTCGTGATCGCCGAGCCGATCAAGTCGCTGGGGAAGTTCACCTTCGCCGATGCCCTCGACGCGAAATACAACAGCCGTGGCATCAAGCTGTCGGTGGCGATCTCGACGCTCGTCGTGAGCATCTTCTATCTCATTCCGCAGATGGTGGGCGCCGGCGACTTGATCGTGCCGCTGCTGGGCCTTCCCCATGCGGTCGGGGTGATCCTCGTCGGCATCGCGGTGACGCTGATCGTCGTCACCGCGGGGATGGTGTCGACGACGTGGGTGCAGTTCATCAAGGGATCGCTCCTCGTCTTTTTCTGTGGCGTGCTGACGTCGATGATCCTCGGCCGTGGGCTGACGGTGAACACCGGGAGCCTCGAGCCGCAGACGCGCTCTGTCACTCCCGACGGCCGTGTCCTCGTCGACGGCGAGCCACAGACCCGCGACCACGATCTCCGCCCCGTGGGCACCCTCGCCGCCCTCCCGGCGCGCTACGGCGACGCGACCACGACCGGGCCCCTCGGGCCGCTTGAATACCTCTCCGTCCTCGAGGATTCCCGGATCGTCACCTGGAGCGGGAAGAAGTCGACCGACGCCTCCGGCACGCACACCGTCTACACGCCGACGGAGAGGGCGGGCGCCGATCTCCTCAAGCCAGGGGGCTACTTCAAGGGGCTCACGACGGGCAAGCTCGCCGACAAGCTCGACTTCGCGAGCCTCATGCTCGCCCTCTTCTGTGGCACCGCCTCGCTTCCCCACATCCTCATCCGCTACTACACGGTGAAGGATGCCGCCGCTGCCCGGAAGAGCACCGTGGTGGGGATCGCGGCGATCGGCGCCTTCTATGTCCTCACGCTGTTCCTCGGCCTAGGGGCCATGACGAGCGGTGCCCTCGACCCGACGAGCACGAACATGGCGGCGCCGCTGCTGGCGAAGAGCTTCAACGAGACGCTCTTCGCCGTGATTTCGGCGATCGCTTTCACGACCGTGCTGGGCACGGTGAGCGGGTTGATCATGGCCGGCAGCGGGGCGGTGGCCCACGATCTCGTCGAGAACGTCCTCGGCATCCCGATGGACGATGCCGAGAAGGTCCGCTGCGGGAAGATCGCCGCGGTCGGCCTGGGAATCGTGGCGATGGCGTTGGGGATCCTGTTCCGCAGTTTCAATGTCAGCTTCCTCGTCGGCTGGGCGTTCAACATTGCCGCCTCGGCGAACCTCCCGGCGCTCGTCATGCTCCTCTTCTGGCCACGGACGACGAAGGAAGGAATCATCTCCGCGGTGACGGTGGGGATGCTCGCGAGCCTGACCTGGATCCTCCTCTCCGCCGACACCTTCGAGAAGGTCTATGGCCTGTCGCGTGACGCCTCGCCGGTCCCCTTCAGTCAGCCTGGCCTCGTGACGATCCCGCTGGGATTCATCGTCCTCATCGTCGTATCGCTGTTGACGAAGGCGGAGCCGAAGGGGAAGCCGGCATGAGTGCGGGCCCGGTGATCCGCTGCCGCGAGGACCACCTCGAGGCGATCCGCGCGATCTACAACGACGCGATTCTCCACACGACGGCGCTCTACGAATATGAGCCGCGGAGTGCCGAGACGATTCATGCCTGGTGGCGGGCCAAGCAGCAGGCGGGCTATCCCGTGCTCGGCGTCGAACGGGCCGACGGCACGCTCGCCGGCTTCGCCAGTTGGGGGCCGTTCCGTCCCTTCCCGGCCTTCAAGTATTCCGTCGAGCACTCGGTCTACGTCGCCGCCGACAGCCGTGGGGAAGGGATCGGACGGCGTCTCCTCGAGGCGATCGTTGCGGAAGCGCTCCGGCACGAGATCCACCTTCTCGTGGGGGCGATCGATGCTACGAATGCCGCGAGCCTCGCGCTCCATCGGGCGCTCGGGTTCGAGCATGCCGGCACCATCCGTGGAGCCGGCTTCAAGTTTGGCCGCTGGCTCGACCTCGAGTTCTGGCAACGGGCGCTGCCGACACCGGCCCGGCCGGTCGATGGCTGAGCGTGTGTGGTAAGATGACACAAATCCAGGCCTTCCGGCACCTCTCCGATGACGCCACGCGTTTCCATCCTCATCCCCTGCTACAACGCATCGGCCACGGTGGAGCGGGCGGTCGACTCGGCGCTCGC
>CAMCCR010000160.1 GCA_945873085.1 Candidatus Kuenenia stuttgartensis | reverse complement strand
GAGGGGGCAGAAGCGGCGTCGAGCGTGGCCGCGAAATGATGAGCTATCGAGGGGCGCTTCAATTTCATGGAGTGGGTCATCTCCCCGCGGTCGATGTCGAAGGGGCGGTTGACGAGCACGATGCGACGCACTCGCCACGAACGGGGAAGCGACGCCTGACGCCTGGCGAGCCTGCGGGCCAGCCAGCGCAGCAGACGCGGATGACGGAGGGCCGCTCGGCGCGACGCGACGCGGATGCCGAGCGACCGGAGCGTGGCCCGGACAACGGCAGGCTCGGGCACGATCAGCGCGACCGGCGCCGGAAGCCGATCCCCGCAGACACACACCTGCGCGACGATGGCGTCTTCGGCAAGAACGCGCTCCACCTCGGCCGGCGGAAGCTTCGTGCCGGTGGAGAGGACGATCGTGTCGACGACACGTCCGGTGATGCGGATCCGACCGTCGGCGGCGATCTCGGCGGTGTCGCCGGTGGCGATCCATCCGTCAGCGGGGTCGCCGCGGTGATCAACGGCAGCGGGCTCGGCGTCGGGCGGAAGGACCTGCTCGAGCGCCCGCGAGGGGGTGCGCACGAGCAGTTGACCGACCGAATCGAGCCGGACATCGATGCCCGCAAGCGGCTTGCCGACCCATCCCGGCCGACAGCCGCGCGGGTTGTCGAGCGCCACCACAGGACCTGCCTCGGCGAGCCCGTAGCCCTCGACGAGCGGCACCCCCCGCGCGGCAAACAGCGCCTGCGTCCGTTCCCGCAGCGCCGCGCCGCCGGAGATGCACACGCGCACCCGACCGCCAAGCGCGGCGGCGAGATCGGGGATCGCCCCCGACCGCACGCCCCGTTCGAGCCGCTCATAGAAAGCCGGCACGCCGAGGATCACCGTCGGCGGCAGGAAGCGGCAGGCGTCGAGGAGACGCCGCCGGTCGGGAACGACGTTGAGACAGCCGCCGCGGACTAACGCCGTGGAGAGATCCCCCGTGCAGGCCAGCGCGTGGCTCATCGGCAGCCAGGAGAGCCGGACGTCGGCCGGTTCGTCGAGAAAGATGGCCGCGGCGGCCAGCGCGTTGGTGGCCAACGACCGCTGCGAGTGGACATAGCCGCGCGGCCGTCCGGTCGTCCCCGAGGAGAGGAAGATCCGCGCCGGCGCGTCGGGATCGATGGCCGCTGCGCGCCGTGCCACCTCGCGGCCAAGCGCCTCCGGATCGGCAGCGCGGCTCCGCCAGGCTTCCGAGCAGAGCCCCGCCGCGGGAGGCGGCAAGCGCTGCCCCCGACGCGGCGCCGGACGGCGCCGATCGATGACACGCCGCGGATCAGAAAGCCCGCCGAGCACCCGTGCGGCACCGCCGGGTGGGAATGGCCCTTGCTCCCCACTGAGCACGATTCCGGCCGGAGCGAGCCAGGCGATCTGGTCGAGGAGCTCGGAACGCGGCGCATCGGCGTGGAGCGCCACATGGACGACGCCGGCCAGAAGACAGGCGAGATCGACGACAACCCAATCGACCGAGTGCGTACCGACATGGACGACCCGGTCACCGGGGCGCAGGCCCGTCGCCTCGAGGGCCGCGGCGAGATCGACGGCGGCCGCTGCCGCCTCGAGCCAGGTCCAGGTCGTCGTCGCGTCATCGGCCGACGGCTGCGTGGCCAAGGCAGGCCGGGTGGCGGCATCGCCGAGGCGAGCGACGAGCAGATCGAGGAGCGTCGTGTCGCGGGCCTGGCCCGACGGATCGACGCCCCCCCGAGCTGACTCCGTGCGGGTCGTCACGTCGCGATCCTCTCCACGACCAGCGCGATCCCCTGGCCGAGTCCGATGCACATCGTCGCCAGGCCGAGCCGGTCGCCGCGGTCGTGCATGGCGTGAACGAGCGTGGTGACGATGCGGACACCACTGGCACCGAGCGGATGGCCAATGGCGAGCGCCCCGCCGCGGACATTGACCCGTGCCGCATCGAGCCCGAGCTCGTCGACACACCACAACGTTTGGGCGGCAAAGGCCTCGTTGAGCTCGATGAGGTCGATCGCGCCGAGGTCGATCGACAACCGGCGGAAAAGCTTGGCAGTGGCTGCCACCGGGCCAGTCCCCATCACGGCCGGTGGCACCCCGACCACGGCACCGGCGACGACCCGCGCCAGCGGCACGAGGCCCTGCCGCCGGGCTTCGGCCAACGACATGATCACCAGCGCCGCGGCCCCGTCGCTGAGCGGGGCGCTCGTCGCGGCTGTCACCGTGCCAAGCTTGGGGAGAAACGCCGGCTCGAGGCGGGCCATCGCCTCGCGGCTCGTGTCGCGCCGCACCGACTGATCGATCGTCGCCTCGACCAGCGCTCCGGCCTCGTCGTGTCCGAAGACCGGCACGACCTCGGCGGCGAAGGCCCCGGCGTCGATCGCGCGCACGGCCCGAGCGTGGCTCTCGAGAGCCCAGTCCTCTTGCCGTCGCCGGTCTATGCCGCGCGACGCTGCCAGATGCTCGGCGGTCAGCCCCATCGAGAGCATGCCCCGGCTGGAACGGGCCACGACCCGGGGATGGAAGTCGACCCCCTCGTCCATCGGTTGGTGGTGCATGTGCTCGACGCCGGCCACGACCTGGACATTCTCGGCCCCGGCAATGATCGCGCGGCTTGCCTGGAGGATCGCCTCGAGGCCCGATCCGCACAGCCGATTGATCGTCACTCCGGCGGTGGAGAGCGGCAGGCCGGCCATCAGTGCCACCGCTTTGGCGACGTTGCCGCCGAGTTCGCCACGCTGCTGCGTCGCCCCGAGAAGAAGATCCTCGATCGTCGCCGGATCGACACCGCTCCGCTCGACCGCCGCCACGACCGCGGCCGTGGCCAACTCGTCGCCACGCACCTGCCTGAAGAGGCCACGTTCGGCGTGCGACCGCCCGATCGCCGTGCGACAGCAGGCAACGATCACGGGGGTGAGCTCGGGCGGGCGGGGAAGAAGCGTGGCGGGCATGGGGGGAATCGGCGTGGCGTGGAGGAATCGTGCGGTCAGTCGGTAAACCGGCCCCCGTCGCGGGCGAGGGATTCGAGACGGGGCGTCGGTCGCATGCGGATGCCGAGTTCGGCAAGGGCTCCGAGGCGGCGGACGATCTCCGCCGCTCCGAGGGAGTCGGCCCAGGCCAGAAGCCCGCCACGGAACGGCGGGAATCCGAGGGCGTGGATGACCGCCAGATCGACGTCGCAGCCGTCGCGGACGATCCCCTCGTCGAGAACCCTCGTCGCCTCGAGCACCATCGGAAGGACAAGCCGGTCGATGATGGCCCGCTCGTCGCTGGCACAAGGGGAGAGCGCATAGGGGGCGACCACCGCCGCCACGCCGTCGTCGGGCCGCTCGATCCTGGCCCGGGGGCCGGTGCCGCCATAGCGATAAAATCCTCCCCCGCTCTTCCGCCCCAGGCGCCCGGACTTGACCATTGCCGGGATCACCGGCGAGGGCTCGATCCGATCGCCGTAGGCATCGTTGAGAACGAGGCCGGCATAGAACGCCGTGTCGAGGCCGATCATGTCGTAGAGCTCGAGGGGGCCCATCGGCATCCCGAAGGCCCTGGCGGCCCGATCGATTTTCCGCGGATCGACTCCGGCCCGCAGCATCTCCACCGATTCGTGGAGATAGGGCATGAGCATCCTGTTGACGAGAAACCCCGGACTGTCACGGACGACAATCGGACACTTCCCCAGCCGTTTGGCGTGGGCAACCGCCCGAGCGACGGTGGCGTCGGAGGTGGCCGGTCCGCGCACCACCTCGACGAGCATCATCCGCCGGACAGGATTGAAGAAGTGGAGACCACAGAATCGCGACGGATCGCGGAGCGCCTCGGCGAGCTTCGCGATCGGGTTGGTGGAGGTGTTGGTGGCGATGACGGCATCCGGCCCGACGACCGCCTCGATCTCGGCAAGCACCTTCCGCTTGATGTCTGTCCGCTCGAGAACGCTCTCGATGACGAGATCGGCATCGGCCAGCGCCGTGGTGTGCGTGACGGTGCGTAACTGCCCTGCCAGCCGGACGGCCCGGGCCTGATCGGTGGCGCGGCGGCTTCGATCCCAGGCCGCTTCCTGGAGGATCTCCGGCACGCTGCGGGCCAACGCCTCCGCCTGCACGTCGGCAAGCGTCACGGCGCATCCGACCCGGAGGTGGGCCGCGGCGATCCCCGCCCCCATGATCCCCGCGCCGACGACCGCCGGGCGCTGAAATGCGGCTTCGTCGGCATCGCGGGGCGGGGCGTCAGGCGTGCCGCGATCCGCTTCGACGCCCCGGTCGCGCCGGTTTTGCTCACCGAGGCGGAACACCCGTACCAATTGCCGGGCCACGGGTGAGCGGGCGAGCGTGGCGAAGGCCTTCCCTTCGATGGCGCCCGCCTCGATCGCCGGCACGATCGACGTGGCCAGGACCGCCTCGAGAATCGCCGGCGGCGCCGGGTAATGCCCCGCGGTCCGCCCCTGGATTACCGCGCCGGTCGTCGCCTCGAGAAACTCCCGTTCCTCGGGAGCCAACCCGACCGGCAGGGAACGGCGCCGGCGCTGCTCGAGGTGGGCGCCGGTGCCTGTGGCCGAATCGACGAGAAGTCGGGCCGCGGCGAGGGCCTGTTCAGCCGGGACACACGCATCGACCAGCCCCAACCGAGCGGCGGCGGCCCCGCTCATCGTCTCGCCGGCGGCGATCATTTCCACGGCCGGCCCCGGGCCGATCAGCCGAGGGAGCCGCACCGTCCCTCCCCACCCGGGCAACAGACCGAGCTTTACCTCTGGGAATCCCAGCACCGTTGTCTCGGCGGAAGTCGCCACCCGGTAATCGCAGGCGAGGGCAATCTCCAGCCCTCCCCCCAAACAGACGCCGTCGATGACGGCGACGGTCGGCCAGGGATTGGAGGAGAGGCGGCTGTAGAGATGACGCCCATCGGCACAGGCCTGCTCGATCACGGCCGCCTCGGCTCCGAGGATCGCCTCCAGCCGATCGATGTCAGCCCCGGCGAAGAACGACCCAGGCCGCCCGGAACAGACCACGACGGCCCGGGGAGGCGGGCCGGCCTCGAGCGCGTCGAGCGACTGGCGCAGATCCCTGAGGAACTGGCCATCGATGACGTTCTGGCTCCTGCTCCCGGCGACGATTTCGAGCGTGACCACGCCGCTGGAGTCACGCGCCACCACGATCGAACCACTCCCGTTGCCGGTGGCCCCGGAGGGAGACGTTCCCGCAGAAGATCGCGGTTGAAGGGGACTGGCGACCATGGCGTGAGCGGAGAAATGGGGGCCGATTCGGAGGGGGTGGGCATCCCTTCGGCTTGCCCACCGGCCGAAAACCGCTAGTGTATCGATTCGTGATAGTCTATCGGGGCGTGATCGGATTCGGTGAGAAATCCTCCGGGGTCGTCGAGCATGAAAAGTCCGGGCCATTCGCCAGAAAGCGTTTCCCAGGCGGCCCAATCGGGGCCGGGCGGGAGTCCGATCGGTCTTCATCCCCAGAGGCTTGATCCCCGCGATCTCCCGGTCGGATTTCTCTGTCTTGCCTGGGTCGTGCTTGTCGGGATCGGCATTCTCGGCCGCCTCTGGCAACCCGTGTACGGGGTTTCTCCCCTGATCGGGATCGGCCTGTGCGCTGGGGCACTGTTTGCGAATCGGTTTGCCGCGGCCTCTGTTCCCGCCGTGGCCTTGGCGGCGAGCAATTTCGCTCTGCCTGGTGGCGGAAGCTACGGCAGTTGGACGATGGCGGCGATCATTTATGCCGCTTTCACTTGGCCGATCTTCATGGGGGGCTTGGTACGCCGCCACCGTGGTCTCGGTGCCCTTGGCGGGGCTCTGGCAGGATCCTTGGTGTTCTATCTCACCACGAATCTTGCCCATTGGTGGCTGACCACCGACTACGCCCACACCGCCGCGGGTTTGATCGAGTGCTATCTTGCCGCGCTCCCCTTCTACCGCTGGACTCCGGTGGGAGACATCGCTTGGTCGCTGGCCCTTTCGGCGGCTTTGGTGGCGGTGCCGGCCTTGGCCCGTCCGTTCCGCTCGGCAGAGACTGCGTGAGTCCAGACCGTCGGAAGGTCGCCAGTCAGGCCGAATCTCGGGGGGTTCTTGACTGGCGGAGAAACGGTCGCAGAATAACCGGCGGAGTCAGGTGGGGTTCGCAGGTGTTGTTGCTGCGGAACCATCGATTCGATTGTTCGTACCGCTGCGGGAATGGCGGAATTGGCAGACGCGCCAGGTTGAGGGCCTGGTGGTAGTAATACCGTGCAGGTTCAAGTCCTGTTTCCCGCATTCAATGCCCCCCTGACTCCGTCTCGTGCCCGCTGCCTCTGCGGGCGTCTCTTTTCGGGGCCGGCGCCGTTTCGTCGGCCTCTTTCCTTCCGACGAGTGCCGCCGATGACCGCCGATCCCTCCCCGACGCCGGAAACGCCCTCCCCCGACCAATTGGGCCATGCACCAGCCCCGACGACGGATCAGGGGCCTGCTGCCGAGGCTGCGGCCGCTGGCGACTCGGAAGGTGGGGGCGAAAAGCGGCGGATTCCGATCGGCACGCAACGGCCGGGGGTTCGCCCGCCGAAACTGCCGCCACGTCATCAGTTCGTGGCCTCGGCCACTTCGTCGGTGCTCGGCGACGCTCCGCTGCCGCCCGTCCGGCCGGCAGCGCCCCAGGCGCCGGCAGCGACTGGATCTGTTTCGCACGCCGCGCCAGGCCAGGAAGCCGTTGCGGCAAGCGTCGCTCCCTCGGCTCCCTCGGCTCCCCTTGGACCGGTGGTGAGTGCGGCGGAGATCGAGGCTCGGGCCGCGGCGGCTGGCGGTGACGCCCCGCGCGATTCGCGCGGTGGCCCGAGGCGGGGTGGCGATCAGGGCGGAGACCGTCCGCGTCGCGAGAGGCGCGGCGATCGTGCCCCGAGTTCTGCATTCACTGACGTCATTCCACCATCGAAGCGCGTTGCCGTTCCGAATCTCCGCGCCGACCTCGAGGATGATCTCGAGGAGGATTTCCAAGCTGCCCTGGAAGGGATCGAGGTCGACTCGATCCTTGCCACGGCCGCAACGGCGAAGGCGGCTGCCACGCTCGATCCTGGCTC
>CAMCCR010000159.1 GCA_945873085.1 Candidatus Kuenenia stuttgartensis | reverse complement strand
AGCGGATACTCGACCGCCTACATCGGCTCCTCGAATCTCACCCACTCCGCGCAGGTGACGGGCCTCGAGTGGAATGTCCGCCTGTCGGGGGCGCGGAATCCGGACGCCGTCGACAAGCTTGCCGCGGTGTTCGAGAGCTACTGGCATGGCGGTACGTTTCTTCCCTACCGGCGCGAGGAGTTTCTCGAGCAGACCGAGTCGGCCCGCCCGGGGCCGTCGTTCCTACTCAGCCCGATCGAGATCCGCCTCGAGCCATTTCAGGAAGATCTCCTCGCCAGAATCGCCCTGGCACGATCCCGGGGGTATCACCGCAATCTCCTGGCCGCTGCGACCGGAACGGGAAAGACCGTGATGGCGGCGGTCGATTACAGCCGCCTCTCGGCCACGCTCCCGCGGGCCCGGCTGCTCTTCGTCGCCCATCGGGAGGAGATTCTCACGCAGGCCCTCGGCACCTTCAGGCACGCCCTCCGGGAGCCGACCTTCGGCGAGCTGTGGGTGGGGGGAGCAAGGCCGCAGCGCTTCGAGAACGTTTTTGCCTCGATCCAGAGCCTCGACGCGGCCGGGCTTGCCCATCTCGCAAGGGACCACTTCGACATCGTCATCGTCGACGAGTTTCATCATGCGGCGGCGCCGTCCTACCGGAGGCTGCTTGAGCATGTAACGCCGCGGGAGCTCCTCGGCCTCACGGCCACACCTGAGCGAAGCGACGGCCTGCCGGTGTTGAGCTGGTTCGGTGATCGGATTGCGGCGGAGCTCCGCCTCTGGGATGCGATCGACCAGCACCGCCTCACGCCGTTCGTCTACTACGGCATCCACGACAACACCGATCTGCGGGACGTCCCCTGGCGGCGCGGGGCCGGCTATGACGTCGAGCGCCTCACCGAGGTGCTGACCGCCAATGATGCCTACGCACGGGTGGTCCTCAAGGAACTCGACCGGCGTACCGGAGACCCGACACAGATTCGGGGCCTCGGGTTCTGCGTCAGCGTCGCGCACGCGAGGTACATGGCCCGGATCTTCAACGAGGCGGGCGTCAAGGCGACGGCCGTCTGGGCTGACACGCCCGACGCCGAGCGGGCCGCGGCGCTCCACGATCTGAAGCACCGGCGCACGAACGTCGTCTTCTCGGTTGATCTCTTCAACGAGGGGGTCGACGTGCCGGCCGTCGACACGGTCCTCTTTCTCCGTCCCACCGACAGCCCCACCCTCTTCCTTCAGCAACTCGGCCGCGGTCTCCGCCGGCTCGATGGGAAGTCGGTCTGCACGGTGCTCGACTTCGTCGGCCAGCACCGGAAGGAGTTTCGCTACGACCGGCGCTTCCGAGCGCTCCTCGGGGGGACGCGGCAGGATCTCGAGCGGCAGGTGAAGGACGGCTTCCCCTTTCTGCCGGCCGGCTGCCACATGGAGCTCGACGCGGTCGCCAGCCGGATTGTCCTCGAGAACGTCAGGCAAGCGGTGCCGGCGCGGTGGACCGCGCGTGTTGACGAGCTCCGCGGTCTGGCCGCCGGTGGAAAGGATATCTCGCTTGCCACCTATCTCGCCGCGACGGGGCTCGAGCCGGAGGAGATCTACTCTGGTAACCGTTCCTGGACGGCGCTGCGGCAGGCGGCAGGGCTCTCTACGGCGCCGGCTGGCCCGCTCGAGGAGAAGCTTCTCCGGGGCTGTGGCCGCATCCTCCATGTCGATGACCCGCGTCGGATCGAGGCTTACCGGAAGCTCCTCCGTTCGAGCGCCCCAAGCGCCCTCGCAGCGATTCCCTTCGCCGATCGCCGTCTGGCAAACATGTTCGTGGCGAGCGTGGCCGACAAGGCGGTCACCAAGACGACTTCACTGGCCGACGGCGTCGCGCTCCTCGGGGCTCATGAAAACGTTCGCGATGAGTTGCTGGCCATCCTTGACGTCTTGGAAGGCCGCATCAGCCACTCCACGCAGCGACTCGACTCGCACCCCGATGTTCCCCTCGCAGTCCACGCGCGCTATTCGAGGCTCGAAATCCTTGCTGCCTTTGGCCTTCGCGAAGGCGGGAAGATGCCCCCGTGGCAAAGCGGCGTTTATTGGGCGAAGGGGGTGCCCGCCGATCTCCTCGCCTTCACGCTCGACAAGACCAGCGGCGGCTTCTCACCGACGACCCGCTATCGCGATTACGCCATCAGCCGCGATCTCGTCCATTGGGAGAGCCAGTCGGCTGTTCGTGCCGATAGCCCGACGGGAAAGCGTTACCAGGCTCACGCCCACCGGGGCTCGGCGATCATGCTCTTTGCCCGGTTGAACACTGACGATCGGGCCTTCTGGTTTCTGGGGCCGGCGACGTATGTGCAGCACGAAGGGGAGCAGCCGATGGCGATCACGTGGCGGCTTGTGCATCCGCTCCCTGCCGACCTCTACACGTCGTTTGCCGCCGCGGTAGCGTGATACTTCCGCAGCGCAGAGCGACCGTTGATTGACTGCCGCAAAAACCGGAACCGTCCCCATGCCAAGTCTTTCAAACGTTGCCCACCCCGCCAAGCGCTGGGCCCACGAACTTGCCCACGCCCAAGTGGAGCCGAGCGCCCTGCCGGTCGCGGCTGACTTTCGGATCGAGTTGCCCACCCAGGCCGATGCCCCGGCGATCGCCCGCTGTTTCGTCGAGGTGTATGGCAGCCACTATCCGCACGCCGAGGTTTTTGCTCCTGCTCGCTACTGGGCGAGTGTCGAGCGCGGTGAACTGGTGCCGGTGATCGCCCGTGACTCCGCGGGGATGGTGGTGGGGCATGTGGCGCTGGAGCGGGAGGCGGGTGCATCGGTGGCCGAGCGGGGGGAGGCTGTTGTGCTCCCCGCCTATCGCGGTCACCAACTTCTGGAGCTGATGACCGGGCGTCTTGCCGAGCTGGCGGTGGCCCTGAAGCTCGAGGGGGTGTACGCCCGCCCGGTCACGATCCACACCTTCTCCCAGCGCAACGACCTGCGTAACGGCATGGCCTTCTGCGCTGCGACTCTCGGCCTGCTCCCGGAAGACATGCTTCCCAAGGGGCTCGACATCCCGACGATTGGGCAGCGGCAGAGCCTACTGCTGGCTTTCCATTTCCTGCGGCCACAGGCGCCGCGGACGATCCATGCACCGGACCGCTACCGCGCCATACTCGCGAAGCTTTACGCCGCGATTCAGGCCGAGGTGATCTTCGCAGGGCCACAAGAATCCGCGGCTGCGGAGTCGACGGTGGCGAGCACGCTCGGGGATGGGGGCATTGGCGAGATTCGCGTTCACGCCGTCGGAACACGTCCGGCGGTCGAGTTGGAGCGGATCCTCCGCGACCTGGTGGGCCGAGGTGCCCACTATGTTTCGCTGTCGGTCCCGCTCCATGATCCCGGCACGCCGGCGCTCGCCGAAGCGGCTCGAAACAGCGGCTTTTTCTTCAGTGGCCTCGGGCCAGGCTTTGCGGAGGGGGGCGACGCGCTGCTGATGCAATGGCTGGGCACGCCCATCGATACCGGCAAGCTGCAGATTTACGCTGAGCAGGCTCGGGAGCTAGTCTCTTTTATCGACGCCGATCGGGTTGGCCTGCCATCGAAGTCCTGATCGAGGCCGGAGCACCTAGCCGCTGCCAGCCCAGCCTGCCTCAATGTGCTGGCATCGGGATCCACAGCGGCACCGCTGCCTTTGCCCCCCAGCCGTTGGCGGCGCGGATGGCGTCCTCGGTCAGCCGCGGATCGCGGAGGTAGACGTAGTAGGCGTCGGACCGTTCGAAGAGGTCGCCGGTGCCATCGTCCCGGTCACCGACCACCAGCGACGCTGAGATCCGCACGTGGATGTAGCCGCGGAGGAGCTCGTCGTAGGGCCCCGCCGGGAGCGCGAAGGAGATGGGCATGAAGAGGCGGTCGGCCCCGACCCGCCGGATATCCCGCGCGGCCTGGCTCGCGCCGGTCGGCAGGCTCTCCCAGCGGCCGTCCCGCTGTACGGCCACTCCTGTCGCTGGGCCGAGCACGTGGAGCGGGCGCTCGGGTCGGAAGTTTTCCAGAAACAGCGTGGCTGTGAATCCATCGGGGCCGTGTCGAGGTGGGCCGCGAGGGCGGAGACCCAGCCGGCGAATCCCCGGCTGCACGCGCAATCCGCCTTGAGAAAGAAGACCACGCCTGGACGGGCGTCTGGCAGCAGGTCGGCGGCGAGCGCGGCGGGGACGCGCCGCGAGAACGCGGCGTTGAGGGCCGCGACGTCACCGGCCGGGGCGGCGTGGAGGCTCGGCCGCTTCGGGGCCGCATGCTCTACACCGGCCGGTCGCCGCGCCGGCGGGGCGATTCCCGCCGCCAGCGCTACGACCGCGACCGTGGCCAGCACCACGATCGCCGCCGGTCCGGCGTGACGTCGATCAGCGGTCATGGAAGACTCCGGTGTGGAAAGGACGACCCGCCGAGAAACGAGCTGTTCGCGCCCGCGGAGATTGCCCAGGCGTGCTATGGGGTGGCCGTCGTGTCCTCCCCGATGCGGATCAGCTTCGGAGTGACTGTCGAGGCTTCGATCGCTGCGATCGTTTCCCGGACGGACTCCGCCTTCTGGAGCTTCAGGTGTGGTGGGAAGTCCTTTTCTTCACTCTCGAAATACTGCGCAAGCCTCTTCAGATCCGGTATGACCGCCTGCGCGTGGGTGCCGTAGGTGAGGAGGATCTTCATCAACTCGGGCGTGCGGTGCTCGCTCGCCCAGGGATTCTGATCGCGGGTGTAGCTCACGAGAGCGTTCATCCCATCCTCGATGTGGTGCTGCGCCAGGAGGCGCAGTCCCTCCACCCGAATCTCGTCGGCGAACATCTCGCCACTCGGCGCCGGCTGAAGAACCGCCTCGTGGACGGCGGGCAGCAGGGGCGTGACCTCCTCGAGCGAGAGCCGGCGGTAGACCGATCCGATGCTGCCGCGGGCCCGACCGTCTTCATTTCTCAACCCGGCGCGCACGGCCGCATAGAGCGCGGGGCGATCGACGCCTTCGAGTGAGCGAGCGAGCATCCCGTTGCGATCAAACAGCGCAAAACTGAGGTAGCGCTGCTGCATGCCGCGCGGGTCGTTTTCCGCATCGACCTGAGCGAGCATCTCGAGCAGCTGAGGCACCGCCGGCGTGGCCGGGTCACCGATCGCCGCGAGGGCCTCGGCAGCCTTGATTCGCAGCCAGAGGTCTTGATGGGCCAAGGTCTCTCGGAGGGCCTCGACGGCAGGCGCTCCCCGACGCCCGAGGAAGATCAAACCCTGACAGGCGCCGTAGCGGGCGTCGAGGCTCGGGGAAGCGAGCATCTCGATAAGCGCCGTCACCGGAGCGCTCCCGCGGCGCCCCAGGGCCATGGCGGCCCGCTCGCGCACGATCGGCGACCAGCTGCGAAGGCGGTCGAGGAGTTCATCGTCGGTCAGCGCATCGTAGTAGCTCGTGCGATCCTTGTTGGACCAGCCACGCCCGTCGCGGATTAGCGACCCAGCCGCCGCGGCATCGAGTTGCGGTATGGTGCCGGAGTGTTTCCCTGTGAGCCGGATCTTCTTCAGCGGCATGGCGTAGGCCAGGAGATAGACACCGCTGCTGTCCCATCCTCCGTAGCTGTCGGCCTCCGGTTCGGGTGGGCCCTGGTGGAGGTAGCTGGCGTCCCATCGCCGCGCGAGGTCGAAGTACCAACCGCCGAACTCTTGCATCCAGGCGCCGGTGGCGTGCGGGCCGGCTTGTGACACGCCCGGCATGGCCCAGAGGATGTTGAAGAAGTTGCCGGTGTGGCCCGTGTCGCGCTCCGGTCCGTGGGAGGCGACGCTCATGTGCGTGAAGAACTCCGCGGCTTGCGAGTCACCGAGCAGGTTGAACAGCACGGCGGCCATGCCGCACTTGCCGTTGTCCTCGTGGTTCTCGATCCAGGGATGATGGTCGCCGTAAGGAATCGCACCCTTGCCGACGTAAAAGCGAAGCAGCGTGGTGCTGCGTTCGATCGCCCGATCGAGGACGGGATCGTTCACCCCCGCCTCCCGCGCCATCACCAGGGAGATCGTCAGCGGCAGTCCCGGCGAGTTCATCATCCCATAGCCGTAGAGCCGCCCGTCGGGCCGGGCGAATCTGTGGCCCCAGGAGCCGACGGCGCTTTGACCATGAGCGGCTTCGAGCGCGAGCCTCTGAAGGCCAGGCACGACCGACTCATCGCCGGTTGCGTCGACGTATTCGGCGAGGAGCATCGAGACGTAACCGTAATACCATGTCGCCATCCCTTCGTCTCGGAAGTCCGCGGCCCATTCGGCCTCCTTTTTCACCAGCGGCAGATAGCTCGGGTCGCCGCTGGCCAAGAGAGCGAGGGCATTGAGCGATCGAGGGATGGGATCGAGCCGCTCGGCATAGGAAGGCTCCGCCATCCGCGCCGCCAGCGCCCTGCACCCTCGTTCGAGAATGCGCTTGGACTTCGGGCAGTCGTAGGGAGCGGTGGCGCTGTAGGTGCCGAGCACCGGAAGCTTGAGCACGACCCCCTCCGACCGGCCTTCGCGCGACCGTGTCAGATGAAGATCCCCCTCGCCAGCTTCCGACTCGGCAAGGGTGAGGGCCCTGCCCATCTCCGTGCGCGGGTCCTGGGAAAAAGGCTTGCCGTCGACCCCGAGAATCGAGTCTCCGACGACGAAAACGCCGTCTGCAGGTGAACCGGTCTCCACCCTCGTGATCGTGATGTCACGGGCGTCGGTCGTCACGAGCTTGTCACAGTGCATCGAGCCGCGGAGGCCCGTGGCGCCGAGGTTCCAGTCGTGCTCGGCGCCGGCGGCGAAGTCCGAGCCGGTCGCGGCGACGAAGACTGCCAGGAAAAGGAAGATGTTTTTCATGCGGTAGAAATCTCTGCCGGGACAGATCGACTGGTCATGGAAGCCGCTCCCCTTGAGGCTTGAGTGTAGCCGACGCCGAACTGCCCCTTCCAGCGGGCTCACGCGGTCGGTGCTTTGAGGCCCCGCGTCATCTCCACCATCGCGGAATGGGTCGCCTCTCGGATCGGATCGCCGCCGCCGCCGTGGACATCAAAGTCGAGCATGAGCACCGAGGGCACTCGTCCGATCCGGACCACAGCTGGCCGGCCGTGA
>CAMCCR010000158.1 GCA_945873085.1 Candidatus Kuenenia stuttgartensis | reverse complement strand
TTCTACCACGGTGTCGTCGACGGCTGTCACCCGCACCGCCTGCGGTAGATTCCAAGTCGCCGGGGTGAACACGAGCGCGGCGCTGCCGTCGAAGGCACTCACGGCGCGGATCTGCCCGTCGGCAGGCGTTGGAGTGATCGTCACGTCTCCCGTCGGCTGACGCATGAGCACCAGCGAGTAGGTGTCGCTCCCTCCTCCTTCGGTGACGTCGGTCTGGCCATCGGTGGGAAGGATCATCACCGCCGGGAAGTCGTTGTCGACGATGTTCACCAGCACGGAGGGCAATCCCACGCCGTCGTAGGCCGGGTCGGCGCTCCGGGCCACGTGCCGCACCGACGACCGATGCAAGCTCTGCTCGGTGGCGTCGTCGACGGCGTGGACGACGACCGCTTGGGGAATGTCCCAGGTGTCGGGCGTGAAGCGGAGCGTGGTGGTCTGCGGGGCGGCCGCCGAAGAAGCCGTGAGTTGCCGCGGACGAACGACGAGATCGACGAGCACATCCGCGGTGGGACGCTGCCGGAGGGCGAGGAAATAGGAATCGTCGATCCCCGACTCGCTCACCGTCGTCGTTCCGCCTGGCTCGACGATCACCGCGCCGGCGCCGGTCGGATTCTGGATCGCGGCGAGTTCGGGATTGAGGTCGAAATGGATCTTCCCCACACCGGTCTCGTCCCAGCCGCGGAAGTCGAGGTGTGACTGGAGCAGGTAGCCTGCCCCCCCCGAGCTGAAGGTGGCGTCGATCCACCCGCTGGTCATGTTGTCGAAGCCGAACACCCCGTCGATCCCGGGTGCGATGTCGACGACGAGCCATTGGAGCTCGCTCCAGGTCAGATCGATGCCCTGGTCGGTGGGCAGATGGACGGCGTCGATCATGTAGACCGGCGCTTCCCTCGAGCCCCCCACGCCGCCGACCGACTCGGTCCGCGTGTACCCGGTATCGGTGGCATCGAGGACTCCATCGCCGTTGGAGTCGAGCCCGAGCGCCATCGCCGTGGCGGTCGAAATGATCGTCACCTGGGCGCCGGTGTCGAACATGAAGTTGCCAGTCACGACCCGGCTGCCGTGGTGAACCTCGGCGGTGAAGAAGGGAATGTCGGCCCAGACCGGCGCATGATCTCCGGCGATCACCTCTCCCTCCGGCGAGAACGAGACCCGATCGTCGACGGAGATCGAATACCGCGGCCCGGCCGGCGCAGGAAGCTCCGCCGAGAAGTCCGCAGCCATGAGGAAGTTGCCCTCGGCAAACGTCAACCAGGGGGTGAAGTCGAGGGTTGTGACCCGGCCTGTCATCGCCGGCATACCGACGATCCCGAAGGGCCCGAACATGCTGACATCGCGTGTGGCGTCGGAGATGATGCGGGTATCGACGATCGTTTGGCGGACACCGCTGGTGCCGGCGAAGTCGAGTCGGTACGGCGCCGAGATGTCGAACAATTGCGATCCACCGACACCGAGCTCGTTGAACAAACCCTCCACCTGATACGGGGGAGGGGACTCGTTCATGTCGTCGATGGCCGTCTTGAAGGCGAGGATCGTGTTGGCCCCGGTGTCGAGGAGCCAGCTGTTGAAGATGTCTGGGCCGATCGAACGCCCTGAGGCGTCGCCGAACTCGACGGTCACTCGCGGTTGGTCGAGCGCGACGTTATCGCTCGCCCCGAGATCGATGAACGGACGTTGACCTGTCCCGTCGAGGGCGAAGCGCCGCTCGAGGGTCTCGACCAGCAGACGGGCACGACGCCCGGTTCGCTTCCGCCTCGCCGTCCACCGCTGTCGTCGGCAATCCATGGAAGGGCCCCGTAAGTCCACGGGCCGACGGTTACCGTCGTCGGCACCAAACTCCCCAGCGACCGCCGGATTGTAGCCCACCGGCAGAGATCGAGCAGCGCCACCACGATCTCCGGCAGCCTGAGGCCCTCTCCTTGTTCGACCGCTGGGATCCCTGGGCACTCGCCCGGTCCGGCGGATTGCGACGGATTTCCCCACCCTTCCTTGCCGGGAGGGACATCAGGCGGTAGCGTCGCTCCCGCCGCGGGGCGTCCTCCGGGCTCGCCACCGCCGGCGGCCAGCGCCGCGATCATGACGGGAGCGAGAGGCCTGGCGTTCAGTCTCTGGCCGCCTTTCGGCCATGCGATCAGCGGTCCTCATCGCCGGGGGGATTCTCTTGCTCCTGAACTCCCTCCCGCCAACCGACACCCCCCGTCCGAAGGAGTCGCGCCGGTTCGGTCTCGTCGACGGCGGCCTGCGGATCACCGCGGCCGTGCTCGTCGCCTACGGGATTTTCATCCTGATCGTCGGAGCCGCTCACGCTTGGCGGGGTGGAGACGTCGACATGGGGCAGCGGCTCCGCGAGTATTCGCTGTTTCGGCGCGGCGTCTACCCCTGTCACGCCCTCGAGACCGATCCCGGTGGCCTGCGGACTTACAGCGTCTATCCCCCCTATGCGTTTCCCCTCTTCGCGCCGTTTTTCGAGCCGGAGGGGGGCGTGCAGGGGCGGGTGATGATCGAAAGCCTCTCCGTGGCGAGTCTGATGGTCATCGGGCTCTACGCATGGCGTCGCTTCAAGCCCACCTCCGGCACGGCAGTCGCCGCCGTGGCAGCCACGCTCTCAGCGGCCATTGCCGGCAATGGGAATGCGTTTGCGCTCGGACAGTTTTCCATCCTCTGCATGGGACTCATCGCCCAGGCGATGATCCTCCTCGGAAAGGGAAAGCCTGTTGCCGCCGGAATCTGCTGGGCATTGGCGATGATCAAGCCCCAAATCGCCCTCTGCTTTGCACCGCTGTTCCTGGTTGGCGCGAACATCCGGGGGCTGGTCTGCGGCCTGGGCGTGCTCGGCATTCTCAGCCTCGCTGCCTGCGAGTGGACAGAGGTCCCGCTCCCGGCCGTCGTCGAACACTGGTTCTTTCGTTCACGCCTCAACGTCAACGGAGACGCGGGCGTTCCCCGCGCCGTGGCCGCCTGGACCGGCCTTTCGCAGCGGCACATCGTGGGGCTCGGCCTGGTCGCGATCGCCGGAGTGGCCCTGGGCGTCCGCCGACGAATGGCGAAGATCGGAGACGTCGATCTCCTTCCGCTCGCCGGATTGTTCGCCGTGATCGGAGCCCTGGCGTTCTATCATCGTCACTACGACTACATCATGCTCTGGCCAACCCTGCTCGCCGCCTTCGCCGTGGCCGATCGGCGCCGCGATCGGGCTTCCCTGGCCATCGCGGCAGTGATGTTCCTGTCGCTGGTCATTCCGGAGCGTTGGCTGAAGGACATGCCCTACCAACTGCTCATTCGCAGTGTTGTCTGGGGCGCGACAGGGGTGTGGGCGTTTTTCGTGTCGCTCCCAAAGCCCACGCCGGGCCCACCGGGTCTCCAAACACCCCGTCAATCGTCGTCGTCCTCGGCGGGGCCGACGGCCCATTCGGGATAGGCCGCTCCGCTCCCCTTGCGGGCGTGCCAGAGGATCCGGTTGAGGAGATCCTCAGGGGCCCGATCGATTTCCTCGAAGTTCATGCCGGCGCTCGCCACCGCCCCTTCCCGCAACACGGGGTCGCGGATCGTCTGTGGGGGGGCGTTCATCCGGTCGAGCGGGATGGCGACCTCGAGATGATCGAACGGCGTTGCGTCGGCCGTGTCGGTGAAGCAATCGAACATCGGCGTTGCCGAGGCGTCGAACTGGTTCATGGGGCGCATCCCCAGGATCTGATGAATCGTCCGCAGCACGCTGGTCGTGTTGTACTGCGTTCCGACAACCGTGCTCCGTCTCGCGTAGGGGCTCGCCACATAGCAGGTCGTTCGGTAGCCGCTGACATGATCCCAGCCGGCCTGAGGATCGTCCTCGATCGCGAAGATCGCCATCTTCGGCCAGAACCGGCTGTGTGACAGGGCCTCGACGATCCGCCCGAAGGCAAGATCGTTGTCGGCCATGCACGCCTCGGGCGTGGGGCAATTGGCCGCGGTGCCGCTGGTGTGGTCGTTCGGCAAACAGATGATGACGAGATTCGGATACTCGCCGCGGGCCTCGAACTCAGCCAGTTCCTTGATGAAAAAATCAGCGCGGAATTGGTCGGGGACACTCATGTCCCACCCCACCGCCCCAGGGGGCGAGAACGGTCGAATCGACTCGATCGCCGGCTCCGACGCGAAGATCACGTCGCCCTGGTCGATCCCATCCCGCCAGGCCCGGAAGCAAGCGGTGAAGTCGGGCTGTCCGGCGCGGGCCGGATCCTTCCACCGCACGCGCGGCTTCATGAACTCGCCATAGTTGCGAATCGTCCTGCCATGTTCGACGGCCCGATCCCAGATGAATCCCGCCGGTGACCAGGCCAGTGCGTCCGACTCGCCATCCCCCATGCCGTCGGGATAGCTCCGCGGAAAGCCGGCAAAGCTCCGCTCGATGTAGTCATTGGCGACCGCCGAAGTACTCCAGTTATGGCCATCCGCCGAGAGGATCCCGCAGCAGTAGGCGTTGTCGAGAAGCACGAACCGGCTGGCGATGGCGTGGTGATTGGGGGTGACGTCGGCACCGAACACGCACAGCTCCGCGCGCCCGTTCCCTCCAGGCAGGTCGCCGAGAACCTGATCGTAGGTGCGGTTCTCCTTGATGATGTAGACGACATGCTCGATGAGACTCGGCTCCCCGATCCGCTCGGGCACCGCTCGCGGCGGCGTGTCGGGGCGGGGCGGGAGAAGCGCTTCCCGGATCGCCGCTGATCGCATGTTCCGCGCGGCGATCTCCGACCACACCGCCAGCGTCCCGTCGTCCGGCAGGGGAACCAGCGACACACTCCCGTGGTAGTGGTGGGAGTTGAATCCCTCGCTCCCCCGGTGCTTCCTCGGCTTCTCGGGAAGCCCCTTCATGTTGGCGACAACGAGTTGACCGCGAGCAGCGTCATAGGCGACCCCGGATGGATACCATCCGACGGGAATCAACCCGACGAGCTTCGTCTCACCCTTGTCGCCCGGATCCCATTCGATCACCGCGACGGCGTTCTGGGCCCCGTTGCAGACAAACAACCGCTCGCCGTCGGGAGAGAAAGCAAGCGCGCCCGGCTGGGCCCCGAACAATTCCGCCGGAGTCGACTTCGTCCACACCGTCTCCACGACCATGGCGCTCGCCACGTCGAGGATCGAGACGGTGTCGGCCCCGGCGTTGGCACACACGACATGCCGCCCATCGGGGCTGACGGCCAAAGCCGACGCATGCTGACCGACAACAACCTCGGTGGCAGCCCCGGAGGCGAGATCGACGATGCTCACGCTCCCCTCGCTGGCCACATGCCGAACAGGATCGACCCGAACCGTCGTCCCCTTGCCGGCCGGGCCGACAAGGTCGTCGGGACCGGGACGACGCCCTCCCCAATTGCTGACGAACGCCTTCCCGTCGGCCAGGACGACGTCGAAGGGCGCCACGCCGACGTCGATCGATCGCAGCAGCTCGCCGGAGACTGTATCGATCTCGAGGAGTCGGTTGGAAAGATTGCCGCAGACGTAGAGGCGACGGCCATCGACAGAAAGGGCCAGTCCGGCGGGGATCTCGTCTTTCCGCTGGGCGACGCCGGTCGGTGGCAGCGGGATCGCGTGGGACGGGGCGACGACACCGTCGTCCACGGCGAACACCTTCACCGATCCGTGAACGTCGCTCATGTAGAGTCGCCGGCCGTCGGGAGCGAAACGGAGACCGGTAAAACTCTCGATCGCCTTCTTGTCGGGCTGCAGGTTCCGTTCGGTGCCGGCGGGCTGGGCACTCTCCACCGCCGCTGGCTGGACGCGCTGGATCACGGCACCGGAGGCGGGATCGATGACGACGATCTCGTTGGTCTTCCCGGCGGTGACGGCCAGCTTCCCGTCGGGCGAGAGGGCGACCGCCTGGGGACGGAGGCCGGAAAGTTCGATCTGCCGGCCCATCGGGGTGAGCACCTGATTGACCGGCGTGACCGCCCGCCCTTCTGCGCCGCGACCGACCGGCTCGGACGTCGGCCCGGCGGACTCTTCCGAAGGGGCGTCGTCGCCTGCCAGAACGGGGAGGAAGAGGATCGTGGCGAGAAGGATCGCCAGGGATGTGTTGGTTTTCATGGGGCAGAGAATACCGCGCCTGAGCCGTGGAGCGACACACGGCACAGGGCTACACTCACTCCTCATGACACCGTCCTCCGACCCCTTCATCCGTCTTCAGGGGCTCCTTCACCGCCCCGTCTCGACGCGCCCTGATTGGCTCAAGGCCTGGCGGAACGAAGCCCAGTACCTTCTCATCCTCGCCCGCCGGGCTAGCGACGATGACGACGAGGAACTGCTCCAGGAGCTCGAGGATCAAGCCGACGAGATGGCGGCCATGGTCGAGGCGAGGCTCGCCGCCGAAGGGCTCTGATTGCCCGGCTCGGGCTACGACACGAAGGAATCACCGATGACGCTCCATGCCCTGCGCGCGTTTTGTCTGGCCGGACTGTTTGCCACGGCCATCACCGCTGCCCAGCCGGAGGAGTGGCGGCCCACCTTCCCGGCAACGATCGACTCTCCCACCTGGCTCGACACCCACCGACGGCTCTGCTTCGGCGTCGATGGCACGAGCCTTGACGAAGTGATCGATGCCGGATCGAACGTGATCTGCGGTGGCACAAACGCTGCGGGAATCGGCTTTGCCGGCGGCCCCTTCATCCTCGGCCGTGAGGGGGAGTTCGTCGACATCATGACGGGCGTGCCGATCCCCGCCCCGACCCTCGCCGAGCTGCGGTCGCGGGTCGATGCGGCACACGCGCGAGGAGCCAAGGTGCTGGGGGAGGTGATCCGCTTCAACATGACGCCCTGGATGCAGGCGGAGCATCCCGAGTGGCAGGAGATCAATTCACCCGGCGGCAAGCCGATCACCGTCGAGGAACTCAAAGACCTCCACGTGCTTGGGTGCTGGAACTCGCCGTACGGCGAATGGTTCATCAAGTCGCAGGTCGAGCTCGTCAAACAGCTCGACTGGGATGGCTACAACATGGATGGCTTTGGCTGCTGGGCGCAATGTTTCTGCCCGTCGTGCACCGCCGCCTATGCCGCGGACTGTGGCCACGCGATCCCCGCCGTGCGGGATGTCAACTCGGCGGAGTACCGCCACTATCTCAAGTGGCGGCTCGCTCGCTACACCGGCTTCGTGGC
>CAMCCR010000157.1 GCA_945873085.1 Candidatus Kuenenia stuttgartensis | reverse complement strand
TCCCCGGTAGCATCGGCGGTAACGCCAAGGGGATCGAGAGGATCGGCCGCGGGCTTGAACCCGCTGGGAAGCGAGCCGGTAGCCACCGCGGCGTTGATACTGCCGCGCGTCTGTTGGACGACCGACCAATCCGCCCCAGCGGGCCAGCGGATGAATGAGATCGGGCGGCCCCATCCGTCGAGGAACTCCGCGTTGCCGTCGTTGTCTACATCGCCGATCTCGTCGCTACGAAATTGCTCAACGGCATCGGGAGCGTATCCGCCGCGGACGACGATCATCTGGAGGCACTCGGCGCTCTCATAGGCGAGAGTAGTGTTGAGTGTCTTGGCTGCCTTCAAACGCAGTGAGGGGGCGGACGGCCCGTAGCCGGAGGACGGAATCACCGTGTCAAAGCCCGCAACGCCCACGTCAGCCCACTGATCGGGCATGCCGAGAGTCATCAGCATTCGCTTCCAGCAAAGCTGCTTCTTAGCGATGTCGGTCTTCCGGTCGGCGACGGTCGCGATCGGCGAGTACCGCCGCTCCACATAGCTCTCGTAGATCGGGATCACGATCTCGTGGAGCTTGCGGATCGTGCTCCGCGTCTTGTCGATCTTCGCCCGCTGCCGGGCGCCATTGAGCCCCGAGAGCATGAGGCTCGCAAGGATCGAGAGGATCACGATCACCACCATCAGCTCGACGAGCGTGAACGCCCGCCGACCGCCCGGAAGTGCGGGCGAAGCTGGGCGACGGCTGTGGCAGAAGGCGTGCATGGGAAATCCTCGCGGAGCGGTCGCTCCGGGGCAGGGCTCACTTCAGGCTGTCGAGGTAATCCTTGCGCGTGCTCGGCCAGAAGTTCGAGAGGTCGTCGTCGGTGCCAAACTTTTCGTCGCGGCCGGCGGAGAGAATCTGGAAGGAGTCGGCATTGGCGTAGGGCTGGGTCGTCGTGACAAAGTTTGGAACCGCCTTCGTTGCCGCGCGGTGTGAGTAGTAGATGCCACCGAAAGGTCCGGCCGGGGAGGTGGCCGTGCTGTCGTAGATCGGATAGCTCGCCGAGTCGACATAGATGTAGGGGCTGCCGGGCTTGCTGGGGGCGGTGAACTGCCCACCGGAAACCCGGGATGTATCGAAGTCGAAGAGCTTCTTCTTGGTGACGCCCGAGAGCGCCGCACCACCACCCGAACCAGACACGATGCCCATCGGGTTGGTCGGATCGTCGGAATAACCGACGAGCCACCCGACGAGCGCCGTGTTCGGCCCCATCAAGGAGGCGCTGGCGTTGTTCAAAAGGAACGCCGCTGGCGCTCGCGGGAAGAGCCTTTGGATGTGCTTGTTGATCCTTCCCAGGTTGCCAGCGGTATCGACATCCACCGCCGGCGGATAACTCCCATACTCAGTCTTGTACTGCTGGATCGCCATGTGGAGCATGTCGATCTCGGTCTTGATCCGGGCGTTCTGCGCCGTCGCCGTCGCCCGCATCACCGCCGGCACCGCGATCGCCGCGAGGATCGCGATGATGATGATCACCACGAGCAGCTCCACGAGCGTGAAGCCACCACGGGCTCTCGCGGCCGACAGGACGCCTGAGTTTCTACGCACCATGACTCTCTCCCGTTCGACGGGCTCCCTTACGACAGGTCGGTGATCAGCTTGATGAGCGGCATGAACAAGGCGATGACGATGAAGCCGACCGCGCCGCCGAGGAACACGATCAGCAACGGCTCCATGAGGCTCGTGAGGCTCTCCGTGAGCACCGCCACCTCCTCGTCGTAGGTGTCGGCCACCTTGTAGAGCATCGTGTCGAGCTCGCCCGACTCCTCGCCGACGTCCACCATGTTGACGACGAGATCGTCGACGACCGGCGACTTGTACTTCGTCAGATAGAGGAGGGCGCCGATCCCGGGGCAGAAGAGCGTCCAGAACAACATCGCCACGATGTTGAACGGCGGAACCGAAAACTCCTTCAGCGGCTTGGCGATCGCGTTGCCGTCGCGAATCGAGTCGGACACCTTCTGAAAGAGCTTCTCGAACATCATGTTGCCCGAGGTCTCCTTCGTGATGTTGAGGGCCTCGAGGATCGGCACGCCCGAGGCGAGGAGCGTGCCCAGGGTGCGCGACGACCGCGACATGATGTTCTTCTCGACCAGCTGCCCGAAGATCGGGGCCTTGAGGACGAAAAGATCCCAGCCGAATCGGCCGTAGGAGATCATGCAGATCCCCTTGATGATCAGCCGGAAGCCGAAGGGGATCGCCGGGATCAAATACCAGTAGTTGACGACCCAGTTGGAAATGTCGATGAGGACCTGCGTCATCGGCGGAAGCGTGCTGCCGAAGTCGTCGAAGATCTTTTTGAACTGCGGCACGATCTTGATCATGATGAAGCAGAGAATGCCGACAGCCACGCTGACGACGACGGCCGGATAGACCATCGCGCCTTTCACCTTCCGCTTCAACGACTGAGCCCGCTCCATGAACTCCGCCAATCTGCGGAGAATGACTTCGAGCGCACCGCCCGCCTCACCGGCCCGGATCATGTTGGTGTAGAGACGGTCGAAGGCCTTCGGGCTCTTGGCCATCGCCTCCGAGAGCGTCGACCCACCCTCGATCTCGTCGCAGACATCCAGGAGGCTGTTTTTCAGCCGCCCCGGCTTCTGCATGTTGGCGAGCACTTTGAGGCTGCGGAGGATCGGCAGGCCGGCGTCCTGGAGGATCGAGAGCTGGCGCGTGAAGAGCGTCAGATCGCGGCTCTTCACGCCGCCGATCGCAAACGTCCGCCCCGGCTTCCGCTTCCCGGCCGCCGCCGCCTGCTGTTGCTGCTTCTGCGCCTTGAGCTTGGTGACCATGTAGCCCATGGCGCGGATCGTTGCCTGGGCTTCGGCCTCCGTCGGAGCCTCCACCTTGTCGCGGATTTCCTTCCCGGTCGCTGCGTCGATCGCTTCAAACTGAAACGTAGGCATGGTCGTAGGCTTCCTGCGAGGAAGGTGTTGGCGTCAGGCGTTTGAGGTCAGGCGTTTGGAAACCAGCGGGAACAAGAAACAGGGCTCGGTCGGATCGGAAGGAGCTCGTCAGGCATCGAGAATCGTCTCGCGGATCACTTCCTCCGCGGTCGTCAGGCCGGCAAACACGCTCTCCATGCCGGCGTCGCGGAGGGTCACCATCCCGAACTTCCGCGCCACAATCCGCAGCTCCTCGGTGGAGCAGTTGCGGATGATCATGTCGCGCATCTCGTCGTTCATGAGCATCAGCTCGTAGATCCCCAGCCGCCCCTTGTAGCCGGTGCGGTTGCACTTGTCGCAGCCCTTGCCGCGGAAGATCTTCCGGCCGGCGAGCTGGTCGGTCGTCATCTCGAGATCGGCGAGGAGATCGGCGGAGGGAATGATCTCCTCCTTGCAGAGGCTGCAGATCCGGCGGACGAGCCGCTGGGCAAGGATCGCCTCGACCGTCGCCGTGATCAGAAACGGCGGCACCCCCATGTCGCGGAGACGCGTGATCGTGGAAGGAGCGTCGTTGGTGTGGAGCGTGCTAAACACCATGTGGCCGGTGAGCGAGGCCTGAACGGCAATCTCGGCGGTCTCGGTGTCACGGATCTCGCCGACGAGGATCCGGTCGGGATCCTGCCGGAGGATCGAGCGGAGGCAGTGGGCGAAGGTGTTGCCGATTTCGGAGTCGATCTGCACCTGGACAATGCCGTCGATGTCGTACTCCACCGGATCCTCGGTGGTGATCAGCTTGTCCTCGATCTCGTTGAGCTCGGAAAGCGCCGAGTAGAGCGTTGTTGTCTTGCCGGAGCCGGTCGGCCCCGTCACCAGGACGATGCCGTTGGGACGCTGCATCACCGTGCGGAAGCTCCGCAGCGTCTCGGCCGGCATCCCGATCTTGTTGAGATCGAGCGAGACGACGCCGCGGTCGAGCACCCGCATGACGACGCTCTCGCCAAACAGCGTGGGAAGGATGCTGACGCGGAGATCGACCGGATGGCCACCGACGTTGAGCTCGATGCGACCGTCCTGCGGGAGACGGCGCTCGGCGATGTCGAGATTCGCCATCACCTTGATCCGGGTCGTGATCGCAAACGAGAGATGCTTCGGCGGCGGCACCATCTCCTGAAGCACCCCCTCCGCCTTGAGCCGGATGCGAAACTCGCTCTCGAACGGCTCGAAGTGGATGTCGCTAGCGCCGTCGCGGATCGCCAGGAGGAGCACCATGTTGAGGAGCTTGCGAACCGGGGCGCTCTCGGCGAGGGCCTCGACACTCGTCAGATCAGTGGGCCCTTCGCCGCCGAGGCCGGCCGCCTGCGCCGCCAGCTCCTTGTCGTTTTCCAGGCTCTCGACGATCGATTCGACGCTCTCGTTGTCGGCCGAATAAAACTTCTCGATCGCCTTCTGGATCTCCTGCTCCGTGGCCACGACGTTGTGGATGTCGAAGCCGAGAAACGTGCGGAGCTCGTCGGCGATCTGGATCTTCTGCGGCTCCGACGTCGCCACCGTGAGCCGGTTGCCGGCAAGCTCGATCGGAATCACCCGGTAGAGCTGGGCCATCGGCTCACTGACGAGCTTGAGCACCTCCGGGGGAATCGTCCGGTCGTAGAGCGTGACGAACGTCGTATTCCACTGCTCGGCCAGCGCCTCGCCGAGCTGATCCTCGCTGAAAAACCCGAGCGACAGCCCCACCTTCCCGACCAGCTCGCCGCCGCGGGCCTGCTGCTCCTCGAGCATCTGCTGGAGCTGGCCCTCGTCGATGAGGCCGAGGTCGATGAAGATCTGTCCGATGCGCTTGAGGGCCATGGTCGTGGTTCCACCGCTGGTGGTCGGTCTGGGATGCGGGGCGGAGTGGGCTTGGAATCTCGTGGTGCGGGCGGGCGTGGCTCAGGTCACATGTCTTTGGCGCGGCGGTTGATGTCTTCCTCGTCGTCAAACACGCCCGCCTTCGCCTTGGCGATCCGAGCGGCGAGATCGTCTGGCGCTTGGGCCTTCATGAGCACCGCCTCTTCGGTCACCTTCCCGCTTTCCCAGAGCTGGAAGAGGTTGTCGTCGAGGAGCACCATGCCGAGCTTGGCCCCGGTCTGAATCGCCGAATTGATGCGGAACGTCTTGTTTTCGCGGATCAGATTCCCGATCGCGGGGGTGACGACGAGGATCTCGTAGGCCGCCACTCGGCCGCCGCCGATCTTTGGCAGGAGGGCCTGCGAGACGACGCCGATGATCGCCGTCGAGAGCTGCGTGCGAACCTGCTCCTGCTGGTTGGTGGGGAAGGCGTCGATGATTCGGTTGACGGTGCCCTGGGCCCCGGTCGTATGGAGCGTGCCGAACACAACGTGGCCCGTTTCCGCCGCGGAAATCGCCGCCTCGATCGTCTCCAAGTCGCGAAGCTCGCCGACGAGGATCACGTCGGGATCCTGCCGCAGAGCGCGCCGGAGCGCCTCGGAGAAGCTCGTCACGTCGGAGCCGACCTCGCGCTGGTTGACCGTCGACTTCTTCGACTGGTGGTAGAACTCGATCGGATCCTCGATCGTGATGATATGGTGGTCGTGTGTCTCGTTGATGTAGTTGATGAGGCTGGCGAGCGTCGTCGACTTTCCCGACCCGGTCGGCCCCGTCACGAGAAACAGGCCGCGGGGCCGGCAGACCATCTTCTTGCAGACTTCCGGCACGCCGAGCTGCTCGGGCGTGAGCATCTTGTTGGGGATCTGCCGCAGCACCATGGCGATCGTGCCACGCTGCTTGAAGACGCTGACGCGAAACCGGGCCATGTCGCCGAAGGCGAAGCCGAAGTCGCAGCCCCCCTTCTCGGCGAGCTCCGCCTGGCAACGCTCCGGCGTGATCGCCTTCATGAGGCCGTTGGTGTCGTCGCCGTTGAGCACCTTCGTGTTTTGCGGCCGCATCCCGCCGTCCATCCGGAACACCGGCGGCAGGCCGACCGTGATGTGGATGTCGCTGACGCCGTTCTTCACGGCCGCCGTGAGGAGCTTGTCGATCTGGATGTTGCCCACCGCCACCTTCGGGAGGGCGTAGACAGATCCTTCGCTCGGCTTGGCGGCTTCCGCCGCGTCGGCCTTGTCGTCGATCGTCTCCAGTTCGAGCACCTGCGTGGCGGCTGCGGCGGGCTCAGCCTCGGCCGGCCCGGCCGGCTGAAGGACGAGGACCTTCGTCCCCTGAACATCGACGGCGCTCCCCTGATACCGGCCCATCGCCGACGCATAAATGAACTTCTTCGGATCGGCCCCCGCCGGCACGATCGCGGCGGTGATCCCGGCCACCTGCTCGGCCGTCAGCGCCGGGGATTTGAGCGGGACGAGCTTGTCCTTGATCCGCACCATCGGCTCGCGGCCGCCGGAGATGCGAAGCTCGGTAGCGCCGTTGTCGGCCGCCACTTTGAGCAGCTTGTCGACGTGGGCCGCGAGGGGGGAGGGGGCTGCCGTGCTCATGGGGAGGACACCTGGTGCGGATGGGAGGACAGAGGACCGAAGCACTGCCGGGAATCCCGGAGCCCTCCCCTGCCGGACAGGTGCCGCCCACCCATCGGACGACGATTCTGCCGCATGGGAACCCCGGCGCGAAGTTCCTTGCCCGGTTGACCGCGGCGCAGGCCGCAACCGCCCGGAATCCGGTTGGAAGAGAATCCCCCGCTGACGACCGTCGCTGCCCATTTGGGAGCCAGTCCGGCTGAGGCCGGCGGGGCCCCTGACATCCCGCCGACCAAGCTAGAGGCATTATGCGCACGATCGGCGAAAAAGTCTCGCCGCCGACACTTTTCCTCGGAATCTCTCGGTCGGGGGCCTGCGGCGGTGCCCGTGGGGCTCGGCTGGCGGGGTGGCTGAGCGTCCCTGTCCTTGGCTCAAACGTTTGCGCTTCGGGGTCGCCCGTGCCCCGTCGCCGGACGCTCGCCTCGGGCGGCGCTTGCCGACGAGGCTGGGCTGCTGGTGCTTGGCTCAAACGTGGCGCTTCGGGGTCGCCCGTGCCCCGTCGCCGGACGTTCGCGTCGGCCATCCATGGCCGCCGCTCTCTCCGCGCCGCTTGCGCTTTCGCCCTCCTATCCTGCGCTTGCCGGCGAGGCCGGCTCTCGGGGCACGGGCGACCCCTTGCTGATGGGCCTTGCGTGGGCGTGGTGCGGCGCTCTGCGTTTCTGGGCTTACGCTAGCAGCGACTTGAGGACGTGCTGCTCTT
>CAMCCR010000156.1 GCA_945873085.1 Candidatus Kuenenia stuttgartensis | reverse complement strand
GCGATTCGCACCGCTGACCTGCGGCTGTGCGAGTGGAGAGAGTTTGGGGCCGCCCCCGACCAGGCCGAGGTCGAGCTTTACGACATGACACACGATCCCGGGGAGACAAGAAACGTCGCCACGGAGCGCCCGGAGGACGTCGCCCGACTGCGGGCCCTCCTTGCCGAGCACCCCGAGCCGCGTCCGCCGCTGGTCGGGCCGGCGGCGGATCGCTCCCCGAAGCGGCTGTTGCGCGGCGCCGCTCGGTAGCGGTTCCCGGACGCTGGAGCCTCTGCCGCAGGGCCCGCTGGGGCTCTCCTACTCGAGCACGATCGCCACCGGCATCGAGTCGCCGAAGGTCTCGAAGTCGCGGAAGCTCCACACGACCTTCTTGTCCGCCGTGACCTCGATGATCTGCGGGTTCTCAGGGCCGGCGTGGCAGTTCACAAACCGGGTGTTGCCGTTGGGAAGCCGCCACACCTGCGTCACCCACGCCAGCACGATCCCGGGGAGATCGTTCTGCTCGACCCGCCAGACGATCTCCTTCGCCGGCGTGACCTCGAGCACCGAGTGGCCATTGCCCGTGCCGATGAGCGTGTTGCCGTTGGCGAGCCGCACGGCCGAATAAAGCTGATCGCCGAAAGCCTCCGGGCCATGTCCCGGCTTCGGCTCCTTGCCGAACAGCGGAACGTCGTACTCCCACACCACTTTCCCGTCGCGATCATATTCGCGAACGACGCCGTCGCGCTCGTGGGCCACGAGGATCGTTCCGGCGGCGGTGCGGCGGGCGTTGCGCGTATCGGAATGAACGGCCGGGTTGTTGACGACCAGCTTGGTCGACTTCCGCACCTTGCCGTCGCGGGTCACCTCGACGATCCGCGCCGGCCCCGATTCGACGACCATCGTCGCGCCGTCGGGGAGTCGCTCGAAGGCGTGCACCTCGACCGGCTTGCCGGCGTTGTCGCCCCCCGCGGCGTCGTATTCCCACACCGGCTTGCCGTCCCGATCGAGCTCGAGGACCCGCGTCCAGCCATCCTGGATGAGGAGGTGCCCATCGGGCAGGAGGTGGAGATCGTGGATCGCGCCGTTGGCCCGCTTCCATTCCAGCTTCCCGTCAGGGGCGATCGCGGCCAGCGTTCGCCGCGAGTCGTCGGCGGCGATCACGCGCCGCGGCGTGCCGGTCTGCTCGGCGACCGTCGTGCCGCTCAATCCCGCCGCCAGCGAGAGCATGAGGAGGACCGCGCGGGCCACGGCCGCAGGAGACCAGCCCGACTGCGGTTCGGCGTGCACGCGCGGCGTCTGCCCGGCGGCTGCGGCAAGCACCTCATCCCGCGCCAGCGCCACGCTCGGTCCCGGGACATGGTCCATCGCCAGAGAGAACGTGATCTCCCCGCGGGGAGGAAGCGTCACCACCCGTCCCTGCGATTCCTCGAACGAGCGCGGATTGGGGAAGTTTGTCGCCGGCTCCAGACCGGTGACGTAGCCATCAGCCTCTCCCCCCTGCTGCTTCCAGAGGGCGAAGCAGGGGAGCGTCCGGGAATCCCAGGAGAGCCGGGCGGCCTGCTTGCCCCCGGCGGCAACCAAGAGCGCGGCGGCTGTGCCGTCGCCACGGGGACGGATCCGAGCGTAGTGGCAATCCTCGGGGCGGCCGGGGCGCGGGGCGTCGTAGCGGTTCCAGGTGGCGATGTCGGCCGCTGCCACCGCATCGCGCGGCACGATCTCGTCGACCGGCGCGACGACCTCGGCCCCCGCACCGAGGAGCGGCGGCCCGAAATTGACGTGATAGAGCATCTGCATCGAGGTGGGACGGTCGGAGAGATTCGTGACCGTGTCGGTCCAGGCAACGCCGTGCCGCTCCACCGAGAGCGTCAGATTCATCGTCATCCGCAGGGCGTGGAAGTGGAAGCGGGTCTCATCGACGGTCCCACGGGCGGTGAGGGTGCCGGCCTGCTCGTCAAGGATCACCTCGAGCGACCGGGCGGGGAGATTGGCGATCCGGCCATGAAGGCCATAGCGGAGTCGCCCCTCCGGCGTGAAATCGGGAGCGCCGTTGCTCACCAGGCCGCAGCGGGCGACGAGCTCGTCGAAGCCGTCGAGCCATCCAAGGCCGGATGGCTCAGACAGCGGCACGAACCCCGGATGCACCGGTCCCCGCACCGGGGACTGCCAGCCCCATTCCGTCCCGGCGGCGTTCACCTTCCAGATGCCGAGCCCCCGATCGGGGAGGAGCCACAGTCGCGTTTTCCCGGCGACGAGCTCCACCATCCGGACTCCCTCGGCGAGCCCGCCGACGAGCGTCCGGCAGCGGACGGCAAGGGGGCCAGCCGAAACGTCGATGTCGGCAGGAGCCCGTGGGGCGATCCCGGTCCGTTCGTGAGCCTCGATGATCGACACCATTCGCGGCCCGGACATGAAATCAGCTCCCTGATGCGGTAATCTCTTGGATTACGATCTGGCCATTCAACCCCGGTGGGGTGTTGGGAAATCTATCAGATTTCTCAGACCTCTCGAACGGCGCATTCCCATCACCCGCGCGGCTGCACCAGGCCGCCAGCCCCCACCCAGGATGACCATGCCCCCCCATCATCAGCCGATGGCCGTTGTGCTCGCCGCCGGCAAGGGAACACGGATGGGGAGCGACCTCCCCAAGGTCGTCCATGAGGCGGCCGGGCGACCGCTTGTCCGCTGGGTTGTCGATGCCCTCCGCGAAGCGGGGATCGGTGAGATCATCGTTGTCGTCGGCCACCGTGCCGAACTGGTCGAGGCCTCCCTGGCCGACGTCCCTGGGCTCTCCTTCGCGACTCAAAAGCAGCAGCGCGGCACCGGCGATGCCGTCGCGGCCGCGGCTGCCGGGATCGAGGCACGGCTCTCGGACGACCGTCGCCGTCCGGTGGTGATCGTCTGCGGCGATTCGCCGATGCTCCGCCCCGAGAGCGTGCGCGGACTGCTCGCCCGACTCGCCGAATCCGAAGCCTCGTGCCTCGTCGGCACGGCGGTGACCGACGACCCGCAGGGGCTGGGGCGGATCGTCCGCGACCAGGCCGGGCACTTCCTGCGGATCGTCGAACAGAAGGACGCATCCCCAGAGGAACGGGCGATCCGCGAGGTGAACATGAGCACCTACGTGTTTGCCGCCGAAGACCTCCTCGTGTCCCTTTCCCGGCTCGACAACGCGAACGCTTCCGGCGAGTACTACCTCACCGATTGCCCCGGGATCCTCCTCGGCGACGGTCGCCCCGTCGACGCGCTTGCCTGCCTCGATCCGAGCGAGACCCTCTCGGTCAATACGCCCGAGCAACTCGCCGAGGTCGCTGAAGCCCTGCGGCGACGCGGCGGCGACGCCCCATCTTGAACATCCCCCCCCGCGGCCAGACGATGCCGGCCGGCTGATGCCCTCCATTCCACAGGCTCCGACGACATGAATGACCTCAAGATCTTCAGCGGACCGGCCAACATCCCGCTGACGCAGGACATCTGCCGCTACCTCAACCTCCCCATGGGAAAGATCTCCATGGGGCGGTTCCCCGATGGCGAGATCTCCTGCAAGATCGACGAGGACGTCCGGGGCCGGGACGTGTTCATCGTCCAGCCGACTTGCCCTCCGGTGAACGATCACCTCATGGAGCTGCTGGTCATGATCGACAGCTTCAAGCGGGCCAGTGCCTTCAGGCTGACGGCGGTCATCCCCTACTTCGGCTATGCCCGCCAGGACCGCAAGGATTCGGGCCGGGTGCCGATCACCGCCAAGCTCGTGGCCAACCTGATCACCCGCGCCGGTGCCGACCGCGTGCTGGCGATGGATCTCCACGCCCCTCAGATCCAGGGATTTTTCGATTGCCCGGTCGACCACCTCTACGCGGCCCCCGTCCTCAGCAACCATGTGCTGTCGATGGGGCTGCCGAAGGAGGACATCGTCGTCGTCAGCGCAGACGAGGGGAGCATCAAGCGAGCCAGCGGCCATGCTTCGCGGCTGGGTGCCCCTCTGGCGATCGTCGACAAACGGCGACTCAGCGCCGACACCACCAGGAGCACGAACATCATCGGCGCCAGCGTCGAGGGGAAGATCGCCCTGATGTTTGACGACATGATCAGCACGGCGGGGTCGATCTGCTCGGCAGCCGAGGCGGTGCAGAGGCACGGGGCCGGGGCCATCTACGCCGCCGCCACCCACGGCCTGCTTGTCGGCCCGGCGATCGAACGCCTCCGGGCCGCCCCGTTTGCGGGGATCATTATCACCGACTCGATCCCCCTTTCAGCGGGAAAACAGCTCCCTTCGATCACGGTCCTGTCGGTGGCCAGCCTGCTTGGCCAGGCCATCAAGCGGATCCATCGCAACGAATCCGTCAGCATGATGTTCCAGTGAGCCCTCCGAAAAAGGCGATGACCGCAGGCCGCGCTGGTTGAAAAGCGATTCGACGACCGATTCCACCGGTCGTTCGCAGGGTTTTGAGGGGAAACAGCCGCATTTCACGGTTCGGCTTGCGGATTCCAGCCTAGATGTCAGAATGAGTGGCTTGCCGAAAGGAGCTGATATGAGCGATTCTCTTGAAGTCGTTGCCCGCGCCACCACAGGTACCCGCGAGTCCCGCCGACTCCGTCGCCAGGGGTTCGTCCCCGCCATTTTGTACGGGCACGGGGAAAAGTGTGTCGATCTCGCTGCCAAGCGGGAGGCCCTCGAAGCGGTTATCCGCCACGGCGGCCGCATCGTCGAACTCAAAGGCGCTGTGAATACCAGCGCTTTGGTGCGTGACCTCCAGTGGGATACGTACGGAGTCCACCCGCTCCACATTGACTTTGTTCGCGTCGACAAGTCCGAACGCATCAAGGTCCGCGTTCCTCTCGATCTCCGCGGCGAGGCTCCCGGGCATCGTGCCGGCGGCACGGTCAACATGGTGCTCCATGAGATCGAGATCGAGTGCACTCCCGACACGATCCCAGAGAAGATCCACGTCCATGTCGGCAAACTCGACGTCGGCGGCATGATCAAGGTCCATGATATCGAGCTCCCTGCCGGGGCGAAGGCTGTCACCGACGGCGAAGAGACCGCCGTCAGTTGCACGGTCACGGTTCACAAGACCGACGAAGCCGCTCTGTCTGGAGCCGCCGAGCCGGAGATCATTGGCCGCAAGGCCGGCGAGGAGGGGGAAGCCGCTGCCGGAGAAGGCTGATGCGTCCGGAGGTTGCGACAGCGGTCCGTGCGGTTGGCGGTGGCACCTGGTTGCTGTCCTTTGATGCGCGGCGCAGGCTCCAAGTCGTTCGGCGGGTTTGTCGGCCGCGTGGCGTTCGATCCCCTAGCCAAGAAAAGCCTCGGTTGGGTCGATTTCCCGACGGCAGACTTGTTTTTGGCGTCCCCTTCGCGGTGCAGCCATGAAACTGGTCGCCGGTTTGGGGAATCCGGGTCGGGCCTACGACGGAACGCGTCACAACATCGGGTTTGATGTCCTCGAGGTCCTCGCCAAACGGGCAGGGGGCCCCGGTCGTCGGGCTCGGTTCCAGGGGGAGTTCTCGCAGACCACGATCCGCGGCTGTCCGGTGCTCCTCCTCTGGCCGCTGACCTGGATGAACCTCAGCGGTGCCAGTGTCCTCGCGGCAAAAGACTTTTACAAAATAGACAATGCCGACATTCTGGTGCTCTGCGACGACTTCCAACTCCCCACCGACACGATTCGTCTCCGGGGAAGTGGTTCGAGTGGGGGCCAGAAAGGGCTTTCCGACATCCTCGCCAGACTCGGCTCTCATGCGGTGCCGAGATTGAGGATCGGGGTTGGGCCGCTGCCAGCGGGCTGGACATCGGCTGACTTCGTGCTCGGTAAGTTCACCAAGGCGGAGCGACCGGAGGTTGCCGCGCTCGTGGAACGGGCTGCGGACGCCGTGGAGGAATGGGTCGGAACGGGGATCGAATCGGCGATGAACAGGTTCAACTAACCCCCCTGACAGTGGTGTTTCCTGCTCGGATTTGTCAGCGCCCCTCCCTTCACTCTACAACTCAGGCAATCATTTAGCTTCTATTCAACGCCCCAGTGGGGGCTTTTCACCGACTTTTCAACGGTAGATTCAAGACACTCACGACAACCAGGCCCGGCTCCGCCGGACCCCAGCAGAGGAGCGACGAGCGACATGGTGGTGTACGAAGGGATGTTCATCCTCGATCCGACGAAGTACTCCCGCGACCCGGCGGCGATCACGCAGCAGGTTGCCGACCTGATTACTCAGCACGGCGGCACGATTCTGGCAGCCCGGTTGTGGGACGAGCGGAAGCTTGCCTACCCGATCAACGGCCACAAGAAGGGGGTCTACTGGCTCACCTACTTCAGGATGCCAGGATCAGGCGTGACGCCTTTGGAGCGGCAGTGCGAAATCAATGACGACATCATCCGCAAATTGATCCTTAAAGTAGATTCGCGGATCGCTGACGCCCTCGTCCAGCACGCTTTGGCGGGCAACGAGACGGCGGCCACGAAGCGCCCGGCGGGCCCAACCCCCGGACCTTCCGCCGCGCCGGTTGCCGCGGAGTGAACCTTCGGAGTCATCCTGCGCTGCCCCGGCACCGGTTGGCCCCACGGCCTTCACCGAGCGCCGGGGGCAGCGGGGGGCGGTGGTTTCTTCTGCAGGATGGGGTGATTGCACCCTCGCCTGCGACTGAGTAGCATGGTGAACAAAGGTTCACGCACCATCACCACCCTCTTCAGTCCAAGGAGCGATCCATGGCCAGCTTCAACAAGGTGATTCTTCTCGGGAACGTCACCCGCGACCCGGAACTCCGCTATGTCTCCAACGGCACCCCCGTCACGGAGATCGGTCTGGCGGTCAACAATCGGCGCAAGGGCCCCAACGGCGAGTGGGTCGACGAAACGACCTTTGTCGATGTGACATTTTGGAGCCGGGATGCCGAAATCGCCGGGGAATACGTCACGAAGGGATCCCCCCTCATGATCGAGGGGCGACTCAAACTCGACACCTGGGAAAAGGACGGAAAGAAAAACTCCAAGCTCCGCGTCGTCGGCGAAAAACTCGTTCTCCTTGGCAATCGCCAGGGGGGGCCCGAAGGGGGCCGAGGGGGCCCGGAAGTGGCTCCGCGTCCGAAGCGGGCCGGCGTTGGCCAGTCGGCGCCGACATCCGCAGACGGCTCAGACTATTCTCACGGTGAGCCTCACGGTGAGTATGATGGGCCCTCCCGCGACGGCGGTGGCCGGGGGCCGGAC
>CAMCCR010000155.1 GCA_945873085.1 Candidatus Kuenenia stuttgartensis | reverse complement strand
TGGAGCCGATGCCGACATGAAGGCCGATGAACTGCGGGAAGCCTATCTGGCGTTCTTCGAATCGAAGGGCTGCGTCCGCCGCCCCAGCGACGTCCTCGTGCCCCGCTGGGATCCCTCGGTGTTGTTCACGCCGGCCGGCATGAACCAGTTCAAGGATCACTTCCTCGGCAAGTGCAAGCTCGACTTCACGAAGGCGACCACCTGCCAGAAGTGCCTCCGCACCGGCGACATCGACAACGTGGGGCGGACCGCCCGCCACCACACGTTCTTCGAAATGCTCGGCAACTTCAGCTTCGGCGACTACTTCAAGCGCGAGGCGATCCACTGGGCGTGGGAATTCCTCACGGCCAAGAACTGGCTCAACATCGCCCCCGAGAAGCTCTCGATCACCGTCTACCAAGATGACGACGAAGCCTTCCGGATCTGGGCCGACGAGATCGGCGTGCCCCACGGCAGGATCAGCCGCTTGGGCGAAGACGACAACTTCTGGCCGGCCAGCGCCCCCAGCCAGGGCCCCGATGGCGTCTGCGGGCCGTGCAGCGAGATCTTCTACCGGATGCCCGACGGCAGCGATGTCGAGATCTGGAACCTCGTCTTCACGCAGTTCAACCGCAAGGGCTCCCCCCCCGACAACCTCTCCCCGCTCCCCAGCCGCAACATCGACACCGGCATGGGGCTCGAGCGGACCTGCGCCATGCTCCAGGGGGTCGACAGCAACTTCCACATCGACATTCTCCGGCCGCTCGTCGAGGCGGTGGGGGATGTCTGCTCGAAACGGTACGTGCCGGCCGACGACGACGGCCGACGGATGCGCCGGATCGCCGACCATGTCCGCGCCTGCACGTTCGCGATTCACGAGAACGTCCTCCCCGGAAACAACGAGGAGAAGTACGTCGTCAAGCGGCTCCTCCGCCGCGCCGTCCTCGATGGCCGGCAGATGGGGATGAAGGAGCCGTTCCTCCACAAGCTGCCGGGCATGGTCGCGAGCCTCATGGCCCGCCCCTACCCAGAGCTCGCCGAGAGCGTCGAACGCGTCGCCACGGTGATCAAGCGCGAAGAAGAGTCGTTCATGACGACGATCGACGACGGCCTCCAGCGGATCAAGACGCTGTTTGCGGGCCTCGGGTCCTCCGGCGGGGCGACGGTGGGAGGTGCCGATGCAGCCGACCTCTACACCACCTACGGCTTCCCCCCGGAGCTTCTCGAGACGCTGGCCGCTGAGCGGAACATCGGCTTCGACTGGGACGGCTTCCGGGCCGCGATGGACGAGCACGGGAAGGTGTCGGGCGCCGGCAACCGGGTGGAGGTGTTCACCTCCGGCCCGCTCGACGCCCTCAAGAAGACGATGCACGGCTCCGAGTTCCTCGGCTACGACACGCTTTCCGCCGAGGGGAAGGTGCTCGGGATCATCGCCCGCGGCCAACTCTGCGACGCCCTCTCCGCCGACGATTCCCCGGCGCCTGTGACCATCGTCCTCGACCGGACGCCGTTCTACGGCGAATCGGGGGGGCAGGTCGGTGACATCGGCTGGCTGGAGTGGCCGGGGACCGGCGCGGGGCGCTTCGAGGTCCTCGACACGCAGCGTGAGGGGGGCTTCATGCTCCATGTCGGCCACCTCCGCAGCGGCACGCTCGACCTCGGCGCCACCGTCTCAGCGAACGTCGATGAAGACCGCCGCGCGGCGATCCGCCGGGCGCACTCCGCCACGCACCTGATCCACGCTGCCCTCCAGCATCACCTCGGCCGCCACGCCGTCCAGCAGGGCTCGAAGGTCGATGCCGACATGCTTCGCTTCGACTTCTCTCACGGAAGCGCCGTCGGCCGCGAAACGCTCGACTTGATCGAGTCGATGGTCAACCGCAACGTCCTCGCCGCCGTCCCGGTCGGTGCGCGGCTCCTGCCGCTCGCCGACGCCCGCCATGAGGGGGCGATGATGCTCTTCGGGGAGAAATACCCCGACGTTGTCCGGATGGTGTCTCTTGGTGAAGTGAGCCGTGAGCTCTGCGGCGGCACGCACGTCAGCAACAGCGGCCAGATCGGCCAGGTGCGAATCACCGGCGAGGAGAGCGTCTCCGCCGGCACCCGCCGCGTCAGCGCGATCACGGGGCTCAAGGCCCTCGAACGCTTCCGCCATGCCGAAGCGACGCTCGCCGAGGCAGCCGGCACCCTCCGCGTCCCGGCGGCGGAGCTTCCGACGCGGCTGGCTGCCCTCGCCAAGGAGATCAAGGATCTCAAGAAGGCCAAGCCCGTCGCCGCCGCGGCCACGCTCGCCGTCGATGATCTTCTCGCCGCGGCCACGACCGTCGGCGATACCCGGATCGTCGTCGTCAACGCCGGCGGCGCCGACGTCGCGGCGATGCGGCAGTGCATCGACCAGCTCCGCCGCAAGGCAAGCCCGGTAGCGGTCTTCCTCGGCTCGGCCGACGGGGAGAAGGTAACCCTCGTCGCCGGCATCAGCCGCGAGCTCGAGGAACGGGGCCTGTCGGCAGGCACCTGGATCCGCGAGCCCGCGGGAATCGTCGGAGGGAAGGGGGGAGGCAAGCCCGACCTCGCCCAAGCCGGTGGCAAGCTTGTCGACAAACTCGCCGATGCGCTCGCCGCGGCAAAGACCGCGATCGAGGGACTGCTCTCGAAGTGATGCCGGGAGGTTGGTCCGGCAAGAACCAAAAAACGGCCGGCCGAATTGTTCGGCCGGCCGTTCTCGTTGCGAAACAACGGGAGTCGATCAGACAAGCTTCTCGAGCGCTGCCATGGCGGCGTCGTAGTTCGGCTCGCTGGCCACTTCCTTGACGAGCTCGCCGTAGACGACGTGCCCATTGGCGTCGAGGATGTAGACAGCGCGGGCGAGGATCTTGAGCTCGTCGATGAGGAGGCCGTAGGCCTTACCGAACTCGCGGTCCTTGTAGTCGCTGCCGACCTTCATCGCCGTGATCGACTCGGCGCCGCAGAAGCGCTTCATCGCGAAGGGGAGATCGAGGCTCACAGTGAGGGCGTTGATCTTGTCGCCCAACTTCCCAAGGCTCTCGTTGAACTTCTTCGTCTGCACCTGGCAGACGGGCGTGTCGAGCGAGGGGACGACGCTGATGATCGTCGGCTTGCCGAGGAGATCAGCCTTGCGGATGTCCTGCATCGCGTCACCGGTGAGGGTGAACTCGGGCGCCGCAGCCCCCACCTTGACCTCTTCACCCACGAGCGTGAGCGGACTGCCCTTGAACGTCACCGCGCCGTGCCGACCCATGCGTGTCCTCCAAAGAAAACGGGAAAACGGGAAAACGGGAAACAAAAACCGGGGAAACCTGTCGGAAGTATCGCCAGCGGCAGGGTTTCGGCAAGGTGCGGGGGCGTGGACCGCGATCCGGGCCGGTAGGCCTTGCCTCCCCCCGTAGTATTTCCTGTCCAGGCATGGGCCACAGCCCGGACGGGGTTAAGGGGGGGGATCACCACGGCCACACCACGGAAGGCTCTTGCCATGAACCAACTCATCGATCGCTACGACGTCGGCGTCGAACGGGGCCCGGACTGGCTGTTCGTGAAGCTCTTCCCCCCCAAGGCAAATGCCCCGCGACGGGGCGGCGACCTCGGCCACGCGCTCTGGAACGTCGCCCGGGAGCATGGCATGAGCCGGATGGTCGTGGAGCTCGACGGGGTCGGGCAGGTCGACGATCGACTCCTCGAAGGGCTCGAAGTGCTCGCCGGGCTGATGCTGCGGGAAGGGGGGCTGGTCCGCCTCTGCGGCCTCGACGGCCTCAACCTCGAGCGCTACGAGTCTTGTCGGGTGGCCGAGCACCTGCCACATTTCTCCTGTCGCTGCGAGGCAGTCGGGGCAGGCTCGTGGGAGTTCGCCCGGCCGGCACAGCCGCGGTGAGCCCCTCCGGTGGTGGCCGGCAGCCTTGTCGGTGGTCGCCCCCCGGTGCCTTCTGTTGCCGATCCACCCATGGCTGACCTGATCCGCACGTGCGGCCGACTCGGCCAATTCGCCGGGCTGACGCTTCCGGCACTGGCGATCGTCCTCGAGCTCCAGCACGCCATCTCCCTCGGGCAGATGCTCGTGATGCTCTTGGCGAGCGTCTGCTGCTTCTGGATCGGACGCCTCCTCGAGGCCTACGCCCATTCCTGATCGTGCCGCGACCTCGCCGCCCCCTGTCCTAGTATCCAAGTCTCCAAGTCAAGGAGCGCCCCCCGCCGTGTTGTCCCCGCTGCTCTTCACCCCGATCTATCGCCGCTACCTGTGGGGTGGTCACCGCTTCGCGTCGCTCCTCGGTCGTGACCTTCCTGCAGGTGAGGATTTCGCCGAATCGTGGGAAGTGGTCGACCGGCGGGATGACCAGAGTGTCGTCGCCACCGGGCCGCTTGCCGGCCGCACCCTCGGCGATCTCGTGACGCACCACGGGCGGGCCCTCCTCGGCAGGCACGCAGGGCTGACGTCATTCCCGCTCCTGTTCAAGTTCCTCGACGCTTGCCGCGATCTCTCCGTCCAGGTCCACCCCGACGACGACCGTGCCGCGCGGCTCGATCCTCCCGACAAGGGGAAGACCGAAGCTTGGTATGTGATCGACGCGGCGCCGGGAAGCCGGCTCTGGGCGGGCCTCAAGGCCGGAGTCGATCGTGAATCGCTCGCGGCCGCCCTCCGTGAAGGCCGCTGCGAGGAGGTCCTCCATGTCGTCGAGCCGAAGGCCGGGGACTGCATCTTCATTCCGGCAGGGACCGTGCATGCCATCGGCGCGGGGCTTGTCGTCGCCGAGATCCAGCAGTCGAGCGACGTCACCTACCGGCTCCACGACTGGAACCGCACCGGACCCGACGGCAAGCCGCGGCCGCTCCATCTCGAGGCGGGCCTCGAGGCCGTCTCCCGCTTCGGGCCGGTCGATCCAACCCCCCTCGCCTCGACCTCCTCTCCTGGGGTGCGTCGGCTGGCGGCCTGCGATTACTTCGTTTTCGACGAGGTCACCCCTGGCGCCGACTGGAGTGTGGGGGGGGATGACGCCTGCCATCTCCTCGCCATCGTGGGGGGCCGGGTGGCGCTCGACGAGGCGTGGGGGATTCCGGAATTGGGGCCGGGACAAACCGTCCTCCTTCCGGCCGAGATCGGCCCGCAGACGGTGCGGTGCGTCGGCAACGCCGGGGGGGCGAAGCTCCTCCATGTCGCCCTCGGATGACCTCCGGGATCGGCGACAGCGGCTTCGATCCGGCTCTTTTCCGCTGGTTTCCGCCCATGATTCCCCCTGGAAAGCGCCCTAGGCCGTTTTCGTGGGGCGGCCCTACACTCCCGCCCCCGACCAGACCGGAGGTCGATCCCCCGAGGGCGCCCACCATGCGAGGCCTGTCGAACGCCGCTGCGCTGCTGGCCGTGGTCAGCCTGATGCCGTGGGCCGGGGGCTGCGCTTCGCTGGCAAAACCGTCCTTGCAGACCACCTCCAACGCCCGGACACAGCAACGTCGCGCCGTCCGCTTCGATCCCTACCCGCAGCCCGACATCGGCTCCACGCTCTTCCGCGAGGCCCTCATGGATGGGAGTCGTCCACGCGACTACAACGAGCCGGTGACCGAAGTCCGTCGCTCCCGCTGGTGGTCGCCGATGCGGTGAGGGATGGCGGCGTTCCCGGGAAACCGTCCCGATCGCGACCGGGCAGGCGAATCCCGCAGCCCTCCGACGTCCGGTGTATGATCCCGCGGTGGGTCCGCCGTGCGAGTGGCCCCTTTCCCCCCGCGCGCCGGAGTTTCCCTTGCCCGCCGATCCCTCCCCCTCCCAGCCCCATCAACCGCGTCGTTCAGGGGAGCCCAATCGCGGCCGTGGCTCGCGGATCACATCGCGCCGTTCCCCGCCAGCCGGTGGCCCGGCCGGACACGAGCCGGCCCGTAAAACTCCCCCCCGCGGCCGGTTTCGCCAGGCCCCGGTCGCTGTGGATGACGGCCTCGAACGGCTCCAGAAGGTGCTCGCGGCGGCCGGCCTCGGCAGCCGGCGGAACTGCGAAGAACTGATCACGACCGGGCGGGTCGAGATCGACCGTCAGGTGGTCACGCAACTCGGCACCAGGGTCGATCCGCTCCGCCAGGAGATCCGCGTCGACGGCGAGCGGCTCCCCGACCCGAAGCGGGTGGTCTACATGCTCTCCAAGCCGGTCGGCGTGGTGACCACGAACTTCGACCCGGACGGCCGGCCCCGCGTCGTCGACCTCGTGCCGGGTGAACAGCGGCTGTTTGCCATCGGCCGGCTCGACCGGATGAGCGAAGGGCTGATCCTCGTCACCAACGACGGCGAACTGGCCAATCTCCTCGCCCACCCGCGGTATGGCGTCGAGAAGAAATACCTCGTCCAGGTGGCGGGCGTTCCCACTCCGGAAACCCTCGACAAGCTCCGCCGCGGCATCGGCCTCGCGGAGGGGATGGCCCGGGCCCAGCACGTTCACCTCAAGTCGCAGCACAAGCAAAGCGCGGTCCTCGAGATGGTTCTCGATGAAGGGAAGAACCGCGAGATTCGCCGCATGCTCGCGCAACTCGGGCACAAGGTCCATCAACTCAAGCGTGTCGCCGTTGGAAAGCTCTCCCTCGGCGACCTGCTGCCGGGGCAGTGGCGGCTGTTGGCCTGGTCAGAGGTCGAGGCCCTCCGCAAGGATGCCCTCGCTCAGACCGCTGGCCTCGACGACGGCCCCTCCCGCGGTGCCCACGGCCCCCGTCCTCGAGGCACGAGACGCCCCTTCAGCCAGCGTGGCGACGACCGCCGCAGTGGCCGTCCCGCAGCCGCCGGTGGCCGTCCGCCGCGATCAGGCGGCTCCCCAGCAGGCCGTGGCCGCGTAGGCAGTGGCTCCGGAGGCCGTGGCTCCGTAGGACCAAGCGGCCCCGGTGGAAGAGGGCGTGCGGCCCCGCCGCCCGCCGGCAGAACAGCCCGTCCCCGCTTCCTCGATCGTGCCGAAGGGGCAGGGCCGCCGCCCGCCGGTGGACGTCGGCCCCCCACGGGCCGGCCCCCGCGCCCTCCCCGTGATGACGAGGGCACAGGCCGCCCACCGCGGGCGCCGCAAGGGGATCGAGGGGATCGCCCCGTCCGTCCCCGCTTTCTCGACCGCGCCGAAGGGGCAGGGGCCCCGCCTGCCGGTGGACGTCGGCCCCCCATGGGCCGGCCCCCGCGCCCGCCCCGCGATGACGAGGGAGCAGGTCGCCCCCCGCGAGCGCCGCAAGGGGATCGAGGGGATCG
>CAMCCR010000154.1 GCA_945873085.1 Candidatus Kuenenia stuttgartensis | reverse complement strand
GGAAACCATCCTTCGGCTCCGTCATGGGATGCCCGGAGGAGCATCGACCATTCCTGATAGCGAGTCAGCGGCCAGGGGCTGACTTGGAGGTAGTCGACGAGAAACAGCTTCACGACCGGTCTGTCCGGCATGTCGAGAAGCTCGGGGAGATACCGGCGGTAGCGACCGAGATCATCCGGTGCGAAGTGGGCGGTGATCGCGGCGAGTTCGCGGAATTGTCCGCCGCTGTGGGCGTAGAGGAGCCAATCGAGAAGCGTCCGCATCATCGGTTCGTCCTCGGAAATCGACTTTCGGGCAGGCTTCGGGGGCGCGACTGTAACGAATCCGACCTCCTGCCGCCACTGCAATCCGAGCGACCCTCGAGCCTGAAGCCACGAGCCCCGACTCGCTCAGCTGTTTCCGGCCGAGTGCGCCGGGGACGGCGAGCAGAAGCAGAGCCGCGCCGGCTCGCCGAGTCGTCCGACGACGATCGCCACCTGGCCGAATGCCCGGCCGACTGCCACCGCCTCGCTCGCCCCGATGCCGAGCACGAGCAGGCTCGGCTCCGGCGGCCAGTCGCCCCCGGTTCCCACTCCCTCTCCCTCTAGCAGGGGGAGGCCGAGGAGGGCGATGCGGCCGGCGAGATCGGTCATCCGGCGGCGGTTCTCGGCTGTATCAAGGGCGATCGATCCGGGATTCCAGGCCGTGATGAACGCCCAGGTGTCATGCCCCGATTCGGTGAGGAGGGCTTCGAGGGGAGGAGAACGCTCGCCGCAACGGATCGTGAAGCAGTCACCAACCCGGTAATCGGTCGCCTCGTAGGCAGGCTTGAGGGGGTGATCGCTCATGATTCGCTCCACGTGCGAGCCCAGATCAGCGCTGGCTGTAGCGCCGGCAGGCATACCAGCGGCCGTCCCTCCCCTGGGCGGTTCCCTCTTCGAGCACCGCTCCGCCGTTGTTGCAGCACGACGCCAGCGCCGCGGCCGGGCTGCCGCCGACGCCGACCCCTTCGTAGGTGCTGCCGTGGCTCGCGGCGTGGACCATCGAGCACGATGCGGCCATCGATTCGGCGTGGCCCTGGGCCCCGCCGCTGGTCCCTGTTCGCACGGTCGCCTCTGAGACCGTGCTTCCGGTGCTCGCTGTGTTCATCATGCTCGTTGTCGGCCGCGTCGTGGTCGTGGTCGTGGTCGTCGTCGACCGCCGCCGGAATGGGCCGGCGTGGGCCGGGCTGGCGAGCACCACCAGGACCGTCGTGATCGCAATGAGAATCCTCATGTCCACCTCCTTGGGAATCGAGCCTCGGTCCATCGACGCGATCCACCCTACCAGTCCCGGGCCCAAGCTTTCGGAATCGGCAGCGAGTTTGGATCGAGCCCGATGGATCACGACGGCTGGAACCATCCCCCGGCGGCCGTCGAGGTGGAGAGGTTTGTGCCGTTGGAGACGACGGCGTTGTCGGCAACCTTCGTGCCGGGGCAGTTTCCGGTGGCGAATACCCCCACCCGATTGGCGTCGATGACGTTGTTCGTCACCAGGAGCGACCTCGCCGCGTCGATCACCACGCCCGAGGCGCCGCCGACGATCCGATTGAAGAGGACGGTGGTGCCGGTGCAGTCGCCGGAGGCATTGAGCCCCTGCTGCACGGCGCCGTTGACGTCGTTCGACTGCACCCAGAGCCCCCGGGCCGAGGCGAGCACGACGCCGTTGTTCATGGTGCGGATGATGCTGCGCTTGATCGCCGAACCGGTCAGGTTGCCACGGGCCAGCACGGCCGTCGACGTGCTGAAAATCCCATTGGCGTCCGTCGCGGCCTCGCCGCCGACGGTGAGCCCGGTGGCCGAGTCGAGAACGATCCCGAAGGGTGCGCGCGTGGCGTCTGGGAGCGAGCCCTCGATCGTGTTCCTGGCGATGATCGTGGAAGTGCTCGTGCCCGAGGCGGCGATTGCCTGGAATCGATTGCGGAAGAGGAGATTGCCATCCTTGACCGAGAGGCCGCGGGCATCGGTGAGACGCACGCCGATCGTGTTGTCGATGATCGAGTTGGCGACCACCGCGGTGCCGGTGAGATCGCCGGTGGCGTGCAGGCCGTAGGAGGGCCGCGTTGGATCGTAGGTGCCAGTCGTAGGATTGATTCCCGCCTGGACGACATTGCCGCTCCCGGGAGCGCCCAACTGGAGCGACTTCGCCCCGTCGAGGAAGACGCCGAACGTGCTGCCGGTGATCACGTTGCCCGTGACGGCGGTCCCCGCGTTGTTCCCGTCGGCGCGGACGCCGTAGAGCGAGTTCCCGGAGACGTTGTTGCCCATCACGCGGAGGCCCCGCGCCGCCAGAAGATTGATGCCGCCGCTGTTCAAGGTGACGTTGTTCGAACGGATCGTGGAGCCGCTCATGTCTCCCTTGGCAATGATGCCGGACGACACGCCGGTGATCGTGTTTCCGGAGGTCGCCGTTCCGAAGGAAAGGCCAGTGGCGTCGCTGAGAACGGCCCCGAAGGCGGTCTTACCCCCCCCTTCGACGCGCGTCGCGGTGATCTTCGTCGCCGGCATGGCGCCGGTGGCACGGATGCCCGACACGCCAGCGTTCTTCACGGCGAAGCCGGCGAGCGAAGAATTGCTCGTCGCCGCCAGCGAGATCCCGTGGGCAGCGGCGTTGGCGATCGTGCTTCCGGGGATCTGCATGTCGATGCCGGTAACGCCGCTGGCAAAGGAGAGCCCACTGGCGGCGGCGCCAGCGGCGCTGCCGTCGATGGCGAGCGTGGAGGCGGCCTTCACGCTCGTGGCGGAATCGACGCGGAGCGAGGCCAGGGGCGTGGTCTTCCCCACGGCGCGAGAGAGGACGATCGGAGACGATCCGGCGGCGAGGGTCAGGTTCTTCGCGCCGTCGACCGTCGATAACAACGTGATGCCGTTGGCTTCGAGGCGGACGTCACCGGCCTCCGTTGCCTTCGTGGCGGGTGTCGTGCTCGGGGCGCCGAGGATGACCGGGCCGTTCCAGGTCTGGGCACCGCCGCTGGTGACGTTGGTCCTCAGGCGGATCGCCGACCCCAACACGGTGAGGTTGGCTGTGCCGATGACAAGGGCGCCGCCGGCGGAAGCCACCTCCTGCTCGACGACGGCTTTCTCTGAGCCGTACGAGATGTCCTTGGCGTACGTGCGGGCGAGAACGGTGTTGACCGGCTTGTCGAGCGGCATCAGTTGTGAGTCGGCGGTGCTCGTGAAGAAAACCGTCTTGTTGCTCGCGATCACCGTGCCGGTGCCCTGCAGCCTGAACGAGTCGGATTGGAATTGGATGTTGTCGCTGGCCGAGTTGACACGGGCTGAATTGAGGAACAGGCCCGACGAGGAGACGTAGGGGGTGGTCGTGGTCGCCTTCCCGGGGCCCGTTGTCCCGATGACGGAGATGAGTCCGTCGGCGGAGACGAGCGCCTGATTGCCGATGAACACGCCGTGGTTGTCGGCCGCCGCGTCGCCGCTGGTACCGCCGCCGGTGCCCTTGATGACCATGCTGTTCGCTTCGAGGCTGCCCGACACGAGCACGCCGCGGTTGCCGGCGTTCGTGGGGCCGCCGGTGCCATCGAGTTCAAGCAAGCCGGTCGCGCTCACCGCGCCGCCGGTCTCGATCACGATGCCATGATTGGAGCCGCCGGTGCCGGTCGCCGATCCGCCGATGCCGGTGAGTTTCATGGCGACGGCCATCCCATCAGCCACTCCCGCCGCGACGCTCGATCCCGCGCCGATGGAGATCCCCTTTTGGTTGCCCGTAGCGCCGTCACCTCCACGGCCGCGGAGCGTGATCGCGCCGGATTCACTCTCGACGGAGGATGCCGACGTGAGGGCCAGGCCGGTGAAATTGCCGGTGACGGCGGCCCCGGTGTCGGCGACGAGCGACAGCGTGCCGGCCGCGGTCGATACTTTCGCCGCCTCGACGGCGATCGTCGGCGCGGAGACGTTGAGCGCCGCGGCTCCGGCGAAGGCGCTGCTCCCCACGAACTTCACCGACGGCACCCAGCCGGGAAGGCCGGCGATGCCCTTCATCGTCACGGTGAAGGAATCGTCATAGAGGCCGGCACTATCGGTGAACCGCACGGCCGTCGTGCCGGCACTGTTGGTGACGGAGACCTGGGTGATGTCGAGATCGGGAGTGACGGTGAGTGTGGGCAGGGTGTTGCCGACGAGCCCCGCGGCGTCGGCACCGGCGAAGGTGTCGCCCCCCTCGAGCGTGAACAGATAACTGCCACCCCCCGAGGAAGCCACGGCGAGCGTCCCGGCCTTCGTGAGATCGATCGTGAGCACCGTGCCGGCGGTCAAGAAGCTGGCCAGCAGGGCCCGTGACTCGAGGCGCTCGACGGCGACCGGACGGGACGTGGTGCGATGGGGGCGGGTGGGACGGCGCATGGATGACCTTCGCTGGACGAAAGTGGCGGAGTGCGATGTCGCAACGATGCGATGCCGCGGGAGCGTATCAGGATTCGATCCCGTCTCCTGCGCCAGTTCGTGGCCGGACCGCCACCGTTCCAAGGCGATCCTGGGGCTACGTGAGCGATCGTTGGAGACATACGGCTGCAACAGGCCCATGTCTGCAGCGTGTGGCATAAGAGCGTCTTCATGCTCATGCCGTCGCGCCGTTGCCGGACGCCGAAAAGCGTCGATTGACTGCGACGTGATCGCGTGCATGAGTCGCGCGCCGGCAGCGCGGCAGCGGGGTCAGATTGACTTCGCCGCTAGGGCCCCGGCGCTCCCGGCATCCGGCAGCGCCGGGAGCGCGTGGGGGGAAGTGGTCACTTGCTCTCGGCTGTCAGTCCCAACTCGGCGAGGAGGGCCTTGGCCTTCGCCTTCACGTCGGCCCCAGGCTTCTTGATCTCGGCTAGCCCCTTTTCCAGGATCTCGGCCTTCTCGGGGCTGACAGCCTTGACGCTCGAGACCATGGAGTCGTAGCCGGTCACCTCGCTGCCCAGGTTTTGCCCTTTGGCATAGCCCTGCAACGTGTTGGTCACCTGCACCATCGGATCGACCTTGATCTCGATCTTCATCGGCTTGACCGTCTGCTGGCTGCATCCGCCCGCACCGGCAGCCAGACCGACGACCAACGACGCCATGAATGCCACACGCACGCCCGATCGAACACGCATCAGAAGCTCTCTTTCACGGTGAAAATGTTTTCTTGAGGAATACCGCAGGCGACACCGGCAGCGGACGCCCGGGGCTGGCCCGTCGGAGCCGCACAGCTGGATTCTCCGCCCGGGATCACACTCCGGGACTCTGGGGCCGGGATCACACTCCGGGACTGTGTGCCCGGGATCACACTCCGGGACTGTGTGCCCGGGATCAATAGTCGCCCACGCTCTGGCCGTCCTTGCGGTTGCCGAGCCGCTGGAACGTGGTCAGATCGACGGTGTCGGTGATCAGCCGCACGCTGGCATCGGCAAGGACGACGTTAACGCCGCCTGGATGCTGGCTCCGCGGCGGAATGATCCCGTTGCCCCAGTCGTGGGCGCCACCCGGGCAGCAGCCGCCGCCGGCGGTGGGATACTGCCAGTTGGGGGGGGCGGAAGTCGTGAAGGTGGAATGGCCGGCGCCGTACCAGGCCCACATGCCGCCGTTGTTTGCCTTCACCCCCTGCGGGCTGTTCCTGGCGGCCATCCCGATCGTCTCGATGTCGGCTGCGGTGGGCATGTTGCGGTTGGAGGCCGAATTGAAGACCGCGTCCCCGGCGTAAAACATGTCGAAGGGGAACGTTCCCGACGTGCCATTGCTGGAGCCGGAGCCGACGAGGATTTCGGCGCCGAGGATCGTCGAAGACAGGCCGTCGCTGACGTCCCTCATGCGTCGGTCATTCTGGTAGGCGATGATGCCGTTGAAGTTCGTGCCGCCCCACACGGTGTCGAGCGAGCTGCCGGTGTTCCAGGCGTAGTTGCTGCCGGCGCCCGACCAGTCGGTGACGGCCGCCTTGTTCGCCGAAGAGGGGCAGAGGAAGGCCCCGACCGTCGCCGTCTGCATCAGCCCGTAGGTGCCGCCCCAGTTGTTGGTCGGCGGTGCCATCGACTTGAACTTCTGATAGAGGCCCTGCTGCTCCATGAAGGGGAGGATCTGGACGCTGGCGCTGGTCGATTCCCAGATGTTGCCGCCGATCTGGAGGAGGTTGCGGGGATACATCTCCATGGTGTCATGGTAGTTCTGCATCGCCAGGCCGAGCTGCTTGAGGTTGTTGGTGCAGGCCGAGCGGCGGGCCGCCTCGCGGGCAGACTGGACGGCGGGCAGGAGGAGGCCGACGAGGGTGCCGATGATCGCGATGACGACGAGCAGTTCGACGAGTGTGAAGCCGCGCTGGCGCGCGGCGGAAGGCTGAGTGGTTGCACGGATCATGGGAAGGACACGTCTCCGAAAAGTGACAAAATCAACCATATGATGAAACCACCGAAGCCCAATTGAAGACGGAAGCGCTGGGGAGTCAAGGGCGAAGCACGGGGCCGCGCCCGGCCCCGCCCCCCTTTCGGCCCGCTGTCCTGCGGGCGGATCGGCCCGAAAAAGCGATGGTGCGAGCCCGCCGTGGCCCGCGGCGGACCGCGAATCGGTCCACGAAACGATTGCCGACGGCTCCCCCGGACCGGCTGCCAGGGGCGGATCAACCGAGATCCCGGCGCGCCATGGGCCTGCTTTGGAAATCCTGATCCAGTCGGTATGAAGGCCTCTACTCCTGTGGGGGAGGAGACTTTCGATGACGTCCAAGCAACGGAAGAAGCAATTCCCTGGCAAGACGTCGTTTTGCCGTTCCTGGCGGTAGTGACACTGATCGGCGTGGGCCTGCTGGAAACGGCGACTCTCAACGCCTGTTGTACTTTTGCCCGTTGGGGTAGGCCCAAGTTTCAATCGACACCAGCGACGACACGCTCGTTGAACCGATCGATTCCAACCATCCTGATGTTTTTGGAGATCCGACGATGAGCGGCAATGAGCCGGCCTGGCGGCTGAAGTGCGACGGCTGCGGCAAAGTCCTGTCGGTTCCGATCCGCCTCGCCGGCCGCCAAGTGAATTGCCCCAACTGCGAGCAGTCGTTTCGCGTTCCCGATGCGAAACCGACGGCAACTCCGTCGGATTTGGCTCCGCCCACAGCACCGATTCCCAACCGCAACGCCGGCAGAGGCACGGCTTCGGATCCGGGCAATGTCAGCCTGTCGCGCGAGAAACTGGAGGTCTTGTATCCCAACTTCGTCACCTCCAGCGGGCTGCTGATGCGAGTGTGGAAGA
>CAMCCR010000153.1 GCA_945873085.1 Candidatus Kuenenia stuttgartensis | reverse complement strand
TCCTTCCCGTAGGTGAAGATCTTTGATGACGCCGTGACCCCTCCCTGACTCGGGATCGAGGTGAGGACGATCGATTTCGGCTCCGCCTTCCACACCGGCACGACGAACCCCTCGACCACGAACACGATCTCCGGGCGGCGCGGATCGTTGGTGAACACGGTCGCTTGCTGGCGGAACGCCCCGCCGGTCTTGCCCCGCCACTTCAAGAGCAGCTTCGCCGCCCCCCCGGGCGGGAGCAGTTTCTCGGCGTTGGTTTCGCCCCCTTCCGTGGACTCGAAGTCACTCACGGTGCAACTGCAGGAGGTGGCGCCACGAGTGATCTTGAGGGGGGCGTCTCCGGCATTGCGGATCACGAACTCGTGCGTCTCGTTTCCCCCCTCGGCCATGGTGCCGAAGGCATACTGCGTCGACGGGGCGTCGACCTTGGGGACGGCGATTCCCTCCTCCAGGCGGAGGCCGGCCGGGTCGAACTCACCCAGACGCCAGGGGCGCATCGAAGCCCGCAGGAGCGGGGTTGCCACGCCGAACAGCCCCCCGACCGCCAGGGCCACTGCCACCACACGCCACGCCCCGGGTGCCCGCACGCCCATCGCTCGTCCGCCTGCCGGCGGCCTCCATCCCCGGGGCCGGTCGCCGCAACGAACGCCGGCCGGACCCCTCCTCCAGATTGTACGCGTCAGCCACCCTTCCGCGCAGACAGCGGGGTCGCCGGAGCGCGACGGGCGTCCAATCCCCCGGAAGGAGATCAGTACGACCGGGCCAACACGCTCCGCCGGCTCACCGGCTTTCCGGTGACGACGCATGTCCCTGGCTCATCGTCCCCGTCCATCGGCACGCAGCGGACGGTCACTTTGAGCGGGTCGAGGGCGGTGGGCACCGCCGGGTCGTCGGCGACGTGGACGTGGGCAAAGCCCCCCTTCGCCGGCCCCTTCGCTTCCCCCTTGCCTTCTCCGTCGGCGCCGAAGAACTCCCGCACGGCTTCAAGTGAATCGAGGCGGACGCTGCGGCGGTCGCGAAACTCCTTCGCCCGATCGAAGAGTCCCTGCTGAATCTCATCGAGGAGGTCGGCCGCCGTGGCGGCAAAGCGGTCGATCGGCACGCTCGTCCGCTCCTTCGGTCCGCGGTCGCGGCGCATCACGCTCACCGTCCCGGCGGCGAGGTCGCGGGGGCCGATCTCGACGCGCAGCGGCACCCCCTGCTTGACATGCTGCCAGGTCTTTTCTCCCCCGCGAATGTCGCGGCCGTCCGTTTTGGCGCGGATCGGTTCCCCGCCAAAGCGGGCCTCCGCGAGGCCTGCCTCGATCTGTCGGCAGGCCGTGAGCACCGCCTCCTTCTCCTCCGGCGTGCGATGGATGGGGAGGATCACCACCTGGGTCGGCGCGATCCGCGGCGGGAGGACGAGGCCGTCGTCGTCGGAGTGGGTCATGATCACCGCCCCGATCAAACGCGTGGAAACCCCCCACGAGGTCGTCCAGCAATACTCCTCGGTGCCGGACGGTCCGGCGAACTTGATCTCCTGGGCGTGGGCGAAGTTCTGACCGAGGAAGTGCGACGTGCCGGCCTGAAGGGCCTTGCCGTCCTGCATCATCGCCTCGATCGAATACGTGTCGACGGCGCCTGGGAACCGCTCCGCCGAGGGCTTGGGGCCCCGGATCACCGGCATGGCGAGATCCCGCTCCGCAAACGTCGCATAGCAACCGAGCATCCGCAGCGTCTCCTCGACCGCCTCGGCGCTTGTCGCGTGGGCGGTGTGCCCTTCCTGCCAAAGGAACTCGGAGGTGCGGAGGAAGACCCGGGGACGCATCTCCCAACGGACGACGTTGGCCCACTGGTTGATCAGCAGCGGCAGATCGCGCCACGACTGCACCCAGCGGGCGAACATCGCCCCGATGATCGTCTCGCTCGTCGGCCGGACGATGAGCGGCTCCTCGAGCTTGCCGGTCGGAATCAGCTTCCCCTCCGGCGAGAGTTCGAGGCGGTGGTGCGTGACCACGGCGCACTCCTTGGCGAAGCCCTCGACATGCTTCGCCTCCTTCTCGAGGTACGAGAGCGGGATGAAGAGGGGGAAGTAGGCGTTCTGATGGCCGGTCTCCTTGAACATCCGGTCAAGGATCGACTGCATCCGTTCCCACATCGCGTAGCCGAGCGGCTTGATGACCATGCAGCCACGGACCGGCGATTGTTCGGCGAGGTCGGCCGCCTTCACGACCTGCTGGTACCACTCCGGATAATCCTCGGCACGGGTGGGGGAGATTGCGTGATCGGCCATGGGGGTCTCCGGACGGGGCTGTCGTGGGGGGCGGGATACGGTGGCCAGCGGGATGATCGTGGCGGCGGGATTGTAGTCGCTGGCGGGTTTTTCCGCGGAGCCGGCGGCACGCCTGCGTGGTGCCTGATAAAATCGCCGCCGGTCACGCTCCCGCCGCCACCCCCACCCGGACCCCGCATGTCGCCCGTCGATCCCCCGAACCGTGCGGCCCGTCCTCCGTCCCAGCGACGGCGGGTCACGGAACTGGCGCCGCAGACCGCGGTCGATCAGGTGTTCCTCGCCACCCACAAGCAACTCCGGCCGAACCGCAACGGCCAGCTCTATCTCCAGGTCGAGCTCGCCGACAGGAGCGGATCGATCACCGGGAGGATGTGGAACGCCTCGGATGCCGAGTTCGAGGCGTTCGACGACGGTGATTACGTCCGCGTCGACGGGATGACGCAGCTCTACTCGGGCAATCTCCAACTCATCATCCAGGGGATCGGGCGGATCGATCCGCGCGTCGTCGATGAGTCGGAGTTCCAGGTGCTCTCGGCGGCCGACGTCGTCCGTCTGCGGGCGGAGCTGGCGGCGCTGCTGGCGACGATCCCACCGGGGCAGCTCCGGGAACTCGCCGACGAGGTGCTCGCCGACGAGCCGTTGATGAAGGTCTTCTGCCGCTGCCCGGCCGGGGTCAAGCATCACCATGCCCATGCCGGCGGCCTCCTCGAGCATGTCGTCAATCTCCTCCGCCTCGCCGACCGGGTCGCCCCGCTCTATCCGGCGATCGATCGAGATCTTCTCCTCATCGGTGTCCTCTTCCACGATCTCGGGAAGACGCTCGAATTGGAGAGCGAGAACGGTTTTTCCTACACCGACGCCGGCCAGCTCCTCGGGCATGTCCTCCTCGGGCTCGAACAGTTGGAGGCGAAGATCGTCGCGATCGAGGCCCGCACCGGCCGGCCGTTCGACGTCGATCTTGCGGTGAGGATCAAGCACATGGTGGCGAGCCATCACGGCCAGTACGAATACGGCGCCCCCAAGCTCCCGATGACCCTCGAGGCCCTCGCCCTCCATCACCTCGATCACATGGATGCGCGGCTCGCCGGCGTGCTCCAACTGCTCCAGAACGAAGCGGCGATCGACGGTGGATGGACCCAATACCAGCAGTCGCTCGGGAGGAAGTTCTTCCGCGGGCGCGGCTCATGACCATCTCCGCCGGGGGTGGTTCGCAACCGACCGTGGAGGCCACCGATGCCCAAGGATGACCAGGACCGATCGGCCGATGGCCGGCGTGAACGGCGCCCGGCGGGCCAGCCGCCCTCCGCTGCCCGGGCCGGGAGCCCCCCTGCGGCCGGCCGGGATGACGTCATCGGCGTCTTTCGCCGCGCCGCCGGAGGCTACGGATTCGTCCATCCGCTCACGGCTGCCGCGGGGAGCCGAGAGGGGGATGTCCATGTCGCCCAGTCGGCCTGCCTCGATGCCGTCAACGGCGACACCGTCCGCGTCCGGCTGTCACGGGGGCGTGATTTCCGCCGCCCCGGTCCGTCGGGCGAAATCGTCGAGGTGATCACGCGGGCGAAGACGCGGTTTGTCGGCAGTTTCTTCGTCGCCGCCAACTCGGGCTGGGTGCAGATCGACGGCACGTCATTTCCGCGGCCGGTGTCGGTCGGCGATCCCGGTGCGAAGTCGGTGCGGGAGGATGACAAGGTTGTCGTCGAGGTCGTCCGCTTTCCCACCCATCTCCGGGACGGCGAAGGGGTGATCATCGAGGTCCTCGGGAAGGCGGGGGAGCCCGGGGTCGATACCCGTTCGATCATCCACGAGTTCGGTCTCCCCGGCCCGTTCTCCGACGAGGTCCTCGACGCTGCCCGGGCGGAGGCGGCCAATTTCACCGAACAGGTGCCGGCCGACCGACGGGATCTGACCGCGCGGACGATCATCACGATCGACCCGATCGACGCCCGCGACTTCGACGATGCGATCTCGCTCGAGCGGCTGGAACGCGATCACTGGCTCCTCGGGGTCCATATCGCCGACGTCGCCCACTTCGTGCCGGAGGGGGCCCCCGTCGATCAGGAGGCGCTCGCCCGCGGCACGAGTGTCTATCTCCCCGACCGGGTGATCCCGATGCTCCCGGAGATCGTTTCCAACAATCTCGCCAGCCTCCAGCCGGGGCGGGTGCGCTACGCGCGGACCTGCTGGATCGAGTTCACCGCCGACGGAATCCCTGTCCACACCGACGTCGAACGAACGGCGATCCGCAGCTGCCGGCGCTTCAGCTACGAGGAGGTTGACCAGTTCCTCGCCGACCCGGGCACGCCCGAGGTCGAGATGACCGACGAGGTGCGCACGCTCCTGGGGCGGATGCGCGATCTGTCCCGCATCCTCCGCCGCCGGCGGAAGAACCGCGGAGCCCTCGAGCTCGACATGCCCGAGGTGAAGGTCGATCTCGACCGGGATGGACGGGTGGCCGGTGCCCACGTCGTTGCCAACACCGAGAGCCATCAGATCATCGAGGAGTTCATGCTCTCGGCGAACGAGGCCGTCGCCGAGCGATTGTCGGCCGCGGGCGCGGGGTTTCTCCGCCGCGTCCATGCCCCTCCCGATCCGCGCAAGCTCCGCCAGTTGACGGAGTTTGTCTCCGAATTGGGGTTCGAGGTCGACACGCTCGAGAGCCGATTCGAACTCCAGCGTCTCCTCGGCCTGACCCGCGGCCGGCCCGAGGAACATGCGGTCCATTTCGCCGTGCTCCGCAGCCTCGCCCGAGCCGTCTACGGGCCCCAACCGGAGGGGCACTACGCCCTGGCGAGCGACTGCTACTGCCATTTCACGTCGCCGATCCGCCGCTATCCCGATCTCGTCGTCCACCGCGCCCTCGACCAACTGGCCCGCGGCCGCCGGGCTCCCGATGACGGGCTGGTCGATCTCGGTCTCCACTGCTCGACCCTCGAACGCCGCGCCGAGGCCGCCGAACGGGAGCTTGTGAAGCTCAAGCTCCTCCTCTTCCTCTCCTCGAGGATCGGCACCGAGATGGAGGCCGTCGTGACGGGGGTCGAGCCGTTCGGCCTGTTCCTCCAGGGGCTCGAACTGCCGGCCGAGGGGCTGCTCACCCTCGCCGAACTCCCTGCCGACACCTACCGCTTCGAACGGGGCAGCCACACCCTCGCCGGGCGGCGACCGGGGCAGTCGTGGCGCCTCGGTGATCGTGTCCGCGTGGCGGTGAAGAAGGTCGACCTCGACCGGCGTGCCCTCGAGTTTCGGTTTGTCGGCGATCGGGGGAAGGCCCCGCCCGGGCTCCGCGCAGCCCGTCACGTCAAGGGATCGAGGCACGCCCGCAAGACGCAGGAGAAGACGCCAGGCAAGGGAAAGGGCAAGCCGAAGCTGAAGGGGAAGGCCAAGGGGCGACGCGGCCGTTGATCGCGCGGGACTTTCTGCCCGGGGGATGCTGAGCTTCATGGCGGGATTGGGCGGCATCCCTACAATCGGCGGGCGGCATCCCCGCGCCTCGGACCCCAAAGAACCACAAGGAACGCTCCTGTGAGTGAGTCGGCGACGTCCCCCCTGCCCCGACCGACGAGCCTCCGTGAGACCGCGCTGTGCCACTGGCATGCGGCGCATGGTGGCCGCATGGTCGACTTCGCCGGCTGGAACATGCCGGTCCAATACGCCTCGATCGTCGACGAACACCTGGCAACGCGGTCGTCGGTCGGCCTCTTCGACGTCTCGCACATGGGACGCCTGTCGGTCACCGGCCCCGGGGCTCTTCTGTGGCTCGAATCGATGCTGACGAGGAAGGTGGCCGGGATCGTCCCCGGCCAATTTCGCTACACGCTGGTCACTGCCGATGCTCCCACGGCGCTTGTGATCCTCGATGACGCGCTGGTGAGCCGCGACACCGACGCCGCCGACGGCACGCCGCGGATGGGGCTGGTCGTCAACGCCGGGAATCGGGAACGGGTCGTGGCCTGGCTCCGCTCGCGGCTTCCTGCAAGCGGCGTCGAACTCGTCGACCACACCCTCGACACCGCGATGATCGCCGTCCAGGGGCCGAGCGCGGTCGACGTCGTCGCCGGGCTCTGTTCGGGGGACAGTTGTATGCGGATCCGCGCCCTGGGGAATTACCGGGGAACGACCGCCACGATTGCCGGGCATGCAGCGGCGGTGAGCCGCACCGGATACACCGGCGAGGATGGAGTCGAGGTGACGGTGGCGGCCCGCGATGCGGTGGCCGTCTGGGAGGCGATCCTGGCCGGCGCGGCGCCGCTCGGGGGACGGCCCTGCGGCCTCGGCGCCCGCGACACCCTCCGCCTCGAGGCGGGAATGCCGCTCTACGGCCACGAGCTCCTCTCCCACAGCGATCCGTTCGCCCTCGGGCTCGGTTTGGCGGTGAATCTCGAGGGGAGAACGTTCCCCGGATGCACGGCCTTGGCGACGTTGAAGGCTCAGAAGCCGGCGCGCGTCCGGGTGGGGCTCGATCTGGGGTCGAAGCGATCGGCCCGTGAAGGGAATGTCGTCCTCGCCGGGGCTGGCCACACGCTGGCCGGGGGCGAGGTCGGGGTGGTCACCAGCGGCAGCTTTGCCCCCACGATCGGCCACGCCGTGGCGATGGCCCTGATCGAGCCCGCTCTGGCGGCGGAGGGGACCGCCGTGGAAATCGCGATCCGCGATGCCCGCCAACCGGCCCGCGTGGTCGGTTTGCCCTTCTTCCGCCGGCCGACGGGTGGTGGAAAACCCCCGGCCGCTGGATGATGGGAGGCGGCCATCTGCGGGTGGTCGGGTACGACAGTGCCGGGTGCAGACTGGGGTTCGATCGATCAGAAACAGGAGGAGCGACGGCGATGCTGAAGGATGTGCGATTCGCGAAGTCCCACGAATGGATCAGTCCCGTGGCTGGCGGTGTGGCGACGGTCGGGATCTCGGCGTATGCCGTCGAGGCCCTCACCGACCTGGTGTTCATGCAGCTCCCGGCGGTCGGCCGGAAGGTG
>CAMCCR010000152.1 GCA_945873085.1 Candidatus Kuenenia stuttgartensis | reverse complement strand
CCATGCTCGCGGAGGAAAGCGTGCTCGAAGTCGACCAGGTCACGAAGGCCTATTCATCGCCGACCGGGCCGGTGCGGGTGCTTGAATCGATCGATCTGCGCCTCGCTCCCGGGGAGCGGGCGACGGTGATGGGGCCGAGTGGTTCAGGGAAGAGCACCCTCCTTTCGATTCTCGGTGCCCTTGACGAGCCAACCTCGGGGCTGGTCCGGCTAGACGGTGTCGACCCGTTCGCGGGCACTCCGGCCGAGCGAGCGGCCTTCCGGAATCGCCGCATCGGCTTTGTCTTCCAGGAGCATCACCTCCTCGATGGCTGCACGGCGCTCGACAACGTCGTCCTCCCGGCCCTCGCCTCGGGGCGGGTGACCGGCGCCATCGAGGAACGCGGGCGGGCCCTCCTCACCCGCGTCGGTCTCGCGGCCCGGACGAAGCATTTCCCCGGCGAGCTTTCCGGCGGAGAGCGGCAACGGGTGGCGGTGGCTCGGGCCCTGCTCCTCGAGCCGCGGCTGCTGTTGGCCGACGAACCGACCGGCCAGCTCGACGCCCATGCCGCCGAGGCGATTGCCGACCTGCTCGTCGAGCTCGCCGCCGAAGTCAATGGCATGCTCGTCGTCGTCACCCATGCCGAGGCCATCGCCGCCCGGGTGGGGGGCATCCGGCGACTCGTTGACGGACGCCTCGTCGAAGGGCGGGCGGAGGGATGAGCCGACCTGACGCCGAATCGGGGGCCGGAAAGAGCCGCGGCGCCGTCGGCGCGGCCGGATCGATCCCGGCGCTTGCTTGGTCGCTGGCCCGCCAGTGGTTTGTGCAACTCGCCGCGCTCACCGCCGCCTGCGCGGTCGTGGCGGCGACGATCGCTGGGGCCATCGGCGTCGGCGATGCTCTCCAGGGGGGCTTGCGTGCTCTGGCCCTCGAACGCCTCGGCGGCATCGTCGCCACCGTCGTGGCCGATGATTTCGTGCGGGCCGACCTCGCCCGCGACTTCAAGAGGGCCGACCTCGCCCGCGACTTCAAGAGGGCCGACCTGGCCCGTGAAGGCGATCGCGGGGCTGGGCCCGCGGTCATCCCGGCGATCGTGCTCGAGGTCGCCCTCGATGCCCCGGGGAGCACGGGCAGGGACGCGCGTTCGGCCCGGGCGACGCTTTTGGCCTGCGATCAGGCCGCCGCCCTCGGCTTCGATCCAGAGGCCCCGGCTGTCGGCCGCGATGAGGTGGCGATCAACGAGGTTCTCGCCAGGAATCTCGGCGTCTCGACCGGTGAGACGGTCGTCCTCCGGATCGCAAAGCGATCTGAGGTGCCGGCCGACAGTCCCCTCGGGCGCCGGACGATGGAGTCGCTCGGCCGACGATTGCGGGTGGTGGCCGTGCTTCCCGGCCGGGGTATCGGTCGCTTCTCACTCCGCCCCGCCCAGGTCACCGGGGGGATGGCGCTTTTGTCGCTGTCGACGGCGCAGGAGGTGCTCCGCCGAGGGGATGTCGCCAATGCCGCGTTTGCCTCAGGCGACGTCGATCCGGAAGCGATCCGGCAGGCGCTCCATCCCACGCTCGAAGACTATGGCCTGAATCTCGAGGAGATGGCCGGGGGGGCGCTGCGGCTCTCCAGCCGCCGGCTCCTGCTCCCGGCGGAGGTCGACCGGGCCGCCGCGGAGGTGCTCGGGCCGCTCGGCGGGAAGCGGACGCTCGCGTTCCTCGTCAACGAGATCGGCGTGCCGGCATCGGCGGGGCTCCCGGCCGTGTCGATTCCCTACTCCACGGTCTTGGGCGTCGACACGCCGTCGCTCCCGGTGGGGAGCCTTCTGGATGCCAGCGGAGGAGAGCTTTCCATTCCCGACGACGACGGGATCGTGATCGATCAGTGGATGGCTGACGACTTCGCCGCCCAGGGGCATCCGGTGGCACCGGGCGACGATGTCGATGTCCGCCTGTTTCGCTCCGAGACCCTCCACGGCCGTGTCGAGGAGATCACCCACCGTCTGCGGATCACAGCTGTTGCCCGCATGGAGGGGGCCGCCGTGGCGCGGAGCCTCGTGCCGGAGGTCGAAGGGATCACCGACGAGAAGTCGATCGCCGACTGGGATCCCCCCTTCCCCTTCGATCGAGCGAAGGTCCGCACCGTGCCGCCGCACGACGAGGACGACCGCTACTGGAAGGCTCATGGGGCCACGCCGAAGGCGTTTGTGTCGCTCGGCTGCGGCGAGCGGCTCGCCGGGAGTCGGTTCGGCGCGACGACCGCTTGGTTTGTCCCTCCCACGAGCCGGATGGCGGAGGTCGCCGCAGAGCTCGCCGGGCGAATCGTGCCCGAAAGGCTCGGCCTCCGCGTCGAGGCCTCGCGGCGCGACGCCCTCGCCGCCGCCAAGGGATCGACGCCGTTCGGCGGGCTGTTTCTGGCCCTCTCGAGCTTCGTCGTTGCCGCCGGGCTGCTGCTGGAATGGCTCCTTTTTTCTCTCCTCGTCGCCGCGCGGCGTCGTGACATCGGCGTCCTCTCGGCGATCGGCTGGCCGGCAGCGCGGATCACGCGGTTGCTCGTGCTCGTTGGCGCCCTCGCCGCGGCCGTCGGAGGCATCGTCGGCACGGCGGTCGGGCCGGCGTGGGCGCGGCTCCTCCTCGGGGCGCTTTCGTCATCGTGGAACGCCTCGGTCGCGGCCGGATCGAGCTCGGCCTTTGGCGACGGCGTTATCCGCTGGACGAGCCTCTGGCCCGGGGCTGTGGCCGGCTTTCTGCTCTCGATGGCGGCGATCGTGTCGGCCGCCCGCCGGGCCGGCAGGCAGAAGCCGCTGACGCTGTTGCGGGGGGGTGGCGATGCCGCCGCCGACCGCCCCCGGGCCGGCCGTCGAGCGCTCGTCGTGGCGCTGCTCTCGCTCGCTGGGGCGCTTGCCGTCGCGGCGCTAGCGGGGCGGCTCGAGGGCCAGGCGGCGGTGGGGATGTTCTTCCTCTCAGGTGTCCTGGCGCTGGTCGGCTTACTGTCGCTGGTGCGCCTCCTGCTGACGCGCGGCCCCGGCGCCCGGGCAGGACTCAAGTCGCTTGTGGGCCTTGCCTGGCGTGGACTGGCCCACCGCCCCTCCCGGGCGTTTTCGATCGCGGCCATCGTCGCCGTGGCCGAGTTTCTCATCGTCGCGGTGTCGGCCTTTTCGCTCTCGAGCCCCCCCCGCCCTCGCGAACGATCCGGCCCAACGGGCGGTTGGACCTCGATCGCCACCTTCGCTGCCCCGACCGCCGTCAACCCGGCCGACGCGGACGCCGCCGCCGACCTCGGGCTCTCCGATGACGCCCGGCAGACGCTCGCCGGGGCGACGCTCGAACCGATCCGGGCAAGCGCCGGCGACGACGCCAGCTGCACCAACCTCTACGCCCCGGCCCGGCCGATCGTCCTCGGCGTCGGCCCCCGGTTCGTCGCCCGGGGAGGCTTCCGGTTCACCGGCCACGCTCCCCTCCCCTCCTCCTCCGCCTCCTCCGCCTCCTCCGCCGACGCCAATCCCTGGCAGCTCCTCGGCCGGACCGGAGGCGGACCGATTCCCGCCATCCTCGACGACGCCACGGCCCGTTGGGCGCTCAAGCTCGGCGGCGTCGGCGCCCGCTTCACGCTCCCTGACGACGAGGGGACGCTGGTGGAGTTCGAGATCGTCGGCCTCCTCGAGCCGGGGATCCTCCAGGGCTGGGTGATCGTGGCCGAATCCGATTTTCAATCCGTCTTCCCGACCCGTTCGGGGGCTGCGATGGCGCTCATCGACGCAGGCGAAGAGCCGCCGGCGGCCGTCGATCGGGCGGCGAGTGCCGCGTGGGTCGATGCCGGGGTCACCATCCAGCCGACGCTCGAGCGGCTGCGGAGCCTGTCGGCGGTCCAGAACACCTTCCTGGCAGCCTTCCAAGCGCTCGGCACGCTCGGCCTCCTCCTCGGCACGGCCGGCGTCGCCGCCGCGCAGGTTCAGGGGGTGCTCGAGCGGATTGGCTCCTTCGGGCTCCTCGGCGCGATCGGCTTCCCCCCAGCCCGCCTGCGAGCGATCGTCCTCCTCGAGACTTGCTTCATGGTCGGCCTCGGGTTGGCTGCCGGGGCCCTGGCTGGAGCCGTCACCCTCCCTGCCCACATCGCCGGAGGCCGGGCCACCGTCCCGTTGGCGTGGATTGCCCTCACCTGCGGCCTGACGCTCCTGGTGGCGCTCCTGGCAGGGCTTCTCGCCACCCGTTCGGTGGCCAGGCTCGCCCCCCGCGATGCCCTCGCCGCCCGCGGCTGACGGGCCGCCTCAACCAGCCGCTGAATTGGCTTTGAACCGGGCCGCTGCCGCCGGGTAGGGTACCGGCCATGAACATCCTCGTGATCCTCCCCCGCTGGGTCGGCGATCTGGTGATGACGACCCCGATGCTCCGCGCCCTCCGCGCCCATGTCGGCACGGGGGCCCGGATTACGGGCGTCGTGAAGCCGCACTTCGCCGAGATCCTTGACGGCACCGGCTGGCTCGACGACATCGTCCCCTACGATCGCCGCGGTCGCTCCCCGGCAGTCCGGTTTCCGGGCGTCGTCAAGGCCCTCCGCGCCCGCCACTTCGACACGGCGCTGGTGGTGCCAAACTCCCTCTCGACAGCGGCGCTGACCTGGGCAGCCGGGGCCCGGAGGCGCGTCGGCTTTGCCGGTCACTGGCGCCGCCTTCTCCTCACTGACGTCCTCCAGCCGCCGCGCCGCGCCGGCCGGATCGACATTCAATCGCCGACCCGCTCCGCGATGGCGATCGCCGAACGAATTGGCGTGCCGGCAGGCTCGCTCAAGCCGGAGCTTGCAACGAGCCCCGCCGACGAGCAACTGGCAAGCGCCGTCCTCGCCCGGCTCTTTCCCGGCGCCCCCTCGGGGCCGCTGGCTGTCTTCAACGACAACGGCGCCTTCGGCCCATCGAAGAGCTGGGGGGCGGAGAAGTTTGCGGCCCTCGCCCGGCTGATGCTCGACAAGCATCCCGATGCTCGCGTCGTGATTCACTGCGGCCCAGGGGATCGCGACGAGGCCCGATCAATCGTCGCCGGAGCGGCCCATCCATCGGTGGCGAGCCTCGCCGATGAGCCCGCCCTCCCCTTCGGCCTCGCCAAGGCGCTCATCCGCCGCGCCGACGTCGTTGTCTCCACCGACAGCGGCCCCCGCCACTTCGCCGCCGCGTTCAACGTCCCGACGGTCGCGATCCTTGGCCCGATGGACGTGCGGCTGGGATGGTCAGACCACCCCAATCTCGAGGAAGTGCGTCTCGATCTCGCCTGTTCCCCCTGCGGGAAACGCGTTTGTCCGCTCGTCCACCACGATTGCATGCGGCTCCTCACCGTCGACGCGGTGGGGGGTATGATGCTCTCGCTCCTCGACCGGCACGCAGGCCGATCGATCGGGGCAGCCGACGCCGGCCATCGAGTCGCCTGACGTCGCCATGGTCGCGGCACCAGCGGCGGCTCATTCCCTTACGTGTCCCCCTTGCCCGTCCGGAGTCTACCGATGCTGCAGTTTGTGAGCATGCTGGCCGCGATCGCCCTCACCGCCTTCTGTTGGGGCGTCTACGGACCGGTGCTTCACATCGGTAGCGGCCAGCTCGGCTCGGCCCTCCGCGCGTTCATGTGTGTCGGCATGGCCTACTTCGGGATCGCGATCGTTGTCCCGCTGGCGATCCTCGGGAAGTCGGGGGAGAAGGGCTCGTGGACGAAGGTGGGCGTGCTCTGGAGCCTCCTTGCCGGCGCGGCTGGCGCCCTCGGGGCCCTCGGCGTGATCCTTGCCGTCCGCGTCTTTGGCGGGCAGCCGATCTACGTCATGCCGCTCGTCTTCGGCGGCGCTCCGGTCGTCAACACGCTCCTCAACGCGACGCTGACGAAGTCGTTCAACCAGCTCAAGGCGCCGTTCCTCGCCGGCTTGATCCTCGTCATCATCGGCGCCGCCACCGTCCTCATCTTCAAGCCGGTCGCCCCCCACTCCGCGCCGAAGGCTGTCGCCGCCGCAACCGCTGCAGACACGGCCGTTGCCGACGCTCCGGCTGAGAAGCCGGCTGCTCCGCAGGGGCTCGTGCCGAAGGTCGAGCAGCGGGCCGAGAAGTTTTTGGGCGTCCTTCTCGCCGCGGCGATGGCGATGCTCAGCTGGGGCGCCTACGGCCCGGTCCTCCACAAGGGGCAGACGGCAATGGGAGGGAGCCGGCTGCGGCCGCTGATCTGCATCGGCGTCTCCTACTTCCTGATCGCCGTCCTCGTGCCGCTGGCGCTCCTCGGGCCAACGGGCGACAAGGGGACGTGGGACACCACCGGCCTGCTTTGGAGCCTCGGCGCCGGCTCGCTCGGTGCCCTCGGCGCCCTCGGCACGATCCTCGCCTTCGCCAATGGCGGCAAGCCGTTTACGGTCATGCCGGTGGTCTTCGGGTGCGCCCCGGTGATCAACACCTTCACGACCCTCGCCCTGGCCGAAACCGCTCCGGAAACGGTCCGGCCGATCTTCCTCGCCGGGCTCATGGTCGTGGCGGCTGGCGCCGCCACCGTCCTCGCCTTCGGCCCCCGCGGCCATGCCCCGGGCAAGCCCCACGGCCCGGGCGCCCCGGCGGCGACGTGATCACGGGGTCGGCGCCTCCCCGTTGCCTGCCTACGGGGCAAACTGGCCTGCCTGGAAACTCCTGATCCAGGCGGTACGATGATTTCGTCCTCGCTGTCGGGAGGACATCGTCGATGCCGTCCACAGGACGGAAGAAGCACGCCCGCGTTCGTGGCCGCCTTCTTTCATCGACCCTGTGTCATGGAGATTCAAACGTGGCCGTTCGGAATTGGTGCGTCAGGATCTGGCCCGGGGTGTGTGCCGCGGTTGTCGTGATCCTCCTCGCCGGTCCTGTTGATGCCTCCCCCAAGGTCGTCTACGACAGCACCAACTTCTCCACGGTGGGGGCGGATGGTTACGGGATTCTCGGGATCACGTCACCCTTTCAGACGGCGAGCTTCGGCGACTCGTTGCATCTCACCGCAACGGGCAGACTCACCAGTTTTACCTGGGCTGCGTTCAACGGCTCCGGTTCCACGGCCGATCTGACGAGCGCCAGCCAGACGATCAGTTTCTACCGCCAGTCCGATGCCTCGCTGATTGGCAGTTTCAACGCGACCATCACCGATCTTGCCCGGGGTGCGTTCAAGACGTACACCGCTGATCTGGGGTCGGCGAACATCGTCCTCGACACCCCCGACATTCTCGTCACTCAGCAAATCCCCTATTGGCCGCCGGGAACGCCGACGTACAGGCTGGGGATCCCCATCGCGACGGCGAGCAACACCCCCGCGATCGGCAGCACCACTGCGGGCTACTATCGGTTGCTGCCCACGGGCGCGGGCACCTTCATGACGGACCCCAGTTACCCGAACTATTCCAGTGCCGTTTACCAGGC
>CAMCCR010000151.1 GCA_945873085.1 Candidatus Kuenenia stuttgartensis | reverse complement strand
TCCGCCCCGTTCAGGCGGGGCCCTCCCAGGGGGATCAGGTGGCCATCACCAGCGGCCTCGAGCCGGGGGAACTCGTCGTCACCGACGGGATCGACAAGCTCGCTCCGCAGGCGAAGGTCACCGTCCGCGGCATGGCTCCGCCGGCGGAGAGTGGGAGCGTCTCCGAGCGGCGGCCCCCCGGTGCGGGTGGAAGCTAAACGATGAACCTCTCCCGGCCCTTCATCCTCCGGCCGGTGGCGACGAGCCTCCTCATGGTGGCGCTCGTCCTCGTCGGCGTCGTCTCCTACCGCCAGCTTCCGGTCTCGGCGCTCCCGCAGGTCGACTATCCCACGATCCAGGTGCTGACCTTCTATCCCGGTGCGAGCCCGGAGGTGATGGCCTCGAGCGTCACCTCGCCGCTGGAGCGGCAGTTCGGGCAGGTGCCGGGGCTGACGCAGATGACGTCGAGCAGTTCCGAGGGATGCTCATGTGTCATCCTCCGCTTCGATCTCGATCTCGACATCGACATCGCCACGCAACAGGTTCAGGCGGCGATCAATTCGGCGGCCGCGGTGCTGCCGCGTGACCTCCCCAACCCGCCGGTCTACACGAAGACCAACCCCGCCGACGCCCCCGTCCTCACCCTCGCCCTGACCAGCGACACGCTCCCGCTGACGAAGGTTCAGGATCTCGCCGACACGAGGCTCGCGCAGAAGATCTCGCAGCTTTCCGGCGTGGGGATGGTGAGCATTTCCGGGGGGCAAAAGCCGGCGATCCGCATCGAGGTCAATCCCACGGCCCTCTCCAGCCTGGGAATGAATCTCGAGGATCTCCGCGGGGCGCTCGTCCAGGCGAGCGTCAACCAGGCGAAGGGGAGCTTCGATGGCCGGCGGCAGGCGTTCACGATCGCCGCCAACGATCAGCTCCTCACCAGCGACCAGTTTCGCGAGCTCATCATTGGCTATCGCAACGACTCCGCCGTCCGGCTCGTCGACGTCGCCGAGGTGGTGGATGGCGCGGAGAACGTCCGGCAGGCGGCCTGGATGAACGACATCCCGGCGGTGATCGTCAACATCCAACGGCAGCCGGGGGCGAACATCATCGAGGTCGTCGACTCCGTGAAGGCGCTCCTCCCGCAGCTCGAGGCCTCGCTCCCGGCGGCGGTGCAGGTGCATGTCCTCACCGACCGCACGCTCACGATCCGAGCGAGCATCGAGGGGGTGCAGCACGAGCTGCTCCTCACGATTGCCTTGGTCGTGTTCATTATTTTTTTGTTTCTCAAGGATCTTACCGCCACGATCATCCCCAGCGTCGCGGTGCCCCTGTCGCTCGTCGGCACGTTTGCCGTGATGGTTGTCCTCGGGTACAGCCTCAACAACCTCACCCTCATGGCGTTGACGATCTCCACGGGATTTGTCGTCGACGACGCGATCGTGATGATCGAGAACATCGTCCGCTACGTGGAGGAGGGGGACACGCCCCTCGAGGCGGCGCTGAAGGGCTCGGCCGAGATCGGCTTCACGATCGTCAGCCTTTCGGTGTCGCTGATCGCCGTCCTCATCCCGCTCCTCTTCATGGGCGACATCGTCGGCCGGCTGTTTCGTGAGTTCGCCGTCACGCTGTCGGTGACGATCCTCGTGTCGGCGGTGGTGTCACTGACGCTGACCCCGATGATGTGTGCCGTGCTTCTCTCGCAGCGTCCTTCCGGCTCCGGCCACGGCGGCGGGGGGCACGACGCGGGGCAGCCGGGATTTGTCACCCGGCTCTATGCAGCGACGCTCAGGTTCGTGTTCGCCCACCAGGTGGCGACGATGGCGACGTTCGTGGCGACGCTCGTGGCCACCTGGTACCTCGCGCAGATCGTCCCGAAGGGGTTCTTCCCGGTCCAGGACACCGGCGTCATCCTCGGCATCTCCGAGGCACCCCAGAGCATCTCGTTCGAGGCGATGCGGGACCGGCAACTGGCGCTCAATCGGGTGATCCTCACCGACCCGGCGGTGGAGAGCCTGTCGAGCTTCATCGGCATCGACGGCACGAACGTCACCCTCAACAGCGGCCGGATCCTGATCAACCTCAAGCCCCTCGAGGAGCGCGGCATCAGCGCCGTCGAGGTGATCCGTCGTCTTCAGGGCGAGCTGGCCGCGGTGGAGGGGATCGGCCTGTTCATGCAGCCGGTTCAGGATCTCTCCGTGGAAACCAGGGTCAGCCGGACGCAGTATCAGGTGAGCCTCGAGTCGCCCGACGCGGCGGAGTTGCTAGCGTGGGCGCCCCGGTTCGTTGCCCGCCTCCAGCAGATCCCGGAGCTGGCCGATGTTGCCAGCGATCAGCAGACCGACGGGCGGCAAGCTCGGCTCGTGATCGACCGCGACAGCGCCTCGCGGCTGGGGATCACGCCGCAGATGATCGACGATGCGCTTTACGACGCCTTCGGGCAGCGGCAGATCTCGATGCTCTTCACGCAACTCAACCAATACCGCGTCATCCTCGAGGTGGCTCCCCGCTTCCGCGACGCGCCGCAGGACATGGCCCAGATGTACGTCCGGGCCGGTCCCGGGGAGGGGCGGCCCGGGGAGACGCGGGTGCCCCTCGGGGCGGTGACCAGGCTCGAAGAGACGAACACGGCCCTTGCGGTCAATCACCAAGGGCAGTTTCCGGTGGTGACGGTGTCGTTCAATCTGGCGCCGGGGGTGGCCCTCGGCAGGGCCGTTGACGTCATCGAGTCGGCTCGACGCGACCTGGGCATGCCTGCCGGGATCCAGACCGCCTTCCAGGGAACGGCCGCGGCCTTCCGGGCGTCGCTGGCCAACCAGGGGTGGCTGATCCTGGCGGCGATCGTCACGGTCTACATCGTCCTGGGAGTCCTCTACGAGAGCATCGTCCATCCGATCACGATCCTCTCCACGCTTCCCAGCGCCGGGGTGGGAGCACTTGTCGCCCTGCTCGTCTGTCGGACGGACCTCAGCGTCATCGCGCTGATCGGAGTCATTCTGCTGATCGGGATCGTCAAGAAGAATGCGATCATGATGATCGACTTCGCCATGGAGGCGGAAAGGCGCGGGATCGGTGGACGCCGGGTGACGCCCCGCGAGGCGATTGAGCAGGCCTGCCTCCTCCGCTTCCGGCCGATCATGATGACGACGCTGGCCGCGCTGCTCGGGGCGGTGCCGCTGGCGATGGGCAGCGGTGTCGGTTCGGAATTGCGGCGTCCCTTAGGGATCACGATCATCGGCGGCCTTCTCGTCAGCCAGCTCCTCACGCTCTACACGACGCCGGTGATCTATCTTTGGTTCGACGCCGTGGGGCGGTGGGTGCGCGGCCCGGTCGGCCCGGTCGGCCAGGACGGTGAGGAGCAGGCGGAAGGGGCGACAGCGGAGCTTGAGGGTGTGCCATGAACTTTTCGGCATGGTTCATCCGCCGGCCGGTAGGGACGACGCTGTTGGCGGTGGCGATCACGCTCGTGGGGGCGATCTGCTACTTCCTGCTCCCGGTCTCGCCGTTGCCGCAGGTGGAGTATCCGACGATCAACGTCGGCGCGGGGCTTCCGGGGGCGAGCTCGGAGACGATGGCCTCGGCGGTCGCCACGCCGCTGGAGCGTCAATTCGGCCTCATTGCCGGCGTCACGGAGATGACGTCGCAGAGCACCCTCGGGCAGACCTCGATCACGCTCCAGTTCGAGCTCGATCGGAACATCGACGCCGCCACGCGCGACGTTCAGGCGGCGATCAATGCCGCCCGCGGCCGTCTCCCCGCAAACCTTCCCCGCAATCCCGACCTCCGTAAGGTCAATCCGGCCGACGCTCCGATTCTCATTCTGGCGATGACGTCCGATCTCCACGACAAGCCCCGGCTCCAGGACGTGGCGAGCACGCTCCTCCAGCAGAAGCTCTCGCAGGTCCAGGGCGTGGGGCAGGTGGTCGTCAGTGGTGGCTCGCCGCCGGCCGTCCGCGTTGCCGTCAATCCATTGGTGGTCGAGCGCTACGACCTCGGGCTCGATGACATTCGCACCTGCTTGCAGCAGGCGAACACCAACCGCCCCAAGGGCTCCGTCGATGATGGAATCACTACCTGGTCGATCGCGACCACCGACCAGCTGTTCACCGCGGCGGAGTACCGGCAGTTGATCGTCGCCTGGCGGCAAGGCGCGCCGATCCGGCTCGGCGACGTGGCGACGGTCACTGATTCGGTTGAGGATGTCCGCGTCGCCGGGGTCTACAACGGGCAGCCGACGATCATGCTGATCGTCTACCGTCAGCCCAATGCCAACATCATCCGCGCCGTCGACAACGTTCTCTCCATCCTCCCGCAGCTGAAGGCGCAGATGCCGGCCGGGATGCGTCTCGACCTCGCCATGGACCGGACGGCGACGATCCGAGCGAGCATCGTCGATGTCCAGCACACGCTCATCCTCTCGGTGATGCTCGTCGTCGGGGTGGTGTTCGTGTTTCTCCGCGACTGGCGGGCGACGCTCATTCCGAGTGTCGTCGTGCCGGTGTCGCTGGTGAGCACGTTCTCGGTGATGTATGCCCTCGGCTACAGCCTCGACAACCTCTCCCTGATGGCCCTCACGATCGCCACCGGATTCGTTGTCGACGACGCGATCGTGGTCCTCGAGAACATCGCCCGGCACCGCGAGGAGGGAATGAGCCCGATGGCGGCGGCGTTCCTCGGGGCCCGGGAGATCGGCTTCACGGTGTTGTCGATCAGCATCTCGCTCGTCGCGGTGTTCATCCCCATCCTCCTCATGGGCGGGATCGTGGGGAGGTTGTTTCGCGAGTTCGCCGTCACCCTCTCGGTGGCGATCCTCGTGTCGATGGTCGTATCGCTCACCCTCACGCCGATGATGTGCGCCTGGCTGCTGCGTCCCGCAGGGCATGCCCGGCAGGGGCTCCTCAGCCGGTTGACGGAGCGGGGCCTCGACGGCGTCACCCAGGCGTATGGAAGGCTCCTCGCCGTCGTCATGCGTCATCCGCGGATCACGATGGCGGTCAACCTGGCGACGATTGCGCTGACGGTGTGGATGTATGTCGCTGTGCCGAAGGGGTTTTTCCCGCAGCAGGACACCGGCCGGATCACCGGCACCCTCGATGCCGATCAGGACACCTCCTTCCAGACGATGAGCGCGCTTTTGACGAAGTTCTCGCTTGCGGTGAAGGAGGATCCGGCGGTTGCCGGGATCACCGGGTCGACTGGCGGGGCGGCGGGGGGGAGCCCGAACGCAGCGCGGATGTTCATCAGCCTCGTGCCCAAAGAGGAGCGCAACGGAATGGGGGCCGATCAGGTGATCGGCCGGCTGCGGGGGAAGCTCGCGCAGCTCACCGGCGCGACGATGATCATGCAGCCGGTGCAGGACCTGCGGATCGGTGGGCGGCCGAGCAGCTCGCAGTATCAGTTCACGCTCCGCGGCGACAACCTCGGCGATCTCAATGAATGGGGGCCGAAGCTCGTGCGGGCGATGCGCGCGATGCCGGAGCTGACCGATATCCGCTCCGACCAGCAGAACCGCGGACTCCAGACGGGGCTGACGATCGACCGCGACGCGGCGGCCCGCTTCGGCATTTCGCCCCGGCAGATCGACGACGCCCTCTACGACGCCTTCGGCCAGCGGCAGGTGTCGGTGATGTACCGGCCGCTCGGCCAATATCGCGTGGTGATGGGGCTCGAGTCGGGCTTTCTTCAGGGGCCAGACTCGCTGCGGAGCCTCCACGTCACCGGTGCCAACGGCCTCCAAGTGCCGCTCGAGTCGTTGGCGACACAGACCACCGGCAACGCGCCGCTGATGGTCAACCACACCGCGCAGTTTCCCTCCGCAACGGTGTCTTTTAACCTCGCCCGCGGCGTGTCGCTCGGGACGGCGGTCGAGGCGGTCGAGGCAAAGGCGGCGGAGCTGGGGATGCCGGCCACCGTCCGTGGGAGTTTCTCAGGCACCGCGCAGGTGTTCCGCGAGGCCCTCGCCAACCAGCCGCTCCTCATCCTCGCCGCCGTGGTCACCGTCTATCTCGTCCTCGGCATGCTCTACGAGAGCCTCATCCACCCGCTGACGATCATCTCCACGCTTCCGAGCGCCGGCCTGGGAGCGCTTTTGGCCCTCCAGTGGACCGGGAGCCAGCTCGACGTGATGGCGATGATTGGCATCATCCTCCTCATCGGGATCGTCAAGAAGAATGCGATCATGATGATCGACTTCGCCCTCGAGGCCGAGCGGACGAGGGGCCTTGCGCCGCGCGAGGCGATCTTCGAGGCCTGCGTGCTCCGCTTCCGGCCGATCACGATGACGACGCTCGCGGCGCTCCTGGGAGGCTTGCCGCTGGCACTGGGCACGGGCCCCGGGGCCGAGCTCCGCTGGCCGCTGGGGATCGCCATCGTTGGCGGCCTGATCGTCAGCCAGATGCTGACGCTGTTCACGACGCCGGTCGTCTATCTCTATCTCGACAGCCTTGTTTCTTGGCTCGGGAGGCGCCGGATCGCCGCTCCCGCCACGATCACGGCATCTCCGGTTCCATCCTCCACCTGACCGCTCGCGTCGGGAGGTCAGGCCTTCTCGAGGATGAGGAGCGAGCGGGGGAAGATCGTCCAGGTTGTCGCCGGCCGGGCGTCCGACTCTGTGCGGTAGGGATCGGTCGTCGTGACGGTCATCGCGGCACGGCCGTAGTTGGCAAGGACGAGATGGAAGCCGCGATTGGCGAACGCCGAGGCGACGACGCCCGCTGGCAGCGAGGCAGCGAACAGATCGCTTTCGCCGATCTCGAGCCACGCCCACGTCCCCTCCTCGACCAGCGGCAGGTAGCGATCGAGCCATTGTCCCCAGCGCTCCCTCGTTTCCGGGCTGCCTGGCACCTCGTCCCAAGCGGAGTAGGTGTGGAGCGTGGCGGGATCGGATTCCCACCGCGCCCGGGCATCGCGGCAGCGCTTCAGCCAGAAGTCGTCGTTGTAGGCGATGCCGGGGACGAATCCGCGCTCACCGGTGAAGATTCTCCCCCCGAAGGTCACCGGGAACTGGAGGTAGGGGATCGACTGGAGGTAGGGCTCGTCGATCGATTCCAGGCTCGTGAAACCCATGTCGAGGCAGGGGACGACATACGGGGGATGGTTCTTCACGGTGTCGCGGAGGGCATCGGCATTGGCCACCCCCTCGCCGACCCAGAGATAGTCGTAGGTCACGAGGTCGGTGAGTGGCTTGTCGGCGCCGTCAACATGGAGCTTGACGATCCCTCCTCGTCGCTTGACGTCGGCGTGGATGAGCGCCAGGAGATCGGCGAAAGCGCCATCCTCCTCTGGCGTCTCGTGGAAGGCGGCGATCTCGTCGGCGGCCGGAGGCATCTGCCGTTTTCGCTCATGGCGGTTCATCAGGTAGCCACCGTCGATGTAGATGCCATCCGTCCCCCATTCGTCGATGACGCGGGCGATTTTCTTGAGGACGAAAGCCCGCCAGCCGGGGC
>CAMCCR010000150.1 GCA_945873085.1 Candidatus Kuenenia stuttgartensis | reverse complement strand
GTCTGGTGCTTGGCTCAAACGTGGCGATTCGGGGTCGCCCATGCCCCGTCGCCGGACGCTCACTCCGGCCATCGTGGCCTCCGTTCGCGCGGAGCCTGCTTCGCTGCGCCATCCATGGCTGCGCTCGCATCCTACGCCGGCTCTCGGAGCACGGGCGACCCCTCGCTTTCAGCGCCGGGCGGTGTGCATCAAGGCGTCGCTGTGTCGCTGTGTCCCGCGCCACCGACTGGCCGCCCGGATGGCGGCCCCCATGCCGGCGGGCGGAGCCCGCCCAAGCGAAAACGGTCAGGATGACCGTATTTCGCGTTTAGTCAGTCAAGCCAATCGGCTTCCTCGATCCGCTCCGGCGTGTAGGTTTCGGTGACGTAGCTGATGTCCTTCGAGATCAGTGCTTCGACCTCGAGCTTGAAGCCGTTGGTGAGCATCGCGGCGATCTCTTTCTGCCAGGCCTTCTTCTCGGCAAACCACGGATAGGCCGCGATCTGCTTGGCCCGCTTCACGTCGGTGTCGTTGAGCGCGATCTGCACGCTCTGGGAGAGCTTGCAGCGGTCGTAGTCACGCGAGCGGAGGCCGAGGAACTTCGCCTCCGGGATCGCCATCCGCTTCGATTCGTAGGCGAGGTTGATCGAGCCCTGCTTGAGGACGGAGTAGATGTAGTAGCCCCAGGGATCGTTGTCGAGGAGGCAGTAGATCGGGAGCTTGAGTTCGTGGTGGAGGCGATGGAGCATCCGACGGACGCCGCGGGGGGGCTGGCCGCCCCCGTGGGTCAGCAGGCAGTTGTACTTCCGCCAGAACTTATCCTCGTTGAACCGGCGCCAGACGGTGTCCTTCTCGACGTGGAGGATGAACTTCGCATCGCACGACTTGAACTTGATGACGTTCGCCTCGACGATCGACGGGATGCTGTAGCCACCGGAGCCCATTCGGGAGCAATCGATCTCGTCGCCATCGTCGATGAGCGCGATCGGGCCCACCATGCCGCCGCGGTTGCTGGCGTAGACGTGGAGCTCCTCGCGGAGGCTCTGGAGGGTCACCTCGAGATCCTCGATGATCGGATCGCATTCCTCCTGGGTGCCGAACGTCTCCTCGCGCGTGCCTTCGATCGTGTGCTTGAGGAGGTAGTAGAGACCTCGGATGCTCGTCGACTTCTGCTGGTCGATGAGCGCCTTGCAGCCGGTGGCCACGAGGAGCGTCTGCATGTAGCTCTTCGCCTGGGAGAGGTTGAAGAGCTGGCGGCTGTTGGTCTGCCCCCCCATCTCGATGATCTTCCGCGCCTTGTTGAAGCGGACGTTGGAGAGCGTCCGGGCGGGGATCTCGAGCTGCGGGTCGCGACGCTTGACGGCCGAGTCGGCCACCCGGTTGGCCAAGTCGACGATCTGGCCGAGGGTCTTTGCGTCGACAGGGGGGAGTTTGACGGCGGGCTTCTTCGCAGCGGGAGCGGCCAGGGCGGCCCCTGCGGAGGGCTTGGTGGAAGCGGAGCGTTTGGGCTTGGCGGCCATCGGCGGTACCATCGGGGGCGGCGGGGATTTCCGGGAGGGCCCGGTCGGCCGGTATCCTACTCTCGTCGCCCCGCCGGGGCACGATCCCGACCCCGGGGGGATCGCCGCCGGGGAACGGCCTAGATCATGCAAGCGTTGCAGCGCAAGGAGAAACCGCGATGACGAGGATTCACAGCCCGGCATGCTCGATGATGCTCGCCGCCGCTTGCCTGATCGGCGTCTCGACGCCGTCGACGCCCTTGTTTGCCCAAGGGGGAGTAGGCCTTCTCGCCAAGCCGCTCGACGAGCAGGCGCGGCCGAATCCGCTCCAGGGATTGCCGCAAGGGGCGCAGAACATGGCCCAAAACTTCGCCAATGGCGGCGCCGCTCCTGGGGCTCAACCGGCAGCCCCGGCCGCGGACGGCCCCGAGGCGTCGATCATGTCGGTGAAGTACATCCCGGCGTACTTCATCACGGTCCTCGCCGCCGGTCTGGGCCTGTTCGTGGCCTGCAAGTTCAGCGGTCGGCGCCGCGACGTGTAGTCTGCTAGCGCGTGTTCAGCAGCGAACGTCGTCGGCTCGCCCGACCGCCTTCATCGTGCGGAGGAAGTGGGGGCCAGCCTGGAGGGGCGACTCTGCCGGGGCATCAACTTTGACGCGCTCGGCACTCCGCCGCAGGTGCGGGGCATGGAAGAACTCGGCGATCCGGCCCACCACCGTCTCCTGCTCCACGGCCTGGAGTTCCGGGTAGATCGGCAGGGCGAGGGTTTCAAGCGCCGCCCTCTCCGTCTCCGGCAGGTCGCCGACACCCCAGCCGAGGTGGGCGAAGCACTTCTGGAGGTGAAGCGGCACGGGATAGTAGATCTCGGTGCCGACGCCGCACTTCGCCAAGTGGGCCCGCAGGGCATCCCGCTGGCCTCCCGCGATGCGGACGACGAACTGATTCCAGACGTGGCGGCCGCGGGGTTCGTCGGTCGGCACGGTGACGTGGCCGTCGAGGTCGTACTCCGCGAATAGCTCGGCGTAGCGGGCCGCATTTTCCTGTCGACCGGTCGTCCAGTGGTCGAGATGGGGGAGCTTGACGCGCAGAACGGCTGCCTGGATTGAATCGAGGCGGCTGTTGATGCCGACGACCTGGTGGTAGTAGCGCGGCTCCATGCCGTGGACACGCAGGAGTTTGAGCTTCGCGGCGAGGTCGTCCCGCGTGGTCGTCATGAAGCCGCCGTCGCCAACGCCACCGAGATTCTTCGTCGGATAAAAGCTGAAGCAGCCGATATCGCCGAGGCCGCCGGAGCATCGTCCGTGCCAGGTGGAGAGGATCGATTGGGCGGCGTCCTCGATCACCGGGATGCCGGCGCTGTTGGCGATCGGCATGAGCGCATCGAGGTCGGCGGTGCGGCCGAAGAGGTGAACGGGAATGATCGCCTTCGTGCGCCGGCTGATCTTCCGCTTCACGTCGGCCGGGCTGACGAGGTAGGTGTCGGGATCGATGTCGGCGAAGATTGGCACGCCGCCGAGACGCGTCACGGCGCTGGCGGTCGCGAAGAAGGTGTAGCTCGGCAGGATCACCTCGTCGCCGGCCTTGATGTCGAAGGCCATCAGGGCGAGGAGGAGCGCGTCGGAGCCGGAGGCGCAACTGATGGCGTGCGGCACGCCCAGAAGCCGTGCCAGTTCGGTCTCGAGATCGGTGACGTCGGGGCCGAGGATGAACCGCCCGGAGTCACACACCCGCTCGATGGCCGCGCGGATCTCGTTCCTCAAAGTGGCGTACTGCCGATCGAGGGCGAGGAGCCCGACCTGCGGCAGGAATCCCTGCGTCTGGTCGGAGGCTGCCGTCTGATCGGCGGGCGTGGCTGAGGGGGTCGTGTTCGTGCGGATCATGAAGTCGTGCTCCGGTCCTAACCGCGTTCGGGGGCGGGCGTCTGCCGGGGATGTCTCAGCACCCGGCCGCCCTCATCGTGATGCGTATGTGATGCGTACGTGATCGTCACAATCGTCACAGCCGCTTCAGTCATTCGGGCGGCGGTTTCAGGGCGTTCCCTGATCTGCTTGACCGGCCTTCAGTACCGTTGGGGCCCGAGAGGTGGAAAAGGGGGGAATAGGGGAGCTTTCCTCTCCCGGTCAAGGTCAGGGGTTGGCGGGAACGTGTCCGTTCTGCTCCTCCATTCGGAGGCCGCCAGCCAACGCCAACCGATCGGCGAAAACCGGAAGCGGTCTGGCTGAGTGGGGGGGTGGGGAGGTCGGCGCTGCCTTGGGCGATCGGGCGATCGGGGGCGGTCCCCTCCGCAAGGTTTGACATCACCCCTCCAGCAACCCTAGATTCCTTTTGTTTCCAGGTCGCCGTCGGTACTGGTCGAGCTTTGTCACGATGGACAGGATGCCCGGAAGTGGCGAGGCTCGGCTGGACGTTTCTTCCCGATGATCACTCCGGCGGCCATTGGGGCCGTCCTCGGGGTTGACCGGGACTCTGCAGGGGGAGTCGAGCGGAGGTCGGGGGCTTTTGTCCCGGCGCCGCGAGTCGGATGGCAGCCATGACGCTCATCGATCTTGGGCCGATCGCCCAGAAACTCGGCCTGCCAGTTGGCGGTGTCGACGCGGTGGTACGACTCCTCGACGAGGGGAACACCGTTCCCTTTCTCACTCGCTACCGGCGCGACCAGACGGGAGGGCTCGACGAGGTCGAGATCCGCAGGATCGCGGAGGCTGTCGCGAAGGCCCGGCAGATCGCCGACCGCAAGCAGACGATCCTTCGTACGATCAAGGGGCAGGGAAAGCTCACTGAGACGCTCGAACAGCGGATCGAAGCGGCGACGAGCACGAAGCAACTCGAAGACATCTATCTTCCCTTCAAGCCACGGAAACTCTCGCTGGCGGAGATTGCCCGGCAGCGGCGGCTCGAACCCCTCGCCCGTGAGATTCTCTCCGCCGACCCGGCGGCGGCCGATCTCGACAAGCGTGCTGCCGACTTCATCGATACCGATGGCCAAGTGGCGACGGTCGCCGATGCCCTCCTCGGCGTCGGGCACATCATTGCGGATGTGTTCGCCGAACGGGCCGACGTCCGCCAGGCGCTGCGGGCGATCCTTTCCAAGCAGGCGCATCTCACCAGCCAGCGGGTAGAGACGGAGGGAAAGGCCCTCTCCAAGGACGAGAAGCACTACCGCGATTACTTCAAATACTCCGAGCACATCCAGCGGATTCCCCCTCACCGCGCCCTGGCAATCAATCGTGGCGAACGGGCCCGGTTGCTGAAAGTTCGGATCGAGGGGCCGATCGACGAGATGCAGGCGGCGGCCGAGGCGCTCCTCATTGATCCTGCCCACCCGCACGCGGAGTTCCTTCGCGGCTGTGCGCGTGACTCAGTCACCCGCTTGGTGCTCCCGAGCCTCGAGCGAGAGGTCCGTCGGGAGATCACCGAATACTGCGAGGGCCATGCCGTCGCCGTGTTCGCCCGCAACCTCCGCAATCTCCTCCTTCAACCGCCGGTCAGCGGCAAGCGCGTGCTGGCCCTCGATCCCGGCTTCAAGAGCGGCTGCAAGGCGGTCGTGGTCGACGAGTGCGGCATGCCGCTCGAGCATGCCGTGCTGCCGATCATCGGCCAAAAGGAGAAGCGCGAGGCGTCCGGTGCACGAATCGTGGAGCTTGTTCAGAAGCATTCCGTGAATGTGATCGCGGTGGGCAACGGCACGGCCGGTCGAGAGACCGAAACGCTCGTTGCCGAGCTGGTCACCGGCCCGCTTCAGGAGACCGACGTCGCCTATTGCGTGGTCAACGAGGCGGGGGCGAGTGTCTATTCGACGAGCGCCTACGCCCGAGAAGAGCTTCCCAACCACGAGGCCGCCGTCCGCGGGGCGGTGTCAATCGGCCGTCGCCTCCAAGATCCGCTCTCGGAGCTTGTGAAGATCGAGCCGGCGAACATCGGCGTCGGTCTCTATCAGCACGACGTCAAGGCCCGGCACCTCAATGCCTCGCTCGACGCGGTCGTGGAAAGCTGCGTGAACTACGTCGGCGTCGACGCCAACACCGCCAGCCCCGCGCTCCTTCGCTACGTCTCGGGGCTCAACCAGACGATGGCCAAGGGCTTTCAGGAATGGCGCGCGAAGAACGGCGCCTTCACCAGCCGGGCGCAGTTCCTCGAGGTGCCTGGATTCGGTGAGGCGGCCCATGTCCAGGCAGCCGGGTTCCTCAAGATCACCGGCGGCAGCAACCCCTTCGACTCCACGTGGATCCATCCGGAGAGCTACGAGGTCGCCGCGAAGGTTCTCGAACGGCTCGGAGGAACCTCGGAGGATCTCACCAACCGGCAGCGGGCTGGGGCACTGGCTGAAAAGGCCGCGGCGCTCGATCTGCCGAGCCTCGCCGAAGAGTTCGGCGTCGGCCGCCTGCTGCTGTCCGACATCGTCGATCAGCTCGCTCGTCCGGGCCGCGATCCCCGCGAGGATCTCCCCCAGCCGTTCTTCAAGAAGGGGGTTCTCAAGCTCGAGGATCTCCAACTGGGGATGGAGCTCCACGGTGCCGTGCTCAACGTCGTCGACTTCGGGGCGTTCGTCGACATCGGGCTTCACGACAGCGGGATGGTTCACATCAGCCAGCTGTCGCGGAAGTTTGTCGGCGATCCGCACGACATCGTCAGCGTCGGTCAGATCGTCAAAGTGTGGGTGCTCGAGATCGACAAGAACCGCCGGCGAGTCGCGCTCACGATGATCCAGCCCGGATCGCCCGATCCACGGGACGGTGGCCGGGGCCCGCGGGGTCGCCGCGGTCAGCAGGGCCAGGCCGAAGGGGGAGCCCCCGCCGAGGGCTCCACGGCCTCGCGTCCTCCGCGTCGTCGTCCGGAAGGGGCACAGGGGCAGCAGCCATCCGGGGGCGGACAGTCCGCCGGTGGACGCTCCGAGCAGGGCAGGGGGCGTGGTGGCGATCAGGGCCGCCCCCCGCGTGCATCGTCATCGACTGGCGGAGCGCCGGCGGGTGGCGGACGAAGCCAAGGGGAGGGTGGTCGTCCTCCCCGGAGCCTTGGTGGGCGCCGCGACCAGCAGCGTTCCTCCCAGCCGGCGATGGGGCGCGTCTACGAATCAAAGAAGACGGGCCGCGATGCGGCGCCGATCACGAAGGCACAGATCGAGGGGAAGGAGCCGCTGCGAACCTTCGGCGCGCTCAAGCAACTCTTCACGACCCTCAACGATCCCCCCGTCGCGGAGCCGGTTCCGGCAGCCAAGCCCGAGAAGGCGAAGCGGAAGCCCGCTCCCGAGGCCCCGGAGACGCCTGTTGCCGTGGCAACCGACCTCACCGGTGGCGAGATGCCACCGGCTCCGGTGCCAACTCCTGCCCCAGAGGCGGCGAGTGAGCCCGCCGCCGACCAGAGTGATCCGCCGGCCGTTTGATCGGCCACGAGGTGATCACGCGGGCTGATGGTGTGCCGCGAGCGCTGGCAGAGGCGATTGTTGCCGTGCCGCGGTTCGTGGAGCCGTTGCGAAGCGCCCTTGGCAATCGTCGGGGCAGCGGGTTCGCGGCTCGCTTGGCCCCGTTTTCGGTTGGGCCCCGGTCCTGGCTCGTCTTGCTTTGGGCCTCGCTACGCCCCAAAGAAGGGCGGGTGAATCAACGTTCGCGGAACGTGATCCGTCCCTTGGTGAGGTCGTAGGGAGAGAGTTCGACCTTCACTTTGTCGCCCGGAACGATACGGATGAAGTTCTTCCGCATCTTGCCGGCGACGTGGGCGTTGACGATGTGCCCGCCGGTGATCTGAACCCGGAAGCGGGTGTTGGCGAGAGCCTGCGTGACGACCCCCTCCACTTCGAGAGCTTGTTCTTTTTCGGCCATGGATTCCCGGATCTGAACGGAGCAGCGGGCAAGGCTTCCCCGCGGGTTGCCTCGTTTGAAGCAAGGATCGTACCCCGCCCCGGCGGGACGGTCCAGCGCGGATCGCCGGCCGGGGGTGGGCGCCAGGCCAGACCAGGGGGTTCAAGAGCCTGGAAACAAGCTGTGATC
>CAMCCR010000149.1 GCA_945873085.1 Candidatus Kuenenia stuttgartensis | reverse complement strand
TCGCGGAACCAGCAGGCGAGCCAGTCGAGGAGCTCCGGGTGACTCGGCTCGCTCCCCATGAATCCGAAATCGTTCGGCGACTCGACCAGCCCGCGGCCGAAGTGCCACTGCCACACCCGGTTGACGATGCTCCGCCACGTCAAAACGTTGCGATCGTCGATGAGAAATCTGGCGAGTGCCGCGCGTCGGGCCCCCTCGTCGTCGCTGCGGATGAACAGATCGGAGGGGAGATCGGGGAGGCAGGCAAGCGCCGCCGGCCCCACTTCTTCCAGGGGCTTGGTCACCTCGCCGCGATCGAGGATGCGGATCGGCCGCGGCGACTTCGCCGGCTTGAACGACCCCTGCGGCGCGAAGTCATTGGTGACGGCATAGACCTTCCCAGGCGGCGGGAGCGAGGCAAGGTCGCTCACGACTTCTCCCCGGAGGAGGTCGAGGAACAGCGTCTCTGTTTCCGCGGCCGTGCGCTCGGCGGCGGGCTTGGCAACGAGCGCGGCAAGAGCCTGAGGAACTGGATCGCGATCGGCGGGTGTGAGTTCCGGGCCGCAGGCCGACAGTCGCAGCCGCCCCACCTGATGGCCTGTGGCCCCTTGGAAGTCGAGCCGGATCGTGAGGATCGCATCCCCTTCGTTGGTCAACGGCGCGGCGAGATGGAAGACCGCTTCGTGGCTCTCGCCGTAGCGCGGATGGATGCTCCAGTGGGTGGTGGCCTGGCCGTCGAGGGCGCCTTTCACCGGATCGTTGCTGTCGGCGTGATCGGCGGCGGCGCGGGCGATCGCCACCGGCGCGGCCGGCTTGTCGGCGGTGGCAAGCGAACGGGCGGTGAGGGAAAACTCCGTCAGATGAAAGTTGCCCGCCGGCTCGTAGCGGCCCGGTCCGCCGCCGGGGAGTGAGGGATCGGCGAGCGTCTCCAGACGGATCGCCCGAAGATCGCGGAGCGACGATCTCGCGGTGACCAGAAGCGTGTCCTTCTCAGGCGTCGGCCCCGAAGCGAGCCAAGAGCCGTCGGGGAGTGGCGTGTGGATCGTGCCCGGGGAGGCGACGCTCGTGATCGAGAGGATCTCGAGTGGCTCGAAGGCGGCGGCGCGGGTCTGCTTCGCCGTCAGGGCGGCTTCGAGGCGGGTGGCTTCGGCGGGCTCTTGCATCGCCGCGAGGATCGCTTCATCGCGCCGCTCGATCGCGGCCCGTCGCGCGAGAAGCGTGCGGCGGCGGGCATGGAGGGTGGGATCGGTGTCGTAGGGACGGTCGGCCCGATCGATGCCGGCGAACACCGCTTGGAGGGCGTGGTAGTCGCGCTGCGAAACCGGATCGAACTTGTGGTCGTGGCAGCGGGCGCAGTGGACGGTGAGGCTCTGAAAGGTGCTCATGACCGTCATCACGTAGTCGTCGCGATCGAGGTTCTGCGACATGAGATGGTCGACGGTGTCTTCGCGGACGCCGACCATGAGCGTGTCGTCCCAGGGGCCGGCGGCGAGGAAGCCGAGGGCAGGAATCGCCTGCGGCTCGTCGGGAAAGAGAATGTCGCCGGCCACCTGCTCGGCGACGAATCGACCGTAGGGCTTGTCGTCGTTGAAGGCGCCGATCACCCAGTCGCGGTAAGGCCAGGCGTTGGGGCGGGCGTGGTCGTGATCGTTGCCGTGGGTGTCGGCGTAATGCGCGGCGTCGAGCCAATGACGGGCGACATGTTCCCCGTGCCGCGGCGCGGCGAGGAGCTTTTCGATCGCACTGCCGGTCGCGCCGTCGATGCCGCGTGCGGCACACTCAGCAGCGAAGGACTCGACGTCGTCGATCGTGGGGGGAAGCCCGGTGAGGTCGTAGTGAAGGCGGCGGAGGAGCGAACGGAGGTCGGCCGGGGGGGCCGGAGCGATCCCTTCCTGCGCGAGCCGCGCCTGGATGAAGGCATCGATCGGGTGGTTTGCCCCCGGCGGGACGGCGGGGCGGGCCAGGGGCGCCAGCGACCAGGGGCTGTCGCCCACGGCAGCGGGAGCCGCGATCGCCGCCACAAAGGCGAGCAGGGCGAGCCGGAGGATGGCAGGGTGGCTCGATGGCACGGTCGCTTTCCTCATCCGTTCCCCGGACGCTGCCACGGGCCCTGCCGCGGCGTTGGACACCGATCATGGTACCCTGACAACCCGGGAAAGCCGCACGGTGAGCCCCATGCCGACGCTGATCGCACACGCTCCGAGCCGGGAAACGAACCGCTGGGCGTGGCCCTGCCTGCTTTCCCTTCTGCTGGCAGCCGTCTCCGCGGCGCACGCCGCCGACCTCGCGTTCCATCCTCCCGCGATCCGACTCGATCGCCCCGAGGGGGCGGAGCAGATCGTGATCCTCGACGACGTCGACGGCCGCCCGGTCGATCGGACGCGGGCGGTGCGCTTCGATGTTGTCGCCCCGGGCATCGCGCGGGTGTCGGCCACGGGCCTCGTCGAACCGCTGGCCGACGGTGCGACGGAAGTCACGGCTACCCTCGGGGATCGCCGCGTCACGATTCCGCTGTCCGTGAGCGGCGTGGCGAATCCGCTGCCGGTGTCGTTTGGAGAGGAAGTGCAGGCGATCCTCACGAAGCATGCCTGCAATGCGGGGGGCTGCCATGGCAAGGCGGAAGGACAAAATGGCTTCAAGCTCAGCCTCCTCGGCTTCGATCATGCCGCCGACCATGCAGCCATCGTGTCGCAGTCGCGCGGTCGCCGGATCACCCCTTCCGCGCCGGAGGCCTCGCTCCTCCTTCTCAAGGCCACCGCTGCGGTACCGCATGGCGGCGGACGGAAGATCGACGAAGGGAGCCCGGCACACCGCCGGCTCCTTCGCTGGATCGCGGAGGGGGCGCTAGCCGGCGTTCCCGACGATCGGCCGGTGGTTGCGCTGCAGGCCGAGCCTGCGGAGGTGAGGCTCCTGCCGGGGGAAACTCATCAACTCCGCGTCAGCGCCCTCGACGCCGCCGGCGGTCGGCATGGCGTGACGCAGGAGACCGACTTTCTCTCGAATGCCCCGGGGATCGTCGCCGTCAGTGCCGCCGGGATCCTTCAGGCAGGCACGTTCCCTGGCGACGCGGCGATCCTCGTCCGTCATCTGGGGCATGTCGCCACGGTGCGCGTCGTCGTGCCGCGGGAGGGAATCGCCTTCGTGCGACCGCCAGAGTCAAGCGTCATCGACAGGCTCGTCCACGACCGCCTCGCCGTGCTCGGCATTCCGGTGGCGGAGCGCTGCGACGATGCCACGTTTCTCCGCCGTGCGAGCCTCGACATGATCGGCACGCTCCCCACCGCCGCCGAAGCCCGCGCGTTCCTTGCCGATCCCTCCTCTGACAAACGGGAGAAGCTCGTCGAGCGGCTCCTCGAGCGGCCGGAGTATGCCGACTTCTGGACGATGAAGTGGGCCGACATCCTCCGCGCTGACAAGGCGAAGATCGGGCCGCAGGGGGCGGTCGCCCTGACCCGGTGGCTCCACCGGCAGTTTGCGGCGAATCGCCCTTATGACGAGTTTGTCCGTGCGATCCTCACCGCCGACGGCCCGATCGGACACGAATCGCCGGCGGCCGTCTTCAAGGCGCTCGACAACGCCGAAGTGGCGGCGCGGTCGATGAGCCAGCTGTTCTTCGGCGTGCGGATCGAATGCGCCCAGTGCCATCATCATCCCAGTGAACGCTGGAGCCAGGACGACTACGCGGCGCTCGCCGGCTTCTTCACCGGCCTGAAGCTTAAAAGTCTGCCCGGCGGCGGTGAAGGGGTGGTGTCGCGCGGCGGAGTCGATCTGCCCCATCCGCGCACCGGCGTCGCGGTGCCGGCCGCGGCGCTCGGCGCGGCGCCGGCTACCTTCAGCGCACCGTCCGCCGATCGGCGCCGGCTCCTTGCCGAGTGGGCAACAGCCGCCGACAACCCGTTCCTCGCCCGGGCGATCGCCAACCGGCTCTGGGCTCACTATTTCGGCCGCGGCCTGGTCGAGCCAATCGACGATCTCCGTGCCACGAACCCGGCCACGAACGAGCCGCTCCTCGACCATCTCGAAGCCCGGCTCAAGGCCCTCCGTTTCGATCTCCGCGCCTTCACGCGCGAGCTTGTCGCCTCGCGCACCTATCAGCTCGCCGCCGTGCCGGCCCCCGGTGCTGAGGAGGATCGGCGGCACTTCTCCCATGCCCATCCCAAGGCGCTTCCGGCCGAGGTGCTCCTCGACGCGATCTCCCAGGCGACCGGCGTGAACGAGCCCTTCAACGGCTGGCCGGAGGGGACGCGCGCCGTGGAGGTGTGGGACAATCGCATGCCGTCGTACTTCCTCAAAGTTTTCGGCCGGCCGGTGCGGGCGACGGTCTGCGAGTGTGAGCGAGGCACCGAACCGAGCATCGCCCAGGCGCTCCATCTGATCAATTCGCCCGAGATCGAGGCGAAGCTCGGCGGCCGCCACGGCACCGCCCGCCGGCTCGCCGCATCGTCGCTTCCCCCAGCAGCGATCGTCGAAGAGCTCTGCCTGGGGACGCTCTCCCGGCCACCGACGGCGCGGGAACTGGCGGCGCTCCTGCCGCTGTTTGCCGCGAGCGCTGAGCCGGTCACTGGTAGCGGCGACGGCGATGGAGCGCTCGTGCGCCGCGCGGCGGTGGAGGATGTCCTCTGGACATTTCTCAATCGCACGGAGTTTCTCGGCAACCACTGACGGAGGGGAGCGATGGAAACATTCGCGATCGGAGGGCCCGCACGGCGGCGCTGTGACGGCGTCTCGCGCCGGCATCTGCTCCGCCTCGGCTCGGCCGGGATCTGGGGGGGGCTCGCGCTGCCGGGGCTGCTGCGGGCGCAAGATGCACGCGCGCCGGGATCGCCCCCGCCGCGAGCCAAGAGCGTAATCTTCATCTTCCTCGAGGGGGGCCCGCCGCAGCAGGATATGTGGGATCCGAAGCCGGGGGCGTCGGCCGAGATCCGGGGCCCCTTCAAGCCGATCCAGACCTCGGTGCCGGGGACGATCTTCACCGAGCACTGTGCGCGCTCGGCGCGAATCGCCCACAAGTTCACCGTCGTCCGCAGCCACACCCACGCCGACAACGGCCATGCCACCGGCTACCACTACGTGATGACCGGCCGCCGCGCCCCCTTTGCCGATGGCGAGTATCCCGTTCCCACGAACGAACACTTTCCGTCACTGGGCTCGATCGTGGCCCGCGAGTGCGGCTCGGCCGGTACGGTGCCCCCCTACATCAATCTCCCCCATCCGATGTCGGCCGGTGGCCCGGGGTTTTACGGGCCCGAGCATGCGCCGTTCGTGATCGAGGCCGATCCGAGCCAGCCCGACTTTGAGGTCAAGGATCTCGGTCGGCTCGCCGGCCTCTCGGAGGCCCGGCTGACCCGGCGCCGCGATCTTCTCGAGCGGCTCGAGGCCGACCGGGGGGCCTTGCCGCTTTCGGGGCGGTCGGCGGCGATGGCGACCTACTACCGCAAGGCCAACGACCTGATCACGTCGCCGCAGGCCCGCGCTGCGTTTCGCATCCAGGACGAGCCCGAAAAGCTCCGCGAGGAGTATGGCCTGACGCAGATCGGGCAGTGTGCGCTCCTCGGCCGGCGGCTCGTCGAGGCGGGCTGTCGGTTCGTGGGGATCGACGCCCCCGGCTGGGATGTCCACTTCAACTGTTTCCCGTCGCTCTCGACCGATCTCATCCCGCCGGCCGACCGGGCCTTCGCGGCGCTCGTCGACGATCTCGACGCCCGTGGACTCCTCGACGAGACGCTCGTCGTCATGATGGGGGAGATGGGGCGGACGCCGAAGGTCAACGCCCAGGCCGGGCGCGATCACTGGTCGATGGCCCAGTGCATCCTTTTCGCCGGGGCCGGGATTCGGGCCGGGCAGGTGATCGGCGCCACCGACGCCCAGGCGGCCGCGCCGACGCGTGATCCGGTGAGCATCGCCGACTTCCGCCACACGCTGCTGTGGCTCCTCGGCATCGACTCGCGGACGGAGGTCAACGATCCCCTCGGCCGCCCGGTCACCCTCTCCGACGGCGGCGTGCTGATTCCGGGGCTGATCGCGTGAGGGAGCGGGTCTCGGCCAAAGAGCCGCTCCCCTGGTCTTCAAGTGACTTCCATTCACAGCGTGAATGATTATCATTCACCAGATGAATGAAAACACACTTCCGCGACTGGCCGCGGGGGCGCTCCGCGAGCGGTTGCGGGTGATGCCCGCCGTGATCGTGAGCGGGGCCCGTCAGGCGGGTAAGAGCACGCTCGTGCAGGAGCCGGTGGCAGGGAAGCGGCACTATGCCACGCTCGACGATCTCGATGTCTGTGACCTCGTCCGGCGCGACCCAATGGCGTTGGTTGGCGGGGAGACGCGCCTGACCATTGACGAGGTGCAGCGCGAGCCCCTTCTCCTCCGGTCGATCAAGCGGGCGATCGACAAGCAGCGCGTGCCGGGGCGGTTCCTCCTCACCGGTTCGGCGAACCTCCTTCTGATGCGCGGAGTGTCGGAGTCGCTCGCCGGGCGGGCGAGCTATCTCACGCTCTGGCCGATGACGCGTCGCGAGCAGGCGGGGGCTGGCCGGGGGGGGCTGTGGCCGGAGCTGTTGGCGGCGGAGGATGCGTCGTGGCGCGAGGTGCTCGGTGACCACGACGCCGAACCGGAAGACTGGAAGCGACTGACACGACGGGGAGGCTTTCCTACTCCGGCCCTCCATCTCCGCACCGACCGGGAGCGGTCGATCTGGTTCGATGGCTATGTCCGCACCTACCTTGAACGCGATCTCCAGGATCTCGCGTCGATCACGGCGCTCCCCGACTTTCGCCGGCTGATGCGGGCTGCCTGCCACCGTCTCGGCCAGATGGTCAATCAGACGGAGCTCGGCCGCGACGTCGCACTTCCCCAGCCGACCGTCCACCGCTATCTCAATCTGCTCGAGACGTCTTATCTGCTCCTGCGGATTCCGGCGTTCGCCCGCAATCGCACCAAGCGGCTGATCAAGTCGCCCAAGCTCTATTGGGGCGACACCGGCGTCGCCCTTCATCTTTCAGGGAGCGACGAACCCAGCGGAGCGCATCTCGAGAATGTCATCCTCAACGACCTCCTGGCCTGGCGGGATTCGAGTGAGGAGAGGATCGATCTCCATTACTGGCGCACCGTCACCGGCGAGGAGGTCGATTTTGTCGTCGACGCTGGGGAGCGATTGATTCCGATCGAGGTGAAGGCGACGACCCGGCCGCGGCTGGCCGACGCTGCCGGCCTCCTCGCCTTCCGGTCCGAATATGGGAGGGCCGCGCGGGCCGGGCTCCTGCTCCATGCCGGCAAGGCCATCGAATGGCTCGCACCAGGCATCCTCGCCGTCCCTTGGTGGCGGGTGCTCTGAAGGACCGAGACGGGCGGTCGACGGTGGGCCGTGACATCACGGGGAACCCCGGCTCACTCGAGATGGCCTGGGGAAGTCCACTGGGTCTGAACACCAAGCGGGTGGGACCGCCTTTGGAGATTATCCTTGGGAAAAATCTCCCCGTCAGGAAGTGCCCATGCTCGTTCGCGCCGCCGCCCGGTTCATGCTCG
>CAMCCR010000148.1 GCA_945873085.1 Candidatus Kuenenia stuttgartensis | reverse complement strand
AATCGTCCCAGGAGCGCGTGAGGGCTGCGAGGGCGGCACCACGGGCACGTCCCGCGCGCGCGGGGCTGTGGAGGAAGGAGTCGGCGAAGATCCCGGTCTGGAGTTCCGCGGTTGGCTGCGCGCTTGGCAGTCCGCAGGCGGAGCGTGGGGACGGGATCAGCGTCGGCAGGGCGGGGCCCGGCACCGCCCGAGGAGGCTTTCATGTTCGGCTCTTTGTTCGCTGCGCTCCCCGTGCGCCCGTTGGTCGCCCCCGTGGGCGGGGCTGTCGTTGGTTCGCTGATTCCCGGTTGCATTCCGCCGGCACCGCGTTGGCCGCGGGCCTTCACGCTCGTCGAGCTCCTCGTCGTGATCTCGATCATCGGGGTCCTCCTCGGGCTCCTCCTCCCGGCCGTCCAGGCGACCCGAGAAGCTGCCCGCACGGCCGCCTGCTCGAGCAATCTCCGCCAGCTCGGCCTGGCCGTGCAGCTGTTCACCGACGCGCAGCGCGGCCGGCTGCCGCCGCTGAAGCTCGACGACGCCCGGCGGATCGCCGGCACGCTCGCCGGCGAATATCCCTACCCGGGCAGCAGTCGCTACTGGTTCGGCACCGTCTCAGCAGACCCGGCCGGCGGCCCCGAGGGGGTTGATTTCACCTCCGGCCTCCTCACGCCGTACCTGGAGGGGAATGTCGCCGTCTACCAGTGCCCGTCGTTCGGACCGGGGCAGGTGGACACGCTGACCTACGGCACGATGTGCAGCGGCTACGACTACAACCCCGCCCTCGGGCCCGGGACGGTCATCGGCTACGACGCCAACTACACCCCGAAGCTGGAAGACCGCGACCGGCGCTTCAAGCTCGCGAGTGTCCTTGAAACGCAGCGGACGATTGCCTTCGCCGACAGCGCCCAGGTGCGTTACGACCTGAAGTTTCTCGAGAACCTCGGCGGCCTCGTCCCCCCCAGCGGCAATTTCCCCACTGTCCACTTCCGTCATGCCACGCAGGCCAACGTCTGCTTCCTCGACGGCCACATCGAGTCGCGGCCGTGGGTGTTCGCCGTCGACGTTCCCGGCGACACCTGGCTCACCGCCGAGCAGGCGGCGCTCATGGAGCGGAAGAAGCTGGGGTTTGTTTGTGACGGCGAGCCGCGCGACCCGGCCACCCGCGACGCCCTCTACGACCGCGATTGAGCCGGTGGAAAAGTCAGCAGAGGATGACGAGCCCCCTGATGCACGATCCCACCGACCAGCAGCGGCGTGAGGCGGCGCTGGCCTGCAATGCCCGCGCCTGGGACCGACTAGCGACCGCGCAGGCGGCCCTCGCCCGCCCGGCCGTCGACGAGGCGTTCGACGATCCACGCCGCTGGCTGGGGAGCGGCGGGCCGACGGGGAGGCCGTGGCTCCCGGCGCGGCTCGATGGCCTCGAGCTCCTCTGCCTGGCGGCCGGTGGCGGCAAGCATGGCCCCCTCTATGCAGCCGCCGGAGCACGGGTGACCGTCGTCGATCTCTCCCCGGCGATGCTCGCCCTCGACCGGCAGGTGGCGGCCGAGCGGCGGCTCGATCTCGAGATCGTCCAGACCTCGATGGACGATCTGCGGATGTTCGCCACGGCCCGCTTCGATCTCGTCATCCATCCGGTGAGCACCTGCTACGTGCCCGAGGTCGGAAACGTGTTCCGCGAGGTGGCGCGGGTGACCCGGCCGGGCGGGCGGTATGTGAGCCAGCACAAACATCCGGCAAGCCTTCAGGCTGCCCTCGCCCCCGGCCCCGGCGGGCGGTGGGAGCTCGAGCACCGTGCCGACCGCCGCGAGCCGCTCCCCCCAGCCCCGCCCTCGCGGCTCCGCGAGCCGGGGACGCAGGAGTTTTTCCACGGGCTCTCGGCGCTTGTCGGCGGGATCTGCGCGGCGGGGTTTGTCATCGAGGATCTCTGCGAGCCCGATCACACGCGGTCGGGGGCCGAGCCGGGGTCGTTTGCCGACCGGGCTGCCTTCCTCCCCCCCTATCTCCGCATCCTCGCCCGGAGGGGCGACTGGGTCGCGCCGCCGGCGGCCAAACTGCTGGTAGGCTAGGGCCTCCTTGGAGGAATCCGCCATGCTCTGCCTCACCGTGATGATCCTCGTCCGCGATCCGGCCGACGTCCCCCGCGTCCGCGACCTCCTCTCCCAGCAGCGGCGCGGCAGTCTCACGGAGCCCGGGTGTTTGAAGTTCGACGTCTACCACTCGACCGTCGAGCCGCGGCGCTTCGTCCTCGTCGAGCACTGGGCGTCGGCCGAAGCCCTCGAGGCCCATCGCGTTGCCGAGGCCTACACGACGATCTACAAGCCGCACGTCCTGCCGCTGGTCGACCGCGAGGGGCATCCCTCGGAACTTCTGGGGTGAAGCCGATGATCCTCCTTGTCGACAACTACGACTCCTTCACCTGGAACCTCGTCCAACGGATCGGCGAGATCGCCGCCGGCGTGCCGATCGAGGTCCATCGCAACGACCAGATCGATTGCGACGCAATCGCCGCCCGCGCCCCGAGCCATCTGGTCATCTCCCCCGGCCCCTGCACGCCCGACGAGGCGGGGATCTCCTGCGACGCCGTCCGCCGCTTTGCCGGCCGGATGCCGATCCTTGGCGTCTGTCTCGGCCATCAGGCGATCGGGCAGGTGTTCGGCGGCAAGATCGTCCGGGCCAAGCGGCTCATGCATGGCAAGGTCGACCGGATCGAGCATTCGGGGCAGGGGCTGTTTGCGGGCCTTCCGAGCCCGATCGAGGCGACGCGCTACCATAGCCTCGTCATCGATCCGCCGACCCTGCCGCGGGAGTTCCATGTCGACGCCTGGTCGACCGCCCCCGACGGCTCACGCGAGATCATGGCCGTCCGCCATGCCACGCTGCCGATCTATGGCGTGCAATTCCACCCCGAGAGCTTCCTCACCCCCGCGGGCTACGATCTCCTCCGCGCCTTCCTCGCGGTCGGCTCAGGCGCCATCCCGGCGGCTCTCTCGTCGGCCGCGGCCACCGTCTGAATCTCGGGCCCGCGATGCCACTGGAGGGGCGGGCTGCCGCTCGAAAAAAGGCGATGATCGATCTCGAAGCGGCGCTTGGCCATGTCGTTGCGGACGCCCGCCTCCTTCCGCCGCGGCGGGTGCGGCTGGAGGAGGGGCGCGGACGGAGGCTCATCGAGCCGATCGTCGCCGACGTCGATTCCCCGCCGTGGGACCGGGCGATGATGGACGGCTTCGCTGTCCGCTCGGCTGACATGGTCGATGGGGCCGGGGGGAGCGCGGCGACAGTGTCGCTCGATGTCGTCGTCGATCTCGCGGCCGGCGATGCCTCGACCCTCGAGATCCGCTCCGGCTCCTGCGCCCGGATCATGACCGGGGCGCCGGTTCCGACGGGAGCCGATGCAGTCGTGCCGATCGAGTCTGCCGTCGAGGGGACGGCCGGGGTGCATGCCGGTGGGGTCGTGCGGCTCCACGATCCGAGATTTCGCACCGGGCAGCATGTCGGCCTCCAGGGCTGTGCGTTTCGGGCAGGCACGGAGGTGCTCCCGGCCGGCACGCTCCTCTCGCCGGCAGCGGTGGGGCTCGCGGCCGAGGCGGGGGCGACGCATGTCGTGGTCGTGCCGCGGCCGCGCGTGGCGATCCTCTCGACGGGGAGCGAGCTTGTCGCGCCCGAGGCTCTGCCCCGCTTCGGTCAGACGCGCAATTCCAACGGCCCAATGCTCGCCGCGGCCGTCGCCGCCCTCGGTGGCGAGCCGGTGGCCCTCGGGACGGTCGTCGATCGGCCGGAGCCGCTCCGGGCGGCGGTCGCGCAGGGGCTTGCCGCCGACATTCTCCTCCTCTCCGGTGGCGTGTCGGCAGGCGATCTCGATCTCGTCCCCGACACCTTCCGCCGCTGTGGCGTCGAGAAGATCTTCCACAAGGTCCGTCTCAAGCCGGGGAAGCCGGTGTGGTTTGGCATCTTCACACGCCCCGGCGTGGGAGGGCGGTGCCTCGTCTTCGGGCTCCCCGGCAATCCGGCCTCGAGCCTTGTCTGCTTCGATCTCTTCGTCCGGCCGGCGCTTGCTTCCCTCCTCGGCTGGCCGCAGGGGCGCTTGTCTTTGCCGCGGCGGCGGGCGCGGCTCGGTGGCGCGGCGAAGGGGGCCGAGGATCGGCCGGTCTACGCGCCGTGCCGGCTCGAATCGGCCGACGACGGCAGCCTTGTCGCCCATCCGCTCCCCTGGACGGGCTCCTCCGATCTGGTCGGGCTGGCGGTTGCCGATGCCTATCTCGCGCTGCCCGCCGGGGTCCGTCGGGCCGAGGCTGGGGATGAAGTCGAGGTGGTGATGCTCCGCGATGATTCCGAGAGGGCGTGAGCCCGGAAACATCGCCAGCGCGAGAGGTGGGCCGATGAAAAAGAAGCGCGGTGCGCATCGTCCCCGGCTCCCTGAGCGGCCGTTTCTCACCGGCACGTGGAGCTTTCCCTTCTCTGCCGGCGTCCGCGGTCGCACGGTGCTGCTCTCGCTACTGGCATTTGCGGTCGGTGTGCTTGTGCGCGAGAGTCTCCGGCTGATGGCAAGCGCCGACGGCCGGCTCTCGTTTCTCGGCGCGATGTTCACCGTGCTGACGGTGTTTGCCTTCGTGACCTGGTTCGCGGTGGCCGGGGCCTGTGCGCTCGCGGTCGTGGGGGACACGGCCAACGGCTGCGATCGGATCGTGCGTTGGCCGACCGCAGCGTTTCTCGACTGGATCGGCGAGACGTTCGTGATTGCCACAGCCGTCGGCATCAGCGTGGCGCCGCTTGTGGGCCTGGCCTGGATGTCGCGGCAGGCCGGAAGCCCGAGCGATGGCGGCGTGCCGGTGGGGTTTTTCTTCCTCTTCCCCGTCGTGCTTCTCTCGCTGCTCGAGAACGGCGCGCTGTTCGACGTTGTCTCGCTCCCAACCCTCCGCACGTTCTGGGTGGCGCCGGGCGGCTGGGGGAAGTTTTATCTCTCGACGGCCCTCCTCCTCCTCGCCGCGGCGACCATTTCGGTGCTCGCCATGCCGGCAGGTGGGGGCGGGCAGCTGTGGGGAAACGCGGCGATCGCGATCGTGAGCGTGATGTCGAGCCTGGTGTGGCTGATCTACTTCCGGCTCCTCGGCCGGCTGGCCTGGTTCTGTGCCGACCGCACCGCAGCGGTAGAGGACGCAGCGGAGCTCAAGGCCGAGCTCGACGCGGAACGTGACGCGGAGCCCGACGACGAGGACTGACGGGCCCTCACGTTTTCACGCGGAGATCATGCAGACCGCTGCAAGAGGTTTCCAAACTCGCTTCGAGACAACGGCTGCGGCAATGGTTTGCCGGCCTCCTCGAACGTTTCGATGGCTTCCTCCACGAGCTCGCAGAGCTCGGCGAAGACCTGCTTGGCATCCTCACCGTGGCAACCGCCGAGGAACAACTCCGGGCAGCTGCCGATGAAGCAGTTGTCTTCGTCCGACCACTCGACCACCTTCACGTATCGGTCGCCTTTCGCCATTGGTTCACCTCGTCGATGGCCTTCCGAACCGCTTTTTCGTGATATTGCCGAGCATCGTCGCCTCAGTTCACGGAGCGTAGGAGCCGCGGGCGGCGGCGGCGGCGAGGGCGCGGTGGGGATTGGTGGTGAGGAGCCGGTCGATCGCCGCGGGGGTCTGACCCACGTCGGCGAGGACGCGCCGCAGATCGGAAAGCGTCGCTGTCGAGCCGACAAGGTGCGTGCGGTCAGCCGACCAGGCCGCGCCATCCTCGCCGACGATGACCGTCTGCCCGCCGAGCTGGAACGTCCCCATGCCCATCCCCGCCGCGGCCGTCGCATCGGAGACGACGATCGCCCGGTCGGGCCCCAGCCAGCGGAGCATCGCGCCCAAGAGGAACGGCGGCAGATGGACGCCGTCGGCGATGAGGGTCACAAACGGGAACTCCTCGCAGGCGAGCACCCGATGGAGGATGTTGTCGTGGCGGGGAAGGAGATGGGGGCAGCCGTTGCCGAGATGCGTGAAGCAGGAAAGCCCCGCGGCGCAGGCGTCGCGGAGCACCTCGAGCGACGGATCGCAGTGGCCGGCCGCGACGAGTACGCCCCGGCTGGCGAGCAATGAGATCGTGCGGAAGCAGGGATCACGCTCCGGGGCGAGCGTCACCATCCGCACATGCCCCCGCCCCGCCTCGAGAAGCCGCTCCATCGCGGCGGGACTCGCCTCGCAGGCATGCTCGGGCGGGTGGGCACCGACAAAGCCACGCTCGGCACTGATAAACGGCCCCTCGACATGGATCCCGGCGACGGTGTCGCGGATCGCCGCGTCGGCCTCGAGGCAGTCGGCGAGCGCCCCGATGCGGCGCTCGAGGATGGGAAGCGAGTCGGTGATCACCGTCGCCAGAAACCGGCCGCCGCCGTCGGCCCGGTAGGCCCGGCAGATGCCCGCGAGCCGCTTTTGTGTGAGATCCGCGGCGCCGAAGTCGAGGCCGTGGTAGCCGTTGAGCTGGAGATCGAGGGGAGCAGGCATGGTCGAGGCTCATCAGGGAGCGATGCCCGCGCGGGGCAGCTCAGCCCGGCGGGAGGAGGGCCGCGGCGGGGCGATCGAGATGGAGCGACAGTGCCGCGTGCGTCCGAAGGATCGACGCCGGACAGTCGCGGGAGAGCGGCCCGACGATCGCATCGCGGACGGCGGCCGCCTTGCGGCTATCGGGCACCGAACAGACGATCAAATCGGTGGCGAGGATCCGCCGCACCCCCATCGAGATCGCTTCGGTCGGCACCTCGGCGAGCCCCGCAAACCATCCCTCCCCCACCTGCTGGAGGCGGCAGGCCTCGTCGAGGCGGACGACGAGATAGGGGGCAAGGGTGTCGAAATCGGCCGGCGGGTCGTTGAAGGCGAGATGGCCGTTCTCACCGATGCCGATCGTGGCGACGTCGAAGGCGCCGGCCGGCACGAGGGCCGCGAGCCGCTGACATTCGGCGGCGGCGTCGCGCGAAGCATCGATGCCGTGGAACGCGGCCGGCGGCCGCGGCAGACGCTCGAGGAGCCGCTCGCGGAGATAGCGCCGGAAGCTCGCTGGATGGGTGTCGCTCAGGCCGGCGTATTCGTCGAGATGGAAGATCGTGATCTTCTCCCACGGGACGTCTTCGCCGGTGAGCGTGGCGAGCGTCTCAAACTGTGAGGCCCCGGTGGCGACGACATACGTGGCGCTCCCCCGGGCAGCGACGGCGGCGCGGAGGGCCGCGGCGGCTTCGAGGCCGGCGGCGCGGCCGAGCGACGCGGGATCGTCGTGGATGTGGATGTCCATCGGTGGGCTCATGTGACCTGGGGCTCGAGTGGCGTCAAAGGCCTGGCGCGCGAGTATACCGCCGTGTGGCGGGCTGGTCGGCTACGATGACGGCTCCCCCGGCCCGGGGCGGCGCGGTAGCGCTGCGGCCGGGGGACGCACTCGGGGGAGATGGTATGCAAGCGGCGAACGCAGCGACGGGCAAAATGGTGGCGGCGGTGCTCGTGGGCCTGTCGGCGGCGTGGGCGACGGCCGCGGAGCCGGCGCCACCAGGGAAGCCGATCCGCGTCGGCATCATCGGCCTCGACACCTCCCAC
>CAMCCR010000147.1 GCA_945873085.1 Candidatus Kuenenia stuttgartensis | reverse complement strand
CGGCCGAGCTGGCCCGGTTCCCCGGCACCGTCGATCTCTCCGGCTTGGCATCGATCGCCCCCGAGGTCGCAGCCGCCCTCGCCACGCACGACGGGCCGCTCCTCCTCGACGGGGCCTGGCTGATCCCCGACGACGCGGCAATCGCCCTCGATCAGCACGCCGGCCCGGTGGCGCTTGCGGCGCTCGTGGCCCGGTCGCGTTCGGCCGAAACCCTCTCCCCGGCGCTCGCCCGGCTTCTCGTCCGCCAGGCCGGCCCCCTCTCGCTCGATCGGCTCACCACGCTCGATCCCGCGCTTGCCGAAGTGCTCGGCCGGCATCGCGACGGCCTTCATCTCCCAGCGCTCGAGGCCCCGTCGGCCGCCGTCGCCGATCTCCTCGCCGCCACCCCTGGCCCGCTCTCGCTCGACGGCCTGACGACGATTCCCACTCCATCCCTCGCAGGCCGGCTCCTCGCCGACGGCCGCCGCGACTTTTCCCTCGTCACGACCTTCGGCGACGAGGCCGCGGCGCTTCTCGCCGCCCCCCCCACGCCCCTCCGCCTCGACAGCCTCGCCGCCGAGGCACGCTCCGCCCCGCTCCTCGCCCCATCCCGGGCCCGGTTGCTCGCCCGCCACGATGGCCCCCTCGTCTTCGAGCGCCTCGCCTCCCTTGACGCCGAATCGGCGGCAGCGCTTGCCAGCCACCCCGGCCGGCTTGAGTTTGCGAGCCTTGTCGAGCCCGCTCCCGACTTGCTCGGGGCGCTCGAGCCACACGCTGGCCCCCTCGCGCTCCCCGCTGTCGCCCGCCTCGATCCTGCCGCCGCCGAGGCCCTTGCGCGGCATCGCGGCCCGATCGAGCTGCCTGGCCTGCGGGCGCTCGAGTCGGCTCCGCTTGCGACCTCCCTTCTCGCCGCCGGGCGGCAGGACTTCGCGCGTGTGGAAACGCTCTCCCCAGACGCTGCCGCGGCGCTTGCCAGCTGCGGCGAGCCGCTCGATCTCTCCGCCCTCGTCGATCCCGCCGACGACGTCGCCGCGGCGCTCTCCCGCCACCCCGGCCCCCTCCGGCTCGGCGCCCTCGCTGCCGCGGCAACGAGCGCCACATCGCTCCCCGCCGGCCGCGCCGCGCTCCTCGCCCGGCACGACGGCGCGCTCGTCCTCCCCCGGCTCGAGTCGATCGACAGCCCGGCGCTCGCCGCCCGGCTGATCGCCGAGGGAACGCGCGACTTCGACCGTCTCGTGCGGCTCGCGCCCGAAGTGGAAGCGATCGTCGCGGCAGCCGCGGCTCCTCCCCCTTCCCTCGCCGGGCTTGAGGCGCTGGCCACCGCCCCCCTCGCCCACCGCCTCCTCGACGCCGGGCGGCGCGATTTCTCCCGGCTCGAATCGATCACCGACGAGGCCGCCGCCATCCTCGCCACCGCCCCTGGCCCGCTCTCCCTCGATGCCATCGCGGCGGGGGCCGAGACGGCAACAGCCCTCTCCACGCCCTTGGCCTCGCTCCTGGCCCATCACCCGGCGGAGCTCAAGCTCGATGCTCTCACAGCGCTCGATGCTGGCGCCGCCGAGGCGCTCGAGCCCCACACAAGCGAGGTTGTGCTTTCGGCGCTGCGCGAGCTCGAGCCGGAGGCCGAGGCAGCGCTTGCCCGTCATCGCGGTCCGGTGCGGGTCGATCGCCTCGAGGCCCTCAGCACCGCGGCGCTCGCGGCCCGGTTGGTGGCCGATGGGCGGCGCGAGTATGGCTCACTTCGCCGGCTCTCCGCAGCGGCTGCCGGGGAGCTCGCGCGAGTTTCAGGCGCTCTCTATCTCGAAGGGCTCGTCGGGCTCGATGCCGCCACGGCCGCAGCCCTCGCCGGCCACTCAGGCACCCTCGGGCTCGACGGGCTGACGGAGCTCGACGACGAAGCGGCCGCCCGGCTCGCCGCGCACCGCGGGCCGCTCTCGCTCGCCGGGCTCCAAAAAGCCTCAGCCACCGCCCGCGCGGCGCTCGAGCGGCACGACGGCCCGCTCTTTCTCGACAGCGCTGTCGGCGTCACGACGCCCCGGTGAACGGATTCCGCGAGTACTTCACGTACGGCAGGCGGATCCTGCTGACGAGGTAGTTGTCGGCCCGCAGATCGGTCGGGGCATTGAAGTTCCCCTGGGGGCTTCCGGCGGCGGCGTAGGAGGTGACGACGTCGTCCTGATCGACGCCGTCCCCGCTGACACCGAATCCGCCCGACAGCTTTCGCCCCACATAGAGGGGCGTGCTGCCGGGGAAGAAGACGACGCCGTTTTGGTTTTCCCGAGGCATCGTCGTGGAGTGAAAATTGCTGCCGGTGTTGAAGGAGTCGTACCCGAGCACCGTGGTGAACGTATTGGCCGGTCTCGGCGGGCCGATGTTCAGCCCGGTCTTCGGGTTGATCCCCGCATCCTTCAGAATCGAGAACGCCCCCGGGCCGGCGGCGGTGTTGCCCGAGGGATAGTGGGCCGAGGCGAGGTAGCGGAAGGTGCGGTTGGTGAACGCCGTCAGCTTGGGGACCGAGCCGGCCTGGTCGGCCGGCTGGAGATCGGCCGAGGCGTAGTAGACGGTGTTTCGCGCCTTCGCGACGGCGACGTCGATCGAGAACACGGTGGCACCAGGCATCCGGTAGAGCCCGAGGATGGTGCCATTGAAGTCGCTCACCGCCAGCACCATCTTCGTGCCGGTCGGCTGGATGCGGATCTGGGCCCGGGTCTTATCAGACTCGACGATCCCGTGATCGATGATCCCCTTCACCTGGGCCGCCGTCAGCTCGCTCCCCGCCGTCGCCGGGACGATCCAGCCGTCGGCTTGGAGCTTGCCCGGCAGAACGGTCAAGACTCCCTTGACCGGCTGATCGCTGCCGCTGACCTTGCCGGGGCCGAGCTTGCCAGCCAGCGTGAACAGCGTCTGCACGCCAAGCGGGCCGGCCTGGGGGCCAAAACTCTGCAGGGCGATCCCGCCGAGGTTGATTCTCGCGGCGTTGTTGACCTTGTTGACGAGTCCTTGGGTCTGGGAAACAGAGAGCGGTGCGGTAAGCGGAAGTTTGATCCCCCCGGCCCGCACAATGATGTCGGCGGGCGCGAGCGTGATGGTCGCGAGTTTCGAGCCCCCGACGAGCGGCACGTCGATCACCGCCGGCTTCCCGACGTTCATCGGGAGAAGCGTCTCAAGCGCGATCAGCTCGGCCTCGAGTGCCTTTGGCGCGTTGAGCCGGTTCTGCCTGGTCTGCGTGGCGGTGGCGACAAACCCCTGCTCGAAGCTCGCCGTCCCATCCTTCCCGGGGAAAAACACCCCCAGTCCGCCGATGACCTCGTTGGTGTTGGCGCGGTAGATGGCGATCCCGCCGGGAAGCGTGGCGATGCCGCGGGCGATCGGCTGGGGGGGCTGGCCCGCCTGCGAGCCGACGGCCCCGTAGGTGCCAGCCACCTGGGCGGAGTACGACCTGCGATCGATGATGAAGTTTGCCGGATCGAACGGACTCGCCGCGGAGACTCCCGGCTTGAGCACGCTCACCCGGTTTGTGTGCTCGATCCCGAACAGATCGACCAGCGGCGTGTTGATGATCCCCGGGGGGAAGGTTCCGCCGAGGCCGACTGGTGCCACATAGCCCGGCCCCGTGATCGTGTCGATCGTGCTGTTGGGGTCAGCCTGCATCTCGCGCTGCGTGATGGTGCTCTGGCTGATGTGGCTGACGGTCCGCGCGGTGAGGATCGCCTGGGTGTTGGAGAAGAAGGCGCCGGTGCGGGCCTTGGCGACCGCCCCGTCGATGGCAAACCCGAGCGTTTTGTTGTCGGCGAATTTGACATCCGACTCGGTCCGCACGCCAAGGATCTGCCCGGTGCAGTCGACGACGGCAATGATGGCGTCGTTGCTCGGGGTAACGGCGCTGGCGCGATTCAGGAGCGCCTCGACCTCGACGGTCGAAAGCTGGTCGGCAGCGAGCATCGCCCGCGGCTCGAGTCCCTCGGTCCCGAGGCGGGCCGGGGAGTGGCAGTGGCGCGGCCGCTTGGCCCGCTTGAGGGCGGTTTTCCCCCACCATCCCTGCCAAGAAGCCATCATCGTCGTTGCTCCCACCCGACCGGCTGAATTGCCCTTTTCCCCAAGCTACCCTTGACCTCCATCGACCTCCACGATCACGTCCGCCCTCCCCGGAGGATGGGGCGGAACAATCGGCGCCGTCGATGCAACCGCCACCAGCCTCCCGCGGGGTCGATGCCTTGAATCCGGAACAGCAGCGTCTCGGGCAGATCACCGACGAATCGGGGGGCTGGCGCCGGTGGGGGCCGTACCTCGCCGACCGCGCCTGGGGGACCGTCCGGGAGGACTACTCCCGCGACGGCGATGCCTGGAACTATCTCACCTACGACCACTCCCGGGCCAAGGCCTATCGCTGGGGGGAGGACGGGATCGCCGGGCTCTCCGACCGCTACCAGATCCTCTGCTTCGCCCCGGCCTTTTGGAACGGTGCTGATACGCATCTCAAGGAGCGTTTGTTCGGCGTCACCCCCTGGGAGGGGAACCATGGCGAGGATGCCAAGGAGTGGTGGGTGCATGTCGACAACACGCCGACCCACTCCTTCATGAGCCTCCTCTACCGCTATCCCCAAGCCCCCTTCCCCTATTCCCGCCTCGTCGCCGAAAACGTCGCCCGGCAGGGAAGCGGGGCGGAGTTTGAACTGGCCGACACGGGGGTCTTCGACGACGGCCGCTATTTCGACATCGTCATCGAGTATGCGAAGCGCGGGCCGGAGGAGATCGCCATCCGGATCACCGCCACCAACCGCGGCCCCGACACAGCTCGGCTCGACATCCTCCCCACGCTCTGGTTCCGCAACACCTGGGCGTGGGGAGCCTCCCCGCTCCCGACGCCCGAGATCGGCCTCGCCCCTTCTCTTCCCGGCACGATCTGCCTGGTGGCCGACGACGCCCGGGCCGAGATCCCTTCGCGTCTCCCCCCCTCGGCCCGCCTCGGAAAGCGCTGGCTCCTCGCTACCGCCGCGCCAGACGACGCCCCGCTGTTCACCGACAACGAAACGAACATGCCGGCCGTCTACGGCGCGGGGGCTGTGAGCCATTCCCCCCACACCAAAGACGCCTTCCACCGGGCGATCTGCGCGGCCGACCCGAGCGCGGTGAACCCTGCTCTCCAGGGCACCAAGGCCACGCTCCACCGCCGCTTTGAGATCCCGGCCTGGGGAACGGTGGCGGTCCATCTCCTTCTCTCAGACCGGCAGCCAGAGGCGCTCGAGGGGGAGGCGCTCGTGGCGCTGGTCGACGAATCGATCGCGCTGCGGCAGGCCGAGGCCGACACCTTCTACGCCGGTGTCGCCCCGGCGACAGCCGGCGAGGACGAGCGGCATGTGCAGCGCCGGGCGCTCGCCGGTCTGCTGTGGTCAAAACAGACCTACATTTTCGACGTCGCCGCCTGGCTCGATGGCGACAACCCGACCGCGCCGCCACCGCCGGAGCGGGCGACGATCCGCAACCAGCACTGGCGGCATCTCAACTCGCACCGCATCCTCTCGATGCCCGACACCTGGGAATACCCCTGGTTTGCGGCCTGGGATCTCGCCTTCCACTGCCTTCCGCTGGCGCTCGTCGACCCGGCCTTCGCCAAGGATCAGCTCTGGCTCCTCCTCTTCGAGCAGTTTCAGCATCCCAGCGGCCAGCTCCCGGCCTACGAGTGGGAGTTCAGCGATCTCAATCCGCCGGTCCATGCCTGGGCGGTGTGGCGCGTGTACGGCATGGAGAAGCGCCGCCACGGCACGGCCGATCGCGCCTGGCTCGAGCGCTGCTTCCACAAGCTCCTGCTGACGTTCACAAGCTGGGTCAACAAGGTCGACCGCGAGGGGAACAACGTCTTCGAGGGGGGCTTCCTCGGCCTCGACAACATCAGCGTCTTCGACCGCAGCCGACGCCCCGAGGGGGGCGCAACGCTCGAGCAGTCAGACGCCACCGGCTGGATGGGGATGTTTTCCCTGGCGATGATGCGGATCGCCCTCGAGCTCGCCCACGACAACCCGGTCTATGAGGGGCTCGCCTCGAAGTTCCTCCAGCACTACACCTACATCGCCTCGGCGATGAAGATGAAGCGGATGGGATCGAAGGGCTGCTCGCTCTTCGACGAGGAAGACGGCTTCTTTTACGACATCCTCCGCCACGCCGACGGCCGTTCGACGCCGTTCCGCGTCCGCTCGCTCGTCGGACTGATTCCGCTGTTTGCCGTCGAGCGCCTCGAGGAAGCCTGGATCGCCCCGTTCCGCGAGTTTCGCTGGAACCTCGATTGGTTTCTCGCCAACCGCCGCGACGTCTCCGCCGACGTGATCCACCGGATCACCCAGCCCGACGGCTCGACGACGCACCTTCTCACGATCGTCAATGTCGATCAGCTCCGGCGGATCCTCGTTCACCTCCACGACGAAGAGGAGTTTCTTTCGCCGCACGGGATCCGGTCCCTCTCGCGGCATCATGTCCGGGAGCCGTTCGAGTACGACGGGATGCGGGTCGACTACGAGCCGGCTGAGGCCGAGTCGAAGCTCAAGGGGGGCAATTCAAACTGGCGCGGGCCGGTCTGGTTTCCGACGACATTCCTGATCATCGAGAGCCTGCGGAAGCTCGGCAAGGCCTTCGGCCCGGAGTTCACCGTCGCCACTCCCGCGTCGGGCCACCGTCCGATCGCGATCAAGGGTGTCGCCGCCGACATCGCGACCCGGTTGAAGTCGATCTTCCTTCTCGACAGCTCCGGTCGCCGCCCGGTGTGGGGCCCCAACCCGCGCTTCCCCGACGACCCGGCCTGGCGTGACGAGCTGCAATTCTTCGAGTATTTCCACGGCGACGACGGCACCGGCCTGGGGGCAAGCCACCAAACGGGCTGGACGGCGCTCGTGGCGAATCTGATCGATGAGTGGCGGTGAGGGGAGTTGGCTTTGACGGCAGCGAGCTGCTGGCTTGGCTTTCTCTGTTGGCCTTAACCTCGCTTCGAGTTCGGAAGGTCGAGCGCTCGTGGCGAACCAATCACCGCGCTTTGGCCCAGGATCAGGGAGGCCAAGTGGGTCCCGGGCCTGTGGGTCGTTCATCGGCGGGGCCGGCAAAAGTTTCGTCGTTCGTCGGAGGCACCTCCTCTCTCCTCAAGCGTTCGCCGATCCCCGCCTCGCCTGCGCGTTGGCAACAACCAGCCACCAGAGTGTGCCCGCTGGCGAGGGGTCGCCCGTGTTCCGAGAGCCGGCGTAGCCGGCAAGCGGAGCCATGGATGGCGGAGCGCAGGCGGGTCCGATCGAGCGGAGGCCACGAAGGCCGAAGCGAGCGTCCGGCGACGGGACCCGGGCGACCCCGAAGCTCCGCTTGAGTCCGTACGGGAGGAGCCAGATTTGGTGGCTGGCACCTTTTCCCACGGGGCAGACAGCGATCAGAACTGGGCGCGCGTCAGGTTCGACTGGGGTCCGAAGCGCCAGTTGTAGAACATCCGAACCTCGCCATCGAACCACCGGTCGACGCCCCCGCCCAGCGGCGTCACGTAGGCGGCGGTGAGCGTCGAGCGCTTCCCCCACTCCCAGTTGGCGCCGACGACACCGTTGACGAGCGAGATGACGCCGTAGTTGTTCCCCAGCTGATAATTCGG
>CAMCCR010000146.1 GCA_945873085.1 Candidatus Kuenenia stuttgartensis | reverse complement strand
GCCCGCCGCGGGGCGTGCGGTGATCGTCGCGTCGGCGGCCACCTCCTGCGCTTTGGCAGGGCTGTCGGGCTCGCCAGCCTTCGTGATTTCGGCCGTGGTGCCGACGAGGACCGCGCGTGGGTTGCTCGCCCCGTAGCGGCCGACGGCGACGACGTCATACAGCCCGGCCGGCACGTCGGGGGCGATCGTGATGACCATCTTCCGCGGGATGGCGCGGGGCTGCGGGTCGAACTCCGTCGGTGCGGTCATCTCCGGCATGGCCGAGATGCCGGGATGGGAGAAGATGAGCTTCTCGAGGTCGTCGAGGTCGACGCCGAGGAGCGTGACGGTGACCTGCGAGCCCTGCTGGCCACCGGTTGGCTGGAGGTAGAAAAGTGCCGCGCGGGGGAAGTCGGCGGTGGCCGCGGTCGGGGCGAGCAGGCCAGCGATCGCCAGAATGACCGCGGGGAGGAAGCGGTGGAATCTCATGATGGTGCGTTCCGTGGGAGGGGGCGGCGCAGCACCGCTGGCCGTCCGTGGCTTCGCTGCCGGTCCGCAATCTGGATCGGGGGCCGTCTGCCCCCGATCGGCCCCACCCAGGGGTCGAACGGTCCCTTGGTGAATGGAATCAGTGGTTGAAGAGAAATTCCTTGGTGTTGAGCAGCGACCAGATGACGTCCTCGTAGGCAGCCTGACGGTTGTCGCCGTGACCCTCGAGGTATTTCTGGACGAGCCCGTTCTCCTCCGCCGACGGCGGCCGGGAGAACGACACCAAGTACAGTTCCGCGACCTTCGCAGCATCATCACGCCCCTGATCGGCGACGAGCTTCGAAGCCCGGCCATCCCCCCCGAGCTTGCCGAGGATGTCGGCCGAATTGATGAGGTGGATGCTCTGCGCGAGATTCGCCTCCGACACCCGTTCGCATTCGCAGGCGCTGTCGCCGTTGGGGCGGCCGAAGACGGTGAGGAAGTAGTTGCCGAAGTTGGGGTCGGGCAGCTGGATCGACCGAGTGCCGGCAAGCGTGCCGCCGAAGGCGGTCTGTTTGCCGGTGAGCGTGTCGATGGCGTCGAGGGCCACCTCGGCGGGGAGCCGGCGCGGATAGAAGCGCGAGAAGCTCTGCCGATCCTCGGCGTTGAACTCGTTCGGCTCGGCGGAGAGCTGATAGGTGTTCGACCGGCAGATCGTCCGCACGAGATGCTTGAGGTCGTAGCCATGCTGGACGAAATCGGCAGCGAGGGCGTCGAGGAGGGCGGGGTTCGTGGGCGGATTCGTGAGCCGCATGTCATCTTCCGGCTCGACCAGCCCGCGTGAGAAGAAGTGCTTCCAGTAGCGGTTGACGATCGAGCGAGCGAAGAACGGATTGTCGCGCGTGGTCATCCAGTCGACGAGCGCCGTCCGCGGATCGACGTCGGCGGCGAGCTCGGCCGGCTTGCCACCGAGGACCGCTGCCTGATGGGTGGCCTTGGGGCCGGCCGCCTGCGCCGGGCCGCGGTTGTGGAAGATCTGGTCTTCGCCCGGCTGGGCACCCTTCTTCCGGCCGATCCGCGAGAAGAACGCGGAGAGCTGGTAGTAGTCGGCGGTGCTCCACTTCTCGAACGGGTGGTGGTGGCAGCGGGCGCACTGGAGGCGCAGGCCCAGGAAGAGCTGCGAGAGATCCTCAACCTGCTGGTTGGTGTCGACCACCTGCCGATACCAGATCGTGGCCGGGTTGCCGCCGGCCTCGCCGGAGGCGGTGACGATGTCGCGGACGAACTGGTCGTAGGGCTTGTTCTCCGCCAGGCTCGAGCGGATCCACTCGTGGAAGGAATAGCTGCCGTGGCGGTGGAGGGCGTCGTCGGTCCGCTTGTTCCGCAGGATCGACGACCACTTGTTGGCGAAAGTGTCGGCGTAGTCGGGGCTGTCGAGGAGCCGGTCGACGAGTTTGTCGCGCTTGTTGGGATCGGAGTCGGCGAGGAAGGCCCGCGTCTCTTCGAGCGTGGGGACGCGACCGGCGATGTCGATCGTCGCCCGGCGGAGGAACGTGGCGTCGTCGCACCGTCCCGACGGCGGGAGCGACAGCGCCACGAGGTTGTCGAGGACGTGGCCGTCGACGAAGTTCCGCGCGAAGGCATTCCGGTCCGGAATCCTGTCGATCGGTGACTCCAGCGGCACCGTCGCCCGGAACACCGCCACCTGGCTCTGGTAGCGGACCATGAGCGCAGCGACACCGCTCCGCGGCGGGCCGTTGCCCCGTTCTGCCGCCGAGACGAGGCCGGTCTTGTCGACGCTCGCCAGTTCCGGGGCGTTGACCTCGTACTGGGCCATCGGCGTCACATCCTCGCGCGAGCCGTCGGAGAGGACCGCCATGACGCGAACCTGCTGCGACTGCCCCGGGTGCATAACGCGAACGGTCGGGAAGACTTCGATACCAACGACGGTCGGGGCATTCGGGTTGCCCGGCTGGGCCCCTTCGGCGATCCAGCGCGAGATCAGACGGTAGGAAGGGGAGCCGGTCTCGATGAGCTTGCCGCCGCCGTGGGGGACGACCGCCGCCGCCTTGAGAAGGAGGAGGCTTTCGTCGGGGGCGGTCGTAGAGATCCGCCGGCTGCGGGCCTCCTTAACGAGATGCTCATGGTCCTCAGCCGGCTCAAAGCCGAGGAGGGAGAGCCGGAAGCCGTTTTGGCCGCCGCTCTTTCCATGGCAGCCACCGCCATTACAGCCGTATTTCGTGAACACCGGGACGACCCGGCCGAAGAACTCGACCGGCGGATCGTTCCCGAAACGCTCGACGACGAGCGGCACGCGGGTCTCGGGGAGGTCGGTGAGGCCCGGGACGGCGGAGACGCTGACGACAATCTCCCCCTGTCCGTCGGCCGCCGGGATGACGACCCCCTCGGGGGTCACCTTGGCAAGGGATTCCGGCTCAACCCGGTAGGCCGCCTGCCGGGTGACGTCACGCTCGGGCTCGGTCCCCGCCTGGAAGGCGCTGACGACGAGTTGGCGCCGCCCCTCGGTGCCGATGAGATGCATCGGGCCTGAGGGTTCGCCAGTGGAAACCTCGATCCGCGGGCCAACCGCGGCCTCGGCGGCGTGGAGCATGCCGGCCGGCAACGCGGCTGCAAGAACCGCGGCGCACACCCGGGAGAGCAGGACGCCCCCAGAGCTGGATGCGGATCCGAACGGGAGGACACTCCGCAGGCACTTCTGACGGACGATCGTTGGCACGAGCATATCCATGGCACTCTCCACGGCGGCAAAACCCCTCACAAGACCCTTAAAAGTATCCCCCAAACCTTCACCTGTCGCAAAGATGAGCCGAGAAAAGGCCGACGGATTCGGCTGTAAAGTGTTTTTCGATAGGAGTTTAAGGTCTTTCTTGGGTGGGTCGGGGAGGGGGCCTGTCGATCGTTCGAAAGGGGGGGAGTTGCAGCTGTTCCAGCCCCTCTGAGACGATCCCAGCACCCGGCCTGTGGACTGTCGACAGTCTGGCTCTGAAGACGGCTGATGGGGGGCGCCGGGCATCAGGCGGGTTGGCAGCGGCCGGCGCCGAATCCCCCTGTCCGTCCCCCGGTGGAGCTTCTACGTTCTACGTCAAAGCGGCCAATCAGCCGCCGAACTGCCTGCCGACACATCCCCGCTCCCCGCCCTTTGATTGAGCCCATGACCTCCTACAACCTCACCCATCTCCGTCAGCTCGAGGCCGAGAGCATCCACATCATCCGCGAGGTGGCCGCCGAGTTTGAAAACCCGGTCATGCTCTACTCGATCGGCAAGGACTCGGCGGTCATGATCCGCCTCGCCGAGAAGGCCTTCTTCCCGGCCAAGCCCCCCTTTCCGCTGATGCACGTCGACACGACGTGGAAGTTCCGCGACATGTACAAGCTCCGCGACGAGTACGTCGCCAAGGAGCTCGGCTTCAAGCTCATCGTCCATGTCAACGAGGAGGGACGGGCCCAGGGGATCAACCCCTTCACGCACGGCAGCAAGGTCCACACCGACGTCATGAAGACGCAGAGCTTGCGGCAGGCCCTCGACAAACACCGCTTCGACGCCGCCTTCGGCGGAGCCCGCCGCGACGAGGAGAAGTCGCGGGCCAAGGAGCGGGTGTTTTCCTTCCGGGACGAACACCACCGCTGGGATCCGAAGAACCAGCGGCCCGAGCTCTGGAACCTCTACAACACGAAGGTCAAGAAGGGGGAGAGCATCCGCGTCTTCCCGATCTCCAATTGGACCGAGCTCGACGTCTGGCAATACATCCACCTCGAGAAGATCCCGATCGTGCCGCTCTACTTCGCAGCCGAGCGGCCGATCGTGTGGCGCGACGGGGTGATGATCATGGTCGACGACGACCGGCTCCCGCTCAAGCCCGGCGAGATCCCTGAGATGCGGCGGGTGCGCTTCCGCACCCTCGGATGCTATCCCCTCTCCGGCGCCGTCGACTCCACCGCCACGACCCTCCCCGAGATCATCCAGGAGATGCTCCTGACGACGTTCTCGGAACGGCAGGGGAGGCTCATCGATTCCGATGAGGCCGGTTCGATGGAGAAGAAAAAAAGAGAAGGTTACTTCTGACGTTCCGCCGGGCCCTGCGGCGGACCGTGGCTGAAGGCCCTGGCCGCTCAAGACCCTTGCATCCGGTGCGTGCCCCGTCACCCCTGACCAATGCGATCACAACCTCCAATCGACACCCGACATGTCCCATCAATCCGCGCTCATTGCCCACGACATCGACGAATACCTCGCCCAGCACGAGCGCAAGGAGCTCCTCCGCTTCATCACCTGCGGGAGCGTCGATGACGGCAAGAGCACGCTCATCGGCCGGCTGTTCTACGAATCGAAGATGATCTACGAGGATCAGCTGGCGGCGATCACCAAGGATTCCTCGCGCTACGGAACGACCGGCGGCGAGGTCGATCTGGCGCTGTTCACCGATGGTCTCGAGGACGAGCGGCAGCAAGGGATCACGATCGACGTCGCCTACCGCTACTTCTCCACCGACAAGCGCAAGTTCATCATCGCCGACACTCCCGGCCACGAGCAGTACACGCGCAACATGGCGACGGGGGCCTCGACGGCGGATCTGGCCATCATCCTCGTCGACGCCCGTCATGGCGTCCTCACGCAGACGCGTCGCCACAGCTTCATCGTCTCGCTCCTCGGCATCCGGCATGTGATCGTCGCCGTCAACAAGATGGACATCGTCGGCTACGACCAGGCTGTCTTCGAGGAGATCCGCTCCGACTACGCCGCCTTTGCCTCGCGCCTGGAGCTTCCCGACCTCCACTTCCTGCCGATCTCGGCGCTGAAAGGCGACAACGTCGTCACCAACAGCGCGAACATGCCCTGGTACACCGGCTCCCCGCTGATGACGCTCCTGGAAACGGTTTACATCGGCTCAGACCGCAACCTCGAGGACTTCCGCTTCCCGGTGCAACTCGTCCTCCGGCCGAATCTCGACTTCCGCGGCTTCTCCGGCACGATCGCCTCCGGCATCATCCGCAAGGGGGACGAGGTGATGAGCCTCCCCTCGCGGAAGAAGAGCCGCGTGAAGCAGATCGTCACCTTCGACGGTGAATGCGAGGAGGCGTTCGCGCCGCAGAGCGTGACGCTCACGCTCGAAGACGAAATTGATTCCAGCCGCGGCGACATGCTCGTGCGCCCGGGCAATCAGCCGAAGGTCGACAATCGCTTCGAGGCGATGGTCGTGTGGATGGCCGAGGAGAAGCTCCTCCCTGGGAAGCAGTATCTCTTCAAGCAGACGACGAAGGTCACCAGCGGCGCCGTGAGCACGCTCCGCTACCGCGTCGACGTCAACACGCTCCACCGCCAGGACGCGCCGGCGCTCTCCCTCAACGAGATCGGGCGCTGCGCGATCACGCTCTCCGAGCCCTTCTGCCACGACGTCTACCGGCGCAACCGCGGCACCGGCGCCTTCATCATCATCGACCGACTCACCAACGCCACCGTCGGCGCCGGGATGATCCTCGACCGCGAGCCCGAAGAGGGGCGGAGCGCCTCCCACTGGGATGACGCGGCCGCGGAGCATCTTCAAGGGGCGGCAAGCGCCGTGACGGCAGACGAACGCGAGGCCCGCTTCGGCCAAAAGCCCGTCACGCTCCTCCTCACGGGGCTGACAGGCTCCGGCAAGAGCACGCTCGCCGCGGCGCTCGAGCGGCGGCTGTTCGAAGCGGGGCGGGCGGTAAGCGTCCTCGACGGACAGTCGCTGCGGCTGGGGATCAGCCGCGATCTCGGCTTCTCGGCCGGCGAGCGGAGCGAGAATCTCCGCCGCGGCGCGGAGATCGCCCGGCTGTTCAACGACGCCGGGCTCCTCTGCATCGCGGCCTTCGTGGCCCCGGAGGAATCGGTGCGGCAGAAGGCCGTGGAGCGGATCGGCCGCGAGCGGGCGCTGGTCGTCCATCTCGCCTGCCCGCTCGAGGTCTGTCGGCAGCGCGACACCGAAGGTCACTATTCCCTGGCCGATGCGGGCGCGATGAAGCACTTTCCCGGCGTGAGCGCGCCGTACGAAGCGCCCTTGAATCCCGATCTCGTCCTCCCGACCGACCAGTGGCCGGTGGCCAAGTGCGTCGATGTGCTGGTGAAGTTGCTCGCAGACCGCGGCGCGATCTGAAGGAGCGCCGGGGATTCGCCCGGACCGTCATTCTTGGCGTAGAATCGGGGGATTACGAGATCCACGGGAGCAGATTGCCGATGACCCATCGCATGACAGCCATCATTCAGGCGGAGGGGGAAGGATTCGTGGCTCTCTGCCCCGAACTCGACGTCTGCAGCCAGGGAGCCACCGTGGAGGAGGCCCGCGAGAATCTCCGCGAGGCCCTCGAGCTCTTCCTCGAAACCGCTCCTGTGGAAGAAGTGTCGCGGCGACTCTCGAGCGAAGTTTACGTCACCCAGCTTGAGGTGGGGATTGGGTAAGTTGCGGGTCCTCTCCGGCGCGGAGGTCCGTGGCATCCTCGAGCGGCACGGGTTTGTGATGGTCCGTCAGCGTGGCAGTCATGTCGCCATGCAGAAGGTCGATGATGCGGGCACGGTCACCGTGCCGGTGCCGATGCACGACGAACTGAAGCGGGGAACGTTGCGGTCGATCGTCCGGCAGTCAGGCATCGACAGGACCGAGTTTGAGTCGTAAACGTTCCGCCCCTTCCGCCTCGGCGCTCGATCGACGTCCCGCCCCGGCTAGCTTCATTGTCGCCCGGCGTCGTCGCCCTGGAATGGCGATCCGAGAATCTCGCGGAGGCGGACGGCGGGGAGCCGGCTGATCGTGAGGGCATCCTCGCGGCCGGCGATCGCTTCACCGAGCGGGTATCCCCTTGTCAGAAGGGGACTTGAGGGCAGCAAAAGCACCGGATCGATCCGATGTCGGCCCCTTGGCGAGAAGGGAACGGCGGGGCGTGGAGCCCGCGTTCAGGACAGCTGTCAGATCCGGATGCCGAGAGTGAAAACCGCGATCAGGAGCGTCAGCGAGACCGTGAGGAGGACGAGGTCGATCGTCGGTATGCTGCGATCGACGACGGGCGAAGGGGACGATTTCGGGATACGTATGACATCGCGCTGGCTAGCGGCGAGGAGTGTGGTGCGTGAACTGTGCATGGTCACCATCGGAGGTTGGGACGTGATCGGCGGCGAGTCTGCCGCCGCG
>CAMCCR010000145.1 GCA_945873085.1 Candidatus Kuenenia stuttgartensis | reverse complement strand
AAGGCGTTCAAGCGCTGGCTCCCCCCCTCCGAACGCGCCCAGGCCCAGGGGATCCTCTGGTTCTCGGCGCGGTGGGGCGGGGCAATCACGCCGCTGCTCCTCTTCGCCCTCCTCCAGCAGGTGAATTGGCGAACCGCGTTCCTCATTTTTGGCGTGGTCGGAGTCGTCTGGGCGGTCGCCTTCAATTGGTGGTACCGCGACGACCCGCGCGATCACCCCCAGGTCAATGCCGCCGAAGCGGCCCTCCTGCCGGCCGGGTCGGCAGCCGGTGACGACCACAAGCACATTCCCTGGCTGGCGATGTGTCGTTCCCCGACGGTGTGGGCACTGTTCGGGCAGTACTTCTGCATGAGCTACGCCTGGTACTTCTTCATCACCTGGTTCCCCAAGTATCTCCTCGAAGCCCGTGGCTTCGACCTCAAGGGAAGCGCGCTTCTTTCGGGGATGCCCCTCGCGCTCGGTGGGCTGGGGGCGTTCGTCGCTGGCTGGATTACGCCGCCGCTGGTGCGCCGCTTCGGTCCCGGGAGGATGCGCCGTGGCCTCGGCGTCGGCGCGATGACCGCCGCCAGTCTCCTGTTCCTCGCCTCGACGAAGGTCTCCGATCCCTACCTGGCGGTAGCGCTGATTTCCCTGGCGAGCTTCGCCATGGATCTCACCCTGCCGGGATGCTGGACGACCTGCATGGATATCGGCGGCCGCGGCGTGGGATCGCTTTCCGGTGCGATGAACATGATGGGCAACCTCGGCGGATTCGTCTCGCCCTGGGTGGTCGGCATCATCATCGATCAGAAGGTCGACCGGACCGGCACGGTGCTGGGGGGACTGATCGCGTCGGTCGGTGCCTGGAATCTCACCTTCCTGATCACGTCGGGCTTTTGCCTTCTCGGTGCCTGCTGCTGGCTGCTGGTCGATCCGGTCACGCCGCTCGATCTCGGCGATCCGGAACGGCTGGCCCCGGGGACGGAGTGACCAAAAACGCGCGGGCACCGCGACGGCCGTCCGCCACGGTGCCCGGGGATAAAGTCGGGATCAGGCTCCAGACGCATCAGGCCAGCTTGAGATCGACGGTGAAGTCGGCGGCCGACTTGCCCGGCGTCCGCAGTCGGAGGGTGTAGCTCGAGCCAGCGACCACCGCAACGACTGCGGTCGACCGGGGCCGCGACGACGGGTCGAGTTCGATCATCTCGAGCCCGTTGGCGTTGTAGAGAGAAAGCTTCGCCCAACCTCCGTTGCCTCCGGGAAGGAGCCCGATCGTGAGTTGGCCGTCGGCCGCGGCCTGGAACGTGAAGTACTGGCGATCTCTCTTGTCGGCGAGGCTGCCGGTGATCTGGGCGCTGGCGGAGGCGTCGAAAGACACGCCAACGGCCGTGACGGTAGTACCGTGCCGCTGGTCATCCGAGTCCTCCTGCTCGGTTCCCTCGACATCATCAAGGTTGTCTTCGGCATCGACACTCGTGTCGTCCCCGAAGCCCCCCTTGAGCGCGTCGTCTCCGGCGCCGCCATCGAGCCGGTCGTCGCCCGTCCCCCCATCGACCGTGTCGAGGCCGTCGTCGCCGTAGAGGAGGTCGTGGCCGTTGCCGCCCTTCATGGAATCGTTGCCGGGCCCGCCATAGTTGACGTCGTTGCCGTCGTCGCCGTTCATGGTGTCGTTACCAGCACCGCCGTCGACCCAGTCGTCACCGCTGCCGCCGTTACACCGATCGTCGCCCGCCGAACCAGCGAGCGAATCATCACCGATGCCCCCGAAGAGCGTGTCGATTCCGGCGCCCCCGATCACGGTGTCATTGCCAGCCGCTCCCTGGAGGGTGTCATCCCCCTTGTTGCCCTGGAGTTTGTCGTTGCCATCCCCGCCCATGAGCGTGTCCTTGCCGGAGCCGCCGCGAAGGTTGTCGTTCCCGGCCCCGCCGAGAGCCGTCGACGGGATGGCGGTGTTGTTGGTGAAGGTGTCGTCGCCGGCGAAGCCAGAAAAGGCGATCGACTTCACGTCGGAGAGCTTGTACGAGCGGGTCATCGTCCCGGAGGAGTTGCTGATCGTGGCGACGACGTTGACGCCCTCGGAGCGCACGACCGAAACATCGGCCCGCTCGGAGCCCATGATCCCGAGAATCCCGGTCGTCGTGTCGAGGCTGATGCCGGCCGTGAGGACGATCCGTCCCTCGAGCGACTCGCAATGGAGCCGCGATTCGATCGGGCGGGATTGAAACGGCTTCCGACGGGGTGCTGAAAGGCGGCGGGGCGTGGACATGGCGGCGAGTTCCTGACAGGCTGGTTACCGTGGGAGACGTGTCGGGGGTCAGCCCGAATGGTTTTGAGCATACGTCGTTCTGACGCACGCCCCACTTTCATCACCGTGAGGTAGCTTGCGGGTCTGTCATCGAGTGCCGGCGGGCGGTTGTCACGCCGCGGTATCGATGGCACGCCTGTCGAACCTGACAGGTCGTATCGGTCGGGGGCATGATCCGTAGGTGAGGAGAGAAACGTTGAAGAGTCCATCGTCAGTGCTGTCCGATCCCCACGGTCCTGTCGACCCGGAGGTCTACTCCGTGATCTCGGCGGCGGAGGGGCCGACCGGGGTGCTGCCGCTCACCGACGACATGCTGCGGCACTCCCCCTCGGGCGATCTCTTCGGGCTGTCGCAAAACGTCGGCATGGGCTGGGCCGCTTCGGGATCGGCCGATCCGCAGTTTCTCATCCTCTCCACGCAAGGGGGTGTGCGTGCCCCTGATGGCCGGCCGGTGGCCCTCGGCTACCACACCGGCCACTGGGAGATCGGGCTCCTTGTCGAGGCGGCGGCGGAGGAGCTGCGCCGGCTCGGCAAGGTTCCCTTCGCCGGCTTCTGTTCCGATCCCTGTGATGGCCGCAGCCAGGGAACGACGGGCATGTTCGACAGTCTCCCGTACCGCAACGATGCCGCCACGGTGCTGCGGCGGCTCGCCCGTTCGCTCCCGCTGCGGCAGGGGGTGCTTGGGATTGCGACGTGCGACAAGGGACTCCCGGCGATGCTCATGGCAATCTGCGGGCTGCCCGATCTCCCCGGCGTCATCGTTCCCGGCGGCGTGACGCTGCCGCCGAAGGACGGCGAAGATGCCGGAAAGATTCAGACGATCGGCGCCCGCTACAGCCACGGCCTGATCACGCTTCAAGAAGCCGCCGACCTCGGCTGCCGGGCCTGTGCCACCCCCGGCGGCGGGTGCCAATTCCTCGGTACGGCGGCGACGGCGCAGGTGGTGGCTGAGGCCATCGGCCTCACGCTCCCCCATGCGGCGCTCGTGCCTTCGGGGCAGCCGGTGTGGCGCGATCTCGCCGTCCGTTCAACGCGGGCGCTGGTGTCGCTCGCCTCAGCCGGATCGAAGACGCGCGACATCGTCACGCCCGCTTCCCTGCGCAACGCGATGGTGGTCCATGCCGCGTTCGGTGGGTCGACGAATCTCCTCCTCCACATCCCCGCCTTCGCCCACGCCGCCGGCATTCCCCTGCCGACCGTCGATGACTGGATCGAGGTCAATAACCTCGTACCGCGCCTCGTGAGCGTTCTCCCCAATGGCCCTGTCCACCATCCGACGGTGCGAGTGTTCCTCGCTGGAGGTGTGCCGGAGGTGATGCTCCACCTCGAGGCCCTTGGGCTGATCGACGGCTCGGCGCGAACCGTCTCGGGTTGGACGGTGACCGAGACGCTCGACTGGTGGCGCGGGAGCGAACGGCGGAGGCGGTTCCGGCAGTTGCTTGTCGATCTCGACGGCGTCGATCCCGACGATGTCATCCTCGAGCCCGGGAAGGCGGCTCGGGCCGGGCTGAAGCGGACGCTCGCCTTCCCGCGTGGCAACCTCGCCCCGGAGGGCTCCGTCGTCAAGGCAACCGCGATCGATCCGAGCGTGATCGGCGCCGACGGTGTTTATCGCCACGAGGGGCCCGCACGCGTGTTCACGAGTGAGAAAGCAGCGATCGCCGCGATCAAGGAGGGGAGGATCATCGCCGGCGATGTCATGATCCTCGCCGGCGTCGGCCCGATGGGAACGGGGATGGAAGAGACCTATCAGGTGACAAGCGCCTTGAAGCACATTCCCGGGGGCAATCGGGTGGCGCTGATCACCGATGCCCGCTTCTCCGGCGTCTCCACCGGGGCTTGCATCGGCCATGTCGGCCCCGAAGCGCTCGCCGGCGGGCCGCTCGGCAAGCTGCTCGACGGGGACACCGTCCGCGTCGTGATCGACACCGGGAGCGCGAGCGGCTCGATCGATCTGATCGGGTGGGCGGGCCATGAGGCAGGCACATCGAGCGCTGAAGAAGGGGGAAGTGAATTGGCTCGTCGCCCCTCCCGCCCCGACCTCGCCCCCGATACCCATCTCCCCGACGACACGAAGCTCTGGGCGGTGCTCCAGTCGGCCAGTGGCGGCACCTGGCGCGGCTGCGTCTATGACACCGAGCGAATTGCGGCGCGGCTGGCGCGACCGTGACGTGACCGCGGGCCGTTGAGGAGCAGGCCCAGCGGCGTGTGGCGGACGAGGAGCTGATAGCTCACCAAGAGGATCGCGGTGGCAAGCGTCGTCACGAGGAGGAACTTGAACGTGCCCGACAACGGCCAGCCGCGTGAGTATTGCTGAAGCAGGATCACCACCGGCATGTGAGCGAGGTAGAGCCAGTAGGCCGAGTCGGAGAGGTAGCGCCACATCCGGCTCTCAGCCGGCACGAGCCAGCGGAAGAAGCCGATCGCCGCGAAGCTCATCAGCCAGGCATAGAGCACCTGCGGTAGGGCGCCGGCCGCCGGGAATTGGATCGTGGCGAGGCCGACGGGGAAGCAGATGAAAATTGAGATGAGCAGCGGCACGAGCCAGCGGCGCCCGACGCTCTCGACGTCGTTGCTCGACCGGTGTTCGGCGAGGAACAACAGCGCCCCGTAGCCAAAGAAAACGGCGTAATAGGCGAGGAGATGCGGCTGGGGGAGGAGCCCGGCAGAGGTGTCGGGACCGAACCCCGGCGCGAACAGCCCCATGAAGACCTGTGGGAGGAGCGTCAGCGGCACCGTCCAAAGCAGGGCCGCGGGCGAGGTGACCAGCCAACTCGGTGGGGCGGGGAGGCCTAGGCGTGTCGCGAGCGCGGCGACGGCGGCAAACCCGACGGCGAGCCAGCAGAGAAACATCAGAAACCACAGATAGTTGAACGTCATGCCGGTGAGCAGCGACTGCGGCGACGGATCGAGAGGCATGGCAACGACAAACTTCGGGGAGAGAAGCCAGTCTCGGTAGGCGTTGCGGGCCCGCGTGAGGAAATCGGCGGGGGGAAGCACGGGCATGGCGGTCGATTCGCCGGTGCGGGAGGCGAGGAGCGCGCGGATGGCGTCACGATCGCTGGCGAGCGTGTTCGGAGGCGCAAGCTCGATTCGCAACAGGCCGGCGATGAATGCGGTGGTGCCGGCGTCGGCCTTCGTCGAGTCGAGGGGACTTCCGCCGTCCGGTCCGCGCTTCGCAGGATCGGCGTCAGCCTCAAGCAGCAGCTGCACGATCGGCAGGTGGCCGGCAAAGGCCGCGGCGTGGAGGGGCGTGCGGCCGTCGCCGCCGAGGGCGTTTGGGTTGGCACCGGCGTCGATGAGGGCCCGCGTCACGTCGACGTCTCCGACGAGGGCCGCAAGCGTGATCAGTGGGATCCGGAACTCCGTGTCGATCCCAGTGGCATCGGCTCCGGCCGCGATCGCTGCGGCGACGCCGGCGGCATCCTTGGCCCGGATCACCTTGGTCAACGGCGAGGCGGGCCCGGCGGGTACCGTCGGAGCGCCCGCAGCGGCGGCACCCGGAGCGTGCTTGTTCACCCAGTCGAAGAGCGGAAGCAGCGTGCAGAAGCCGACGAGCAAGGGGACGAAAACTCGCTTGTAGCGCTGAGCGAGCATCGCCCACGGGCCACGGCGCTGCCAGAGCATCGCCGTGAAGAAGCCACTGACGAGGAAGAACAGCGGCATCCGGAAGCCATGGATCGCGAGGAACAGCAGCCCGAGCCAGGGGGCCGGCTGCGTGTCCTGCACCGGCCAGGGGATTCCCGGCACGTAGGCGAGGCTGGCGTGGAGGAAAATGCCGAGGAGCATCGCCACGGCGCGGAGGGCATCGAGATCGTGGCGACGGGAATCAGCAGGGGGGTTCATCGATTCCATTCCAGGGGCAGGCTGGCGGCACAGGGGGCATCGTAGCGGGAGAGCCGGAATCGCGTTCTCACCGTCCCGCGGTCGTCTTGCGACGCTCGTTGAGGGCCCGCTGATACTCGAAGAACCGGGCGCGCTGCGACGAGCTGGTATGGTCGATGACCCCCTTGCGGCCGGCGTTGCGGGAGTCTTCGCTTGGCGCCTGCGGCGGTGTGCTCCCTCTGCCTGCGGCACCTCCCGGTTGGCCTGTGGCCTGCGTGGGAGCGGCTGCTCCTGCGGGTGCTTTAGCCCAGGCAGCGAAGGCCCCACGGAGCAACTTTTCGCTTTTGATCTGTCGATCGAGTTCGGCCTTCCTGTCGGCCGGTGGCGTGGCGAAGAACTGGTCCACGGCGCGACGTTTCGCCGCTTCCGAGGTGGCCCATCCCGCGGCGGCGGCCTGCCCTCGCAGCTTGGGGGGCAGCGAGTCGGTCTTCTCCTTGATCTTTCCCCACGCGTCGGCGATCACCCTGGCCTCTGCCTCGGTCTTCGGGCCACCGTCGATGGCCACCAAGCGGTCGGCCTCCCGCTGCATCGCGATGACTTCGGCGAGGCGTGGATCGGTGGTGAAGCGGATCCAGCCGCCGAGCCAGGCGATGAGGAACAGGGCGACGGCGGCAAGGAGTGTGCGGCCCCCCCAGCGGCGGAGCATCGGATTCATGCGGGGATCCCCGGGATGGTTGTCCGGTCAGAGATTGTCGACGTGACCGTCGAGGAAGAGAAAATTGCGGGCGCCGTCCTGTGGCGGTCGGCGGAGGGCGTTGGGATTGGCACCGTTGAAGGCGGCCTCCTCCCCGGAGGCGAAGCCGAGGCCCCCGCCATGGAACGCGTCGAACTCGAACATCACCCACAGCTTCGACGTGCCCCCCTGCACGCTCCCGAAGCTCATCGCCTCCTCCCGGGTGAGGTTGGCGAGGCGCCATTCAGGATATTCGTAACTCGTTCCTTCGTAGGGGAGCGACTGGTATTCCGGCGGGGCATCGGCGAGCGATTTACCGATGGCGGCAAGGTCGCTTTTGAATCGTTCCATCGCCCGGGCCGACTTCTGGAAGAAGTGGATGTCGGAGGGACACTTGAAGATGTTGCGGTTGTTCTCCGAATAGGGGCCGAGGGCCGCGGCGATGCTCTGCCGGGCAGGGCGATCCTTGGTGGCAAAGATGAGTTCGTCGCTCGGGAGCGAAGCCGCATCGGGGAACCGGCCCCGGCTCTTGCGGTCGAGAAACATCGTCAGTGCGATTCCCACCTGCTTGAGGTTCGACTTGCACTCGGTCCGCCGGGCTGCTTCCCGGGCCGCCTGCACGGCCGGGAGGAGGAGGCCGACGAGCAGGCCGATGATCGCAATCACGACGAGCAACTCGACGAGCGTGAACGCCTCGTTGCTTCGAGCGCCGGCCACACGGCGTGTCCCCGGGCGACCGCTCGCTGGTTGTTTGGGGGGCGCGGAGGGAAT
>CAMCCR010000144.1 GCA_945873085.1 Candidatus Kuenenia stuttgartensis | reverse complement strand
GTGGCCGCCGCCGCCGAGAGCGACACCCGGCTCTACGAGATGCGCGTCTATTGGGCGGCGCCCGGGAAGCTCGATGCCCTCCATGCCCGGTTTCGCGACCACACGACGAAGCTCTTCGCGAAGCATGGCATGACAAACGTCGGCTATTTCGTCCCGGTCGGCGACAACCCCGAGCGGAAGCTCGTTTACTTTCTCGCGTATCCCGACCGGAAGGCCCGTGATGCCTCCTGGGCTGCCTTCGTGAACGACCCGGAGTGGAAGGCGGCCCATGCCGCCTCGGAGAAGGATGGCAAACTCGTCGAGAAGGCGACCGAGACATTTCTGACGACGACGGATTACTCCCCCGCGCTCGACACGAAGCCGGGCAAGGATTCGCGCGTCTTCGAACTCCGCACCTACACCTCGACGGCCGGCAATCTCCCCGGCCTCAATGCCCGCTTCCGCGATCACACCGTCAAGCTCTTCGCCAAGCACGGCATGACGAACCTCATCTACTGGAACCGGGCCGAGGGGCAGCCGCAGGCCGATCGGATGCTCGTCTATCTCCTCGGCCACGACTCGGTCGACGCGGCAAAGGCATCGTTCGACAGCTTCCGCCAGGATCCCGATTGGGTAACGGCCCGGAAGGCCTCCGAGGAGAAGGCAGGGGGCTCGCTGACCGAAGCGAAGGACGGCGTTCTCTCGGAGTTCCTCGTGCCCACCGACTATTCCACCTGGAAGTGAGAAAGGGGATGGAACGTGCGGTGATTGCGCCATTTGGCTGGTTGACGGCGGAGCCGCCTCGAAACGTTCTCATGGAGGCCGGTCGATGTCAGTGCTGCTGTTTCAGCCTTTGAATCATCTTGCGAGGAACGTATGGCAACGATCACGTTGAACGATATTCCGGAGGAGTTGTTGGCAAGGCTTCAGACCGCTGCACTGCGCGAGCGACGCAGCCTCGATCAGGAGGCGATTGTTCTGATCGAGGGAGGACTGGCGGCTCGGGAGACCGCGGGCGAACGCGCGGAGCGGCAGGTGGCTGCGTGGAGTGACTTTGCGGGTGGTTGGGTGAGCGATGTACCCTTTGAGGCCGAAGTTGCTGCTTTGTACACCGCTCGGACATCGGGCAGGGATTTCGACCTTTGAAGCTCCTCGACTCCGACACCTGCATTGGTATCCTGCGCGGGCGCCGGGAGGTGCTCCACCGACGAATCGCGGAGACGGACGAGGTTGCCACCACATGGGTCACCGCGGCGGAGTTGTTTTACGGTGCCGAGAAGTCGGTAAGCCGCGATGTGAACGTGGCCCTTGTGGTGAGGTTTCTCGACACGCTTCCCGTGCTCTCCACCGATCTGGCAAGCGCCAGGCTCTTTGGAGAATGGAAGGCGCGGTTGGCGAGCGCAGGGCAGATCGTGGCGGACGCTGATCTGTTCATCGCGGCGATTGCCCTGAGCCGCGGGGCGACACTCGTGACGGGGAACCGGAGGCACTACGAGCGCATTCCGGGCCTCGTCATCGAGGACTGGTTGCGGTCCTAGCAGGCCATGTTGGTTTCTCGCCGCGGGCCGCTCTGGCTCAGCGCACCTCGGCTGGTTGCGGTTGGCCTTCGGCCCGCCACAGCCGCCAGCGGATCTCTGTCCCCTCCGGGGCGTAGACAACCAGCGGCAGGCGGCTGTTGTAGCGGACGAGCATCCGTGGCCCGGGGGCGAAGGCCTTCACGGTCGGCGTGCCTGGCGCGGGGGCGATCCGGGTTGAGAGCGGAGCCCCGAGGGCATCGACCTCGAAATAGGAAAAGCCCCAGCCGGGGATGTCGCGCTCGCGGAACTCGCCCCCGAAGCGGTAGGTGTTCACCCCGTCGGTGTCGATCGTCCGGCCGGCGACGATCTCGACTTTGAAGTCGTCCTCCGCGCCGCGCTCCTTGTGGGGGAGGAGGATCACGTGTCGGGTCTTCCCGGCTGCAGCAGCCGGATAGGCCGCCTCGAGATTCTTGACCGCCTCGGGATCGATCGCCGCAGCGTCGGCGGCTGGCTCGTCGGCAGCAAGCTCGTCGGCCCGGCAATGGAGGGCGGCGCCCGACAGGCAGACGAGCGACAGGAGGAGGCAGGCACGACGACGGACGATCGAAGCCGGGGCGAAGCGGGGCATGAGGGGATTCCCAGAGGAGAGTTGTTTCGCGGGGAGAAATAAACCGGTTTGGATTGACGCATTGATGCCAGCCCAGGGGGGCGATTGTCAATCGTCGGGGCGGCGAGCGCGGGGGGCTGCGACCCCGCCGGGCCGTCGGGCTACACTCTCCTCCCATGATCCTCGAAGGCCTGATCACGACCCGCTCCCCCGACGGCCAGCCGCATTTGGCGGCGATGGGGCCGGAGGTCGATCCTGTCGAGCTCAAGGCGGGGCGGATCGAGACGCTCGTCCTCAAGCCGTTTGCGACGAGCCAGACAGCCCGAAACCTTGCCGTCACGCCGGCCGGGGTTTTTCAGCTCACCGACGACGCCCTTCTTCTGGCCCGCACCGTCGCCGGCGGTGGGCCCCGCCCTGAGATGCTTCCCGCCGCGGTCATCGAGGGCTGGCGGCTAGCCGATGCGCCGATGGCGCTCGAGTTCCGGATCGTGTCGGCCGACCGCAGTGGGGAACGGCAGCGACTCGTGGCCCGGGTCGAGCGGATCCATCAGGGGCGTCCGTTCGTGGGGCATGTCCGCGCCCGATACGCCGTCGTCGAAGCGGCGATCCTCGTCACCCGTCTCCACATGATCCCTGCGGCGGAGATCGCGGCCCGATTCGCCGAGCTTCGCACGCTCGTCGAGAAGACCGGTGGCCCGGAGGAACACGAGGCGTTTTCGATCCTCGCCGAGCGTGTTGCCGCGGGAGTCGCGGCATCGGCGCCGACCGCGCCCCCGAGCGCCGTCGAAGTCCGCACCCCCGCGCGTTTCCATCTTGGCATGTTCTCGTTCGGTGATCCGCTCGCGCGGAGCTTCGGCGGCACGGGGCTGATGCTCGACGAGCCGGGGATCGTCGTTCGGGTGCGTTCAGCCGCGGCGTTTGCGGGCCGTGGGCCGCATGGGGAACGCGCGGTGGAGTTTGCCCGCCACTGTGCCGCGGCCTGGAAGCTGCGAAGCGACCAGGCTTTCGAAGTCGAGGTCGTCGCCACGCCGCGGTCGCATGTCGGGCTGGGGAGCGGCACCCAGTTGGCTCTTGCCGTGGCGGCGGCGATCGAAGGGCTCGCGGTGCGGCCAGCCGAAGGGGAACGGAGCTTTGCCCCGCTTGAGGCTCTGATGCTCGCCCAGGCCTCCGGGCGCGGCCGGCGGTCGAGCGTCGGCGCTTACGGCTTTGCTAACGGTGGGCTCCTGGTCGAGGCGGGGAGGCTCGGAGCCGACAAGCTCGCGGCTCCGCTCGGAGCGTCGCCGCTGACGGCAAGGGCCGCGCTGCCGCCGGCGTGGCGCGGAGTCCTCATCGTCGAGCGCGGGATGGAGGGGCTCCATGGCGACGCCGAACGACAGGCCTTCCTTGCCCTTCCCCCGGTCGATCGCGGCATCACCGCCGAACTTGCCCGGATCGCCCTGCTGGAGCTCGTGCCGGCGGCGCTCGAGGGGCGTTTCGCAGCCTTCGCCGGGGCCTTCGGGGCCTACGGTCGGCTGGCAGGAGTGCCCTTCGCCAGTGCCTCGAGCACGCTCCCGTTCCACGGTTCGATCGAAGCGCTGATCGATCGGCTCGCGGCGCTCGGAGTCCGCGGCGCGGCGCAGAGCTCGTGGGGGCCGGCGGTGTTGGCCTGCGTGGCTTCAGAGGCGGAGGCCGAGGGGGTGGCCGCGGCGCTTGTGGCCGACGGGCTCAGGTCCACGCACGACATTTCCGTGGTCGGCTTCAATACGAAAGGAGCGAGACTGCGGCCGATCATTCCTCCGGCTCGGTGAACGGGCCGGCGAGAATCGCCGCGGGCTGCTCGTGCGGGCCGTCGGCGTCGATCACAAACCTCGCCTGGCCGACGAGATCGTCGGGGATCCGCCACACTGTTCGGTCGACCCCCTTTGCCACCCGGTTGAGCATGAGATAGGGGGGAATCTCGCCGGCCGTTTCCCGAATCGGCACGGTGGCCGGATCGGTGCCGGAGAGGACGTCGCCCGCCAGCCGGCCCGCCACGAGACCGACCTCGAGGAAGTTGAAGCCGACATCGAAGAGCGTGCCCCGGTCGGGCTTGCCGGGATTGACGGTGAATACGGGGATCCCCGCCTTCGCTGCCGTGCCGATCACCGAGTCGATCGCCGAGATGACGGTGGTGTCGCCGGGGCAGAAGATCGCCTCGGCCCCGCGCGCGATCGTCGACTGCACCGCCTCGATCACGCCGGAGGAGTTTTCCACAGGCACCTCGAGGAGCTCGATGCCGCGCTTTCGGCAGCTCGCCCGCGCCAGATCCATGAAGCGGCGCGAATTGCTCTCGGCGTTGTTGTGGGCGACGCCGACTTTTTTGAGCCCCGGATGGAGACGCTGGGCGACGCCGAACGTGTAGTCGACCGGGGCGAGGCTGCCGTAGCCGACGAGCCAGGCCGGATGGATGAGCGGGTCGGCCCGGTCGAATCCGACGCCGGCGGAGAAGGGATCGGCCACGGCGGCGAACACATGCCGGAGTCGGCCACGGGCATTGGCGCTGGCGATCTGCTGGAGCGAGGGCGTGCTCGACGTGAGCACGAGATCGAACGGGCCACCGACGATCTCGCGGGCGATGGCATTCCCCTGCGCCATGTCCCCCTGGGCGTTGAACCGGCGCACCGTCACGGTCTTCCCCTCCTCGAAGCCACGTTCGGCGAGGCCCGTGAGCATCCCGGTGACAGCGTCATCGAGGACCGTCGAGCTCGTCTGCTGGAGCACCGCCACCGCCGGGAGCGTGCGGGCGGAGCGGGTCCGATCGGTGGCTAGCAGCAGGACCGATGCGCCGCCGAGGAGGAGGAGCGTGGGGAGGCAGCGGCGGAGGATGGCGGCGAGCATGGGCAGTGGGGTTTCAGGCGGGCCGAGGCCCCGGGCCGATCAGGCATAGAGATCGCGGAGGGTGCGGGCGGCGGGGTCGTCGAGCTGGTCGGCGCGGCGGAGACGGTCGAAGCGGCTGGCGAGGTCTTCAGGTGTGAGCCGGCGCTTCGCCCCCCCTTCCACATCGACAGCGATCTTGCCGCGGTGGACGAGCAACAGCCTGTCGCCGAGCCTGGCGGCCTGCTCGAGGGAGTGGGTCACCATCAGGGCCGTGAGCTTTTGGTCGCGGACGAGCTTCGCGGTGGCCTGCACGACCCGGTCGGCGGAGGCCGGATCGAGGGCGGCGGTGTGCTCGTCGAGGAGGAGGAGCTCGGGGCGGTGCCAGGTGGCCATGACGAGCGACACGATCTGCCGCTGCCCTCCCGACATCGAGCCGATCGGCTGGTCGAGTCGCTTTTCGAGTCCGGGCTGGATCGCTGCGAGTCGTTGGGCCGCCTCGGCGCGGAGCCGTTGTGGCGTGGCCCAGCCGAGTCCCACCGGCCGTCCACGGCAGGCGGCGACGGCGATGTTCTCGAGGACCGACAGGCTCGAGGCCGTTCCGGCGCGCGGATCCTGGAACACCCGCCCCACATACCGGGCCCGGCGGTTTTCGCGCCATCGCGTGAGATCGTGGCCGGCGACGTGGATGCTGCCGGCATCGAGGCGGACGGTGCCGGCGATCGCGCCGAGGAGCGTGCTCTTCCCCGAGCCATTGGTGCCGATGACGACGACAAACGTCCCGACGGGAATCGTGAAGCTGACATCATCGACGGCGCGCACGAGCGGGCCGCCGGGGGCGGAGAAGGCGACGGTGGCGTGGCGGACGTCGAGCATGGGGGGGATTCAGCGGGCGGCCGAGGCCTGTGGGCGACGGGTGAGGAGCCGGGGGGCAACGAGCGCCGCGAGGACGACCAGCGCCGTGGCGGCCTTGAGCCAATCGGGATGGAGGCCGGCACGGAGCGCCGAGGCGACGAGGAGGCGGAAGGTGATGCTGCCGGCAACGGTGGCCACCAGCGCCCCACCGAGCCGCACAGGCCCGACGAGTGCCGCCCCGAGGAACACGCTTGCCATCCCCCACACCACCATCCCGATGCCCATCTGTACGTCGGCGAATCCCTGCACCTGGGCGACGAACGCTCCGGAGAGCGCCGTCAGAGCGTTGGCGATCGCCAGTCCTGCGACCGTCAGCAGCCCGGTGTTCCGCCCCAGCGCCCGGGCCATCGACGCGGTGTCGCCGCCGGCGCGCATCGCGGTGCCGAGGTTCGTGCGGAAGAAGGCCCAGAGGAAGAGGACGGCGATCCCCACCGCGGCGAGCATCACGATCAACCGGGCCGCCTCGGCCGCGGCATCGCCGAATCCGGCCGCCGTGGTCGCCGGGAGGAGAATTGCCTCGGCCCGATCGAGGAGCGTCGCGGTGCCGGCCAGAGGGACATTGCTGCGGCCGAGGACAACGAGGTTCACGCTCGAAAGCGCCGTCGTCACGAGGATCCCGGAGAGGAGCGGCTCGATGCCAAGAATCGCGTGGAGGAGGCCCGTGCAGGCTCCGGCCGCGGCTCCGGCGGCGGCGCCACCGAGGGTGGCGATGGCCGGGTCGTGCCCCGCGACGAGGAGGACGGTCGTCGTCACGGCGCCGAGGGTGAAGGAGCCGTCGGTGGTGATGTCGGGGAAGGCGAACAGCCGGTAACTCACAAACACGCCGAGGGCCACCAGCGCCAGCGTGACACCAAACGTCCAGGTGGCCAGAAGGGTGATCATGAGCGCGGCCCCCGGACGTCGATCGGTGCAAACCAACACACCCCACGCGCCATCTCCGGACGACCGCTGCCGAGGACCGGCGCCGGATCGGCGAGGAGATGCATGACGGCCAGCGGCGACATCCCGCCGAGGCCGGCGACGATTGTTCCCGGCTCGGTGACGCCGCGGCGGAGGGGGCGATGGGGGAAGACGGCGGCGTGGAGGTGGGCGTTTACGGAGCCGAACGGGCGGACACAATCCGCCAGCGCCCCGCGGGCTCCCCGTGTGGCGATGCCGACGACGAGTGCCGTCCGTCCGGCGTGGCACGGCTCGCGCGAGAACGACAGCCACCGGCCAGCGATCTCGGCCCGGCCGGCGGCGGGGTGATCGTCGGCCGTCGCCTCGGCGATGGGGCGGATCAGTTCGGCGCCAACAAGCCCCAGCACCTCCGCGACCATGAGCACGGCGATGGCCTCGGCCCCCGCGCGGTCCAGGAGGATGCCGAGGAGCGTGTCGAGCGCGACGGCCGCAGCGTCTGCGCCTTCGAAGCCGGTGTGGCCGCGGGGCGTCCCTTCCCAGAAGAGCCCTGTCGCCACTCGGATCGAGGGGATGAGATCGCCACTACCGACGAGCGAATCGGGGACGCCGAAGGGGCGCGGCGGGCGGACGAAGACACTGCCGCAGGCGGCAACGAGCTCGCCGCCGCTGGTCACCGCCGGCCCGTCGTCGGCCAGGGCCCCGATGCCGATCCCGAAGGCTTCGCGCGGCACGTTCCGCGGGGTCTCGTCGATCGTGCCCACCCCGGATGTCCAGGCCGGTGCGCCGACGATGACGCCAGCGAGCGTCGCGGCGGCCGAGCCGTCGAAGCCGACGAGAACCACCTCCCCGACCTGCTCCGTGCGG
>CAMCCR010000143.1 GCA_945873085.1 Candidatus Kuenenia stuttgartensis | reverse complement strand
AAGCCGGAAGCCTTCTTTGAAGGCGAGCCGACGTGGCGCGCGTGCCAACGATGGAAACGATGCGGCAAGGGGAATATCGACCGGCGGCACGACCGTTCTTCACGGAAAAACCGGCACAGTCGGCCGGGTGCTGCGGGGGCCATCAGGGGCTGCAGCGTCGGTCAGCTGCGGGCCGGTGGCCCGCCCGGCAGACGCCCCTCGGCCAGCTCGCGATCCCACTGCTCCATGAGCGGCCAGGCCGGGGCGCAGGTGCCGAAGTCGGCAAGAGCGAGATAGCCGCGCACCCGGTCGAGCGTCCGAGCGAGGAGGGCATCGTCCTTGCGGAAGATCGGGCCGTGGCTGGGGAGGAGCCAGGCAACGTCGCTGGCGGCGATCCGTTCGAGCGAACTGATGAAGGCCGGGATGTCGCTGCCATGGTGGGCGTCGATCGCCCCAACCGAGCCGTCGCGGTAGATGTTGTCGCCGGAGAGGAGGAGGTCGTCGAGGCGGAAGGCGAGTTGGCTGTCGGTGTGGCCGGGGGTGTGCCAGACCTCGAGCCGGCGCGAGCCGACCTCGAGCGTGTCGCCGTCACCGATCGTCCGATCGACCTTCACCGCCGGCATCTCGAGATGGACGTTCTGCGCCGCGATCTCGGCAAACGTCTTGATCCGGTCGCCGCTCTCGAGCGACTCCACGGCCAGGGGATGGGCAATGATCGGGGCCTTGAGGATCGCCTTTGCCTTGGCCAGCCCCTGGATGTGATCGACGTCGGCATGCGTGGCGACCAGCCCTCGGCAGGCCGAGAGGGGGAAGTCGAGTTGGCGGATCATCTCCACAATCTCGTCGACGGTCTCGGAGTAACCGACGTCGATGAGCACCCAGTCGCGGTCGTCATAAACGAGATAGACGTTGCAACCGATCCGCCAGCCCGCCTGGTGGTTCATCTCGATGACACCGGGGAAAACCGGGCGGCGCTGGAGCATCGGAAGTCCGGATTTGCGGGGAGATGTTTGCGGCCCGATCGGCCACAGCACACACTGGAGAGCCGGGGCCGCGGTAGCCATCATCGAAGTGTAGCCGTGCCGCGACGGGCAGCAACGAGCCCCGCCGCAGCCGCCCCGCAGAGCGTCGCTCCCGCACCCGAAGAGGCCCCCCCTTGGCCGCCATCCCCCACGATTCCCCCGCACCTCCCCGGCCAGCTGCCACGTCGCGGTATGTGGCTTGGGCGGGGAGCGTCGGTGAATTGTGCGATGTCGTTGACCGCCTCGGGGGGCTCGCTGCTGAGTTGGGGGCACCGTCGCCAGACGGGGCCGAGTGGCATGGGCAACTGTTCGGCAAGCTCCGGCCGCAGGTGACGCGCGAGCCGGTGATGGTGGCGGCGGTCTGCGGCGGCACGAACACCGGCAAGAGCCTCGTCTCGAATGTCCTCGTCGGCGCCGAGATCAGCCGGTCGCTGCCGGAGGCGGCGCGGACGCGCTGCCCGGTGGCCAGCCTGCCGCGCGGGCTCGCCAAGTCGGTCGATCTGGCGGCGCTCTTCCCCGGCTTCACGCCCCAAGCTTGGTCGAGCGACACCGACGCCCTCGGCGGCAGTGCCGCGGGGGACGATCTCCTCGTGTGGCGCGAGGATCCCGTCGGTCGCCAGCCGGCCCGTTTGATCCTCATCGACACCCCCGATGTCGACGGCACGCTCCGCGAGAACTGGCACCGGGCCGAGGCGGTGAGGAACGCCTGCGACGTGATCGTCGCCGTCCTCACCCAACAGAAATACAACGACGCTGCCGTCCGCGATTTCTTCGCCGCCGCCGCCGCTGCCGGGAAGTCGCTCGTCGTCGTCTTCAACATGGTCAACTGGCCCGCGCAGCGCGAGCGGATCGCCGGCTGGTATGCGACGTTCGTCGCCGAGACTGGTGCGGCGCCGCTTGCGGTGTATGCGGTGCCGCACGACTTCGCACGGGCCGAGAGTGGAACGATCGAGTTCTTCCACCTCCCGGAGTTGACCGGCGGCACGGCCGATCCGGCGGCGGCGCCGGTCGATCTCGCCGCGGTGCTCGCCGGTGTCGACTTCGACCGCATTAAGCTCCAGGCGATGGAGGGGGCGTTTCGCGTTGTCCTCGATCCCTCCGCCGGGATGGCGACCTGGCTCGACGCGATCGAGTCCTCTTCGCGGGAGTGGCATGACGCGCGGGGCGTGCTTGCGGAAGAGGCGCAGGTGCGCGTCGAACTTCCCTCCGCGCCGCGGGAGCTGGTCTGGAACGAGATCTGGGAGTGGCTCGAGCCGCGTCGATCGAGCATCGACATCAATCTTTCGCGCCTCTACCGCGTCGCCGGAAGCGGGGCTGCGTGGGTGGGGCGGCGGATCGGGATCGGGCGGACGGCGGAGGAGAGGCGCGACGACTTCACGGCCGTCGAGCTTTCCGCGCTCAAGCAGGCGCTCTCGACCTTCATCGATCGCCTCGATGGCGCCTGCCGTCGCAGCCCGCGACTGCGGGCCCTCCTCGGCGACACGCTCGTCCGTGGCGACCGGGCGGCGTGGTATGCCGATCTCGAGCGAAGGCATGCCGCCCTGCCGATGGTCTCCGACGACTACCGGATCTTCGTACGCGGTGAGCTCGATCGCTTCTCCCGAGAAAATCCGAAGTTTCTCCAGGTGCTCCTCACCGGCCTGAGCCTCGGATCAGTCGCCCGCCCCTGCATCACGGTGGGGCTGATGGTGGCCGGGGCGGCCGCGGTGCCAGCCGCCGCCGCCGCGGGGCACGGGCTGACGACGCTCGTCCACACCGCCGGCGACTATGTCGTCTGGGCCGTTGCACCGCTGGCGGGCGAAGGGGTGCTCGGGCTGACGATGGCCGGGCTCAAGCCGCTCCTCGAACGGCTCTTCGCCGGGTGGTCGGCCGAACGGAGCCGGGTGCTCACCGAGACGCTCCACGCCGTCGTCCTCGGTGATCGCCTCGAGGTGATCGAGCGGCTCGCCACGGCCGGTGGCCGGCCGGAGGTGGCGCGGGCCAGACGGTTGCTCTATGACTGTGGGCGGGAGTTCTCCAGATGACCGACATGCCCTCTCTTGGCCCGAATGACGCTCCGACCGTCGTCCCCCCGACGCCAGCCCCCGGATTTGACGACGCCGGATTCGACGACCTCATCACGGGGCTCGCGCGATGGAGCGGTGCGCTCCCCGACTGGCCCCCGGCCCGCCGCGTGCGGGCGGAGTGGGAGGAGGTTGCTCCGCGGCTCGACCGGGCCCGCCGCGAGCTCTCGCGCGTCCTTGTCGTCGGCGTCATCGGCGGCACCGGCACCGGCAAGAGCACGCTTGTCAACGCGCTGGCCGGACGGGACGTGAGCCCCGCCGGCGACGTCGCTCGGCCGACGACGGTGGCGCCGGTGGTGGTGGTGGCCCGCGATGTCGACTGCTCTTGGCTGGCGCTCGACGAGGTCGGCGCGAGGGTCGTGACGAGCGACGCCGCCGCCGTTGCCAATATTGTCCTCATCGACTGCCCCGATCCCGACACCCAGGGCCCCGTGACTCTGCCCCCGGCCGGAGGCGCGCAGCTGCCGGTCGGTGGGACGCAACGTCCCAGCGAAAAGAACCACAATCGCGATCTCCTCGAACGGATCCTGCCGGCCTGCGACGTTCTTCTCCTTGTCGCCACCGCGCAGAAGTACCGCTCGTGGAGCGTGGCCAGCGAGGTGGCGGCATTCGCCCCGGGGAGGCCGCTCCTCTTCGTGCAGACCCACGCCTCCCGCGACGCCGACATTCGCGACGATTGGCGGCGCGAGCTCGAGCGCCAGGGGATCGAGGCGCCGGCCATTCATCGCCTCGACGGGCTCGAAGCCGCCCGCCGGGCCGCGGCGGGGCTCGAGCCGGAGCCGGGATTCGCTGGCCTCGTCAAGGCGATCGACGAGGAGCTGGTCGGCCGGGCGGCACGGCGCGTGCGCCGCACCGGCGCCCTCGACTTGGCCGGATGGTTTCTCAGCCAGGCGCTCGGGCAACTGGCGCCCCTGCAGCAGCCGGTCGCGGAGCTTGCTTCCGGCGTCGCGGCCCAGACTGGACGCCTCGAGGGGCTCATGGAAAAGGCGGTCGCGGGCAAGCTCCGCGCCAGCCGTCCGGCCTGGCAGCGCGTCATGCAGGAGGAGCTCGTCGAGCGCTGGCAGGGGGGGCCATTCGCGATGTTCCTCCACGCCCTGGCCGGGCTCGGCAGCCTGTGGCCGAAGCTCCGCGGCGGGGGCCTCGTGGGCCGGATCCTCTCCGGCCAAGGGGTGCCGACAGTGGCGACCGGCGACGGCGCGTGGCAGTCGATCGAGGAGATCGGGCTTGCGGAGGCGGATGTCGAGCAGTCGCGAAGCATCCTCGTCGGGCTCGCCGCGCGGGCCACGATCGGCGAGCCGATGGTCGGCCGGGCACGGCTCGACGAGCGTGCCGTGCAGACGTCGGTCGGCACGCTCATGGAACGGACCGGCCACTGGCTCGTCGGCGGCGTCGATCGACTCGTGGCCGAGCGGCGCGACCGGGTCGACTCGCCGCTGATGCACGGCGTCTGCGAAGTTCTCTTTGGCGCCCTGATCGTGGCGGTGCTCGGCCGGGCGGCGTGGAACTTCTTCTATGGCCATCTCTGGCAGGGGCATCCGCTCGGCGGGCTCGGGTTCCTCGAAGAGGCGCTTGTGTGGATCATCCTTTGGGGGCTGTTCCTCCGTTGGATCGTCTTCGCCCGCCTCCGGGCAGGGCTCGACCGCGACATCGCTGGCCTCGTCACCCGCCTCCCCGGAGCGCGGCTGGTCGATCCGTTCCTCCACGATTTCGCCGCCGCTGCGAACACCTCGGCGGCCTTCCTCGAGACCGGCGACGATCTCGCCCGCCGCCATGCCGCCCTCGAGGCCCGGGTGGTGGAGGGGCGATCGACGCTCGGGCGACTGAAGGGTCACACACCATGACGCCGGCCCGCCAGCGAGAACGCGGGTGTCGGCCGTTGTGGCTGCTGGCGGCCGTGTGGCTGCTGGCCGCGGTTCCCGTGGACGGGCTGGCGGCCGAGCTCGACGAGGTGCTCGCCCGCGGGGAGCTCGTCTGGGCGGCCGATCAGGAAGGGGGCGGGCCGCATGTCTACGTCGATCCGGAGCATCCGACGCGCCTCATCGGCTTCGAGGTGGAACTTGCCGAGATGCTCGCCGCGGAGCTCGGCGTGAAAGCGCGCTTCCAGCAGGGGCAGTGGGACCGTCTCCCGCTGCTCCTTGGCCGGGCCGCCGACTGCGTCATCAACGGCTTCGAATCGACCCCCGAGCGGGCCCGCGACTGGCACTGTTCGCGCCCCTACTTCGCCTACTCGCTCCAGCTCGTCGCCCGCCGCGATTCCTCTCTCGATTCCCTCGATGCTCTGGCAAAGGAGGGGCCGCGAGGGCCTTGGCGGGTCGGGGTGCTGACCGGCTCGGCGGCGGAGATCGAGATGCGGCGACGCACCGATCTCCAGGTGGAGGTGGTCGGCTTCGACGGCACCGTCGACTGCCTCGAGCAGGTGCGTGGCCGCGTGCTCGATGCCGTCCTCATGGATGACTGCATCGCCTCGTTCAACGCCGATCGCTTCGGCGAGCTGCGCGGCGTCGGCCGGCCGTTCGCTGGCGGCACCTACACGATCCTCACCGCCCCCGAGACGCCGCGGCTCTCGGCGGCCATCGACGATGCCCTCGGGAGGCTGATCACCGACGGCCGGCTCAAGGCGCTCTACGACCGCTGGGATCTCGCCGGGCGGCAGCAGATGCTCCTCCTCCGCGACGCAGCCGAGGTGCCGCCGGCGCGGCGCGGCAGCCTCGCCGACCTGATCCGCGGGGCGCTGCCGCTCCTCCTCCGCTCGGCCGGGATGACGATCCTCCTCTCGGTGGCGTCGTTCCCCTTGGCGATCCTCATCGGACTTTCCGTGGCGGTGGGACGGCTCCACGGCCCGGCCTGGCTGCGGCCGTTCCTGGCCGGATACGTCGAGCTCCTCCGGGGCACGCCGCTGATGCTCCAGCTCTATGCCCTCTTCTTTCTCCTTCCCAAGGTGGGGCTCGCGCTGCCGGCGATCGTGGCCGCGATCCTCGGGCTCGCAATGAATTACTCGGCCTACGAGTCGGAGATCTACCGGGCGGGGCTCAAGGCGGTGCCGGCGGGGCAGTTCGAGGCGGCCCTCGCTCTGGGGATGACGAAGTGGCAGAGCCTGCGGCATGTGCTCGTGCCCCAGGCGGTGCGGATCGTGATGCCGCCGGTGACGAGCGACTTCATCGCGCTGTTCAAAGACACGAGCGTCTGCTCGGCGATCACCGTCATCGAGTTGACGAAGCGGTACAGTGTCCTGGCGCTGTCGACGGGGCGGATCGCCGAGTTGGCGATCGTGACGGCGCTTTTGTATCTGGCGATGAGCTGGCCGCTATCGCTGCTCTCGCGCTGGTTCGAGCGCCGGCTCGAGCGGCGTTCCGAGCGGGACCCAGGCTGACCCTTCCGCGGAGCGTGACCGGATGATCGAAGTCGACTCCCTCGCCGCGATCCGTTCGGGGAACCGGATCCTCGATGCGGTCACCCTCACGGTGGCCGAGGGAACGGTGACGACGCTCGTGGGGCCCTCCGGCGGCGGCAAGAGCACGCTCCTCCGCTGCCTGAACGGTCTCGAGACCTTCGCCGAGGGGCGGGTGACGATTGCCGGCCACAAGCTCGTCGCAGGAGAGCATCTGCCGCGGGCCCTCGAACGCGTCCGCCGCGACGTGGGGATGGTGTTCCAGGGGTTCAACCTCTTCCCCCATCTCTCCGCGATCGACAATGTCACCCTCGCCCCACGGATCGTCCGTGGCGTGCCGGCGCCCGAGGCCCGCCGCCGGGGTCTCGGCCTGCTCGAGCGCGTCGGGCTCTCCCGGTTTGCCGAGGCCCGGCCGGCGACGCTCTCCGGCGGGCAGCAGCAGCGCGTGGCGATCGCCAGGAGCCTGGCGATGGAGCCGCGGGTGATGCTCTTCGACGAGCCGACAAGCGCCCTCGATCCGCAGATGTCGGCCGAGGTACTCGACGTCATCGTCGAGCTGGCCCGCGGCGGCCAGACGATGGTCGTGGTGACCCACGACCACGGCTTCGCCCGGCGGGCGGCCACGCAGGTGGTGGAACTCGTCGCGGGGAGAGTCCACCGGGCCGGCCCGGCGGCGGAGATCCTCGGCGGGGCGGGGCACTGATCGACGAACACACCGCGGGGCGTTACCGTCGGGGCGGTGCGATCGGCGGCTGTCCGGCGGCAGGTGCGGGCTTGGGGGCCGGCAACGACACATCTTCCCAGGTGCCACTTCTGAAGAGACTGTAGCCCGGTTTCGTGGGGCCGTCGTGGCGGGGGATCCGCGGAGGGAGATGGAGGCTCGTGAAGAAGTCTTGATGGGGGCGCTCCCACTTCGTCACGGCCTGTTGGACGGTCTCTCCCTCGCCGAGGAAGAGAAGCGTCGGCGGGTAATTCTGCGTCCCCCGACTCCAGAGCAGCTCATTGCCGCGGCGGATCTCGAGATCGGCCTTGAACGGCTGCATTGTCGCCGTCGTAACGCCGTTGCCGTTGCGGGCATCACGGAATTTGAGTTCCTGCGCCGGCAGTCGCTCGAGCCGGGCCAGGAGCTGGACTGGAGCCTGGGCCTGGACGCCCCAGCCTGCCTGCTGGCAGGCCTGGGCGATCCCTTGGCG
>CAMCCR010000142.1 GCA_945873085.1 Candidatus Kuenenia stuttgartensis | reverse complement strand
GTGCCCGTCTGCCGTGATCACCACATTCAGACCGCGGCCGTTCTCCACCCCCGAGAACAACCACTGCCCCTCCGATTCCACGACGGTGTCGAGCTTCGTGACCTCGCCACGACGCGACTTGGGGGCGAGCAGCGTCAATTCCTTCTTGGTGGTGTCGACCCGGAAGAACGTGGGGCGTTCCTTGTCGCCAACATCGGGGGGCCCGACGGTGCCGTCCTCGTCGACGGCCACGGCCGACGTCACGGCGCAGATCCAGGTCTGTTCGGCCCAGGCGCTGCCGACAAGCAAGCCACTGGCCACCAAGGTCATCGCCACCATCCGCATCGTGCACATCATCATCCATCAACTCCCTTCGATGTCGATTTGCTGATCGTCTGTTTTCAAAAAATGAACGCCGTGGGCCGAGATAAGAACCGGGAACGATGCCCCGTTCTTACCGCAACGAATAGCCCTTCGCCTCCATGGCCGCCATGTAGTTGCGCGTCCAGACCCCGAACTGCTGCTGGTAGGCGGCCACGGCCGTGGTTGAGGTGTTGCCCGCTGCCTGGACGGCCCGCCGCGAACGCATGCCGCCGGTCAGGCCCAGCGACGTGGCGCCGATGGCCGCACCCTTGCCGGCATCGCCGGCGATCGCGCCGACAGCGACGCCCACGAGCGCGCCACCGGCCGCACCCTTGAAGGCGCCGCCGCGAGCGGCCCCGGCGGCGGTGGTCGCTGCCTGGCTCTGCTGATCGAGCACGGTCTTTGCCTGGTAGGGATCCCAGCCCGTTTGCTGCGTGGCCCAGTCATACGAGGCGGCCTCGTCGGCCCGCTGCTGATCCGGAGTCTGGCCCCGGGCCGGGAAGATCGCGAGATTGGCCGGATTCGCGCTGAGTTGGGGGGGGGCGGCCTGGGCCACCGACGCGATCAAGAGCAGTGATGCGATCGCCGAAAAAGAACCGAACAGCCGCTGACTCGATGCAGACCTCGTGCCCATCTCGAAAGCTCCTTGGTTGTGTCCGCCCTCTCCTCGTTCGAAGGGGGCGTTTGCGAACCGATGGTTTACCCGGCGTCGACGTTGGCAGGAAGACGAGATTTCAGGGGTGATCCCAGGTGGACTCCTGCCCCGCCGCCGCCATCGCCTTCTCCGCCTGCGCCCGCCCGAAGCACCAGAAGAGCGCCGGATGGACGAAGAAGTCGAGGAGGGTCGAGCTGATCAATCCCCCGAGGATCACCGTCGCGACGGGATAGAGGATCTCCTTGCCAGGCTCGCCGGCGGCAAGCACGAGGGGCACAAGCGCGATCCCCGCCGTGAGCGCGGTCATGAGCATCGGCGCCACCCGCTCCCGCCCCGCCCGCTCCACCATCTCCGGCGTGAAGCCCTCCCCCTCGTGGCGCACCAGATGGAGATAGTGCGCGATCAGGAGGATGCCGTTGCGGGAGGCGATGCCCGACAGGGAGATGAAGCCGACCATGCTCGCGACGGTGAGCGACTGGCCGGTGATCACGATCGCCGCCACCGAGCCGATCGCCGCCATCGGTAGGGCCGCGAGCACCTGAAGGGCGAGATTTGTCGATCGGAAGAGCGTGTAGAGGGCGAGGAACATGCCCAGCAGCGACACGAGGCTTAAAAAACCGATCATCCTCGTCGCTTGCCGCTGGCTCTCGAACTGGCCGCCGTATTCGAGAAAATATCCCGGGGGAAGCTCGGCCTGGATCGGGGCGAGCCGGGCCTGAATGTCGAGGACGACGCCGTTGAGATCGCGGTCCGCCGTGTTGCACTGGAGGATGATCCGGCGGCGGACGTTCTCGCGATTGATCGTGTTGGGGCCGCTCCCTTCGACGATGTCGGCCACCGTCTCCAATGGCACCCTTCCCCCTCCCACGAGATTGATGGAGAGGCGGCGGAGGGCATCGATGTCGACCCGATAGGGATCGTCGAGCCGCACGACGAGATCGAACTTGCGCTCCCCCTGCACGATCTCCGACACCGTTCTTCCGTTCATCGCCGTCTCGATAAATCCGTTGATCTCGTCGGCGGTCAGGCCGAACTGCATGAGCTTGTCGCGCTTGAGCCTGATCTGGAGCTGGGGGATCTCGACCTGCTGCTCGACCATGAGGTCCTTGACGCCGCTCACGTCTGCGATGGCGGCCTTCATCTTCTCGGCGGTGCGGCGGAGAAGACCGAGATCGTCGCCGTAGAGCTTGATCCCCACCTGGGCCTTCACCCCCGAGAGCATGTGGCTGATGAGGTGCGAGAGCGGCTGCTCCACCGACACGACGACGCCAGGCACCTGCGTCAGCTCCTCGCGGAGCTCCTCGAGCACCTCCTCGCGGCCGCGACCGGAATCGGGATCGAAGCTGATGATGATCTCGGAGGCATTGACCCCTTCGGCATGTTCGTCGAGCTCGGCGCGGCCGGTGCGGCGACCGAAGTTGAGCACCCCCTTCACCTTCTTGATCCGCTCGTCCACCATCCCGGCGATGGCGCTGGACGTTTCGAGCGACGTGCCGGGGGGAAGGAGGACGTTGACCTGGACGCATCCCTCGTTGAAGGGCGGCAGGAAATCGCGGCCGAGTTGTGTGACAACGCCGATGCTCACGGCCACCGCCGCCGCCACCGTCACGAGGATCGGAGCCGGGTAGCGGACGCTCGTGCGAATGGCCCAGCCGGCGAGGGCCTTGAGCATCCGCAGCAGGAGGCCATCCTTGTCATGATCCATGAACGTGGCCCCCGGAAGGAGCCAGTAAGAGAGCACGGGGGTGACGGTCAAGGACACCAGGAGCGAGGCCAGAATGGAGACGATGTAGGCGATGCCCAGGGGGGTGAAAAGCTTTCCTTCCATCCCTTCCAGGGCGAACAGCGGCACGAACACGAGGACAACGAGGATCGTGCTGAAGACGATCGAGTTGCGAACCTCGCTGCTCGCCTCATACACCACCCGCAGCGCCGATTTCGGCTCCGGCAGGCGACCGTTTTCACGAAGGCGGCGGAAGATGTTCTCGACGTCGACGATCGCGTCGTCGACGAGCTCGCCGATCGCCACAGCCAGCCCCCCCAGGGTCATCGTGTTGATCGACATCCCCAGCCATTTGAAGACCAGCCCCGTGATCACGATCGAGAGGGGAATGGCGGTGAGCGTGATGAAGGTGGTGCGGAAGTTGAGGAGGAAGAGAAAGAGCACGACGACCACGAGCACGCCGCCGTCGCGGAGGGCCTCGATGACGTTGCGAATGCTCAAGTCGATGAACGTCTTCTGTTGGTAAATCTCTGGATTGACTCTGATGTCGGCCGGGAGCGACGGGCGCAGTTCATCGAGGGCCCGGGTGATGTTTTCCGTCAGTCGCCGTGTGTCGGCCCCCGGCTGCTTGGAGATGACGAGCATGACCGCGGGAAGGCCGTTGACGGCAGCGTCGCCACGCTTGACCTGGGCCGCCTCGGCGACGCGGGCGACTTGGCCGAGCACCACCGGCCGGTCGCCGGTCGCCTTGATGACCACCGACGTGAGGTCGTCGAGCGACTGGATCCGGCCGAGCGAACGAACGAGCAGTTCGTTTCCCCCCTGATTCAGATAGCCACCGGTGGCGTTGGAATTGCTCGCCTGCACCGCCGCCTCCACCTCCGCGAGGCTGATGTCGTAGCGGAGGAGGAGCGACGGATCGACGAGTACCTGGAACTGCTTTCTTCCTCCCCCCATCGTCACGACCTGCGCGACGCCGGGGATCGTCAGCAGCCGTTGCCGCACGACCCAATCGGCCAGCGTGCGGACCTCGATCGGGGGCGTGGCCCCGGATTCGCTTGTCATCCCCACGTGCATGATCTGCCCCATGATCGACGAGATTGGGGCGAGCTGCGGCCGAATCCCCTTCGGCATCCGATCGAGGGCCAGGGCGATCTTCTCCGCCACGATCTGCCGGTCGACGTAGATGTCGGTGCCCCAGCCGAACTCGATGGTGATCACCGACAGGCCGACGCCGGACGAGCTGCGCACGGCCTGCACTCCCGTCGCGCCGTTGAGGACCGACTCGAGGGGAAACGTGATCAGCGTCTCCACCTCCTCCGGCGCCAGGCCGGGAGCTTCGGTGAGGATCGTGACGCGCGGCCGATTGAGATCGGGGAAGACGTCAATCGGCAGCCGGGAGAGCGTGACGCTGCCGTAGGCCATGACGGCGATCGCGAGAACGATCGTGAGCAGGCGATAGCGGAGAGCGTTCTTGATGACAGCGTCGAGCATGGATCGCCTGGGATTGGGCGCTTGGATTCGTTTGTGGCAGGAGGTCGAGGGAGTCGCCGCAGGGGCTTTTTGTCAGTGGTTGTGGCCGGCGTGCGGGTCGATCGCCCCGCCCGATTTGTTTTTCAGCGCCAGCTGGAGCTGCTGGGCGGCGGTCATGGCGATCGTGTCGCCGGGAAACAACGCGCCGTCGTTGGCGATCACGACCGCTTGCGGGTCGCGGTGCTCGACGTGGACGGCCTGCCGGTCGAGGTGGTCGCCGTTGACGCGGAAGACGTAGTTTTCCACGCCGTCCTGAGCCACCGCCCCGCTGGGGAGTACGATCGAATCGGCCCACGACTCCACCGGCACGCGGAGCTGCATTCGCTGACCGGGCCTGTAACGCCATTCGACAAACCGGGCACTCCCGTCACCGTCACCGCGCTTGTCTCGGACGATCTCGTTCGGAAGCCGGACGTAAAAATGGAGCGCCCGCGACTCCGGGTCGATGCGGTTGGCGACGTAGTCGATCTCCAGGCCCTCCACCTTCTGCTCTGGCCCCCCCTTCGACTCGAGGATGGCGACAACCTTCCGGTCGTCGGCAGCGGCCCGGGTGATCTGCGGGATGTCCTGCTCGAAGGCCTCCCCCTCGACAAGGAGGCTCGCGTGATCGGTAAGGATGGCGAGCGTGTCGCCGGCGGTGACGTGCTGGCCACGTTCGACGGCGAGGTCTTGGAGAACGAGGGTGATCTCGGCGTTCGAGCCGGCGGGAGGCGTGGTCGCGGCCGGTGCCCGGACGACGATCTTCCCCAGCAACGTCCGCTTCAAAAGGATCTCGTCGACCTGGGATTCGGAGAGCCCGTGGAGCAGGAGTGCCTGACGCTCGGCGGTGCGGACGGCTTCGAGCTTTTGAAGCTCATACTTCCGCTCGAGGATCGTCTTGACCGCCACGATCCCCTCCGGGCCGATTCCCTCCAGGCGGCCGATCTCCCGACGGACGACATCGACCTCCTCGGTCGTTTTCAGGAGGTTGGCCTGGGCTTGGACAAGCTCCTCGTGGGTCAATCGGATCTCAAAGAGGGGTTGATCCGGGGTCACGGCTTCCCCTTCGGTCGCGAAGATCTGGGTCACCGATCCGGTGATCGGCGCGATGATCGTGAGCTTCGATCTCCCGCGGCGTTCGACCACGATCCCCGGCACGCCGATCGTCAGGTCGAACGTCGAAAGCGCGACATCCCCTTCCCGCAGGCCGATGCTACGGCGGGCCTGATCGCTTAAACGGAGCGAGTTTTCCTCGTCGTGGCCTCCGTGGTCATCGTGGTCGTGGTCGTGGTCGTCGTGATGATCATCCCCATGCGCATGGCCCTCGCCTTGGGGCAACGCCTCGGCCGCTCCACTGTCGGCGGGAATGCCGCCGAGCATCCGGATGGCGCGATCGCGAAGAGGTTGGAACCCTGGCCCGGGGGTGGCGCCCACGATCACCGCAACGGTGAGCAGGCCCAGCGCCACGAGGGAGAGGAGGCGAGCCAAGAACGTGAGAATGGGTGATGCGGCCATGGGTGCGCCTGCGCAGGCTCGAGGTGATCGGGCCCGATGCGCTGCCGGCAACGGCCTGCGGCGGCGTGCGGCCCAACGAGGGCGCGCGGTCGGGCGAAGCGGAAAGGACGCGCGGCCGGGCCGCGCGCGGCTTCAGATCAAGAGACGCTCGAAGAGCGCCGGCCGACCGGGTCGCGGATGGCGGTCTGGCGGAGGCTGTCCGCCCCTGCCCAGGGCGTTGGCGATCGCGGCTCCGTCGACGGCGGCCTGAATGCCCGATGCCAGCGGCGCCCAGGAAAGGATCGGCAGCGCCTCGGCCGACAGCGCCGCGCACTGACAGCCGTGGCACGCGTCGCAGCCAGTGCAGGCCTCGGAGGCGAAGAGCGTCGCGCGATCGACTTCGGCGGTGTGGCCGCTCGGATCGGTGGCTGTCTGGCTCAGCACGTCGTCGGGGAGGTGGTCGTGGCAGCAAGCCTCGGCCGTGACCAACCCCACCGAGGGCGTCAACCCGTCCCCGTGCCCGCCGAAGTGGCACGGGTGCAGACAGCATCCGAAGGTGAGGTGAATCACCGTCGCGACGGTCGTGATGATGCCGACAAGGGAACGCACGGGTGGCCTCTGTGACCTTCACTATCGTCCACGCTTCCGCCGCAACTCAAGCGCGACGCAGCCAAAGGCAGCTCCCGGGTTTTTTTAAGGGTCATTTCAGGGCTGGGCTCCCCACCCATGTTTCCCCGGGCCCCCAGGACATTGTGGCCCTCATTCGGATCGGGGGGGCGATCGGGAAGAGCTCCACCGCGATCCCTCGCTTTTTTGGCCTCAGGCACGGACGAGCTCGAGGAGCCTCCGGCTGCCGATCGGCTCCTCGGTCAGCCAGGGGATGACGGCCACCCGTGGATTCTTTCTCTCCACCCGATCGATGTGCGGCTCCTCGGCCGCGGCCCTGGCGACGAGGAGCGGGTCGGTGGGGCCAGCGGCTGCCAGCGACGCGTTGACGACCCAGGCCCACGGCTCGATGCCGGCGCGGCGGAGATCGGCCTGGAGCGCCTCGGCCTCGAGGACGGGAGTCGTCTCTGGGAGTGTCACGATCACCATCTTCGTCTGAGCGGGATCCTGGAGGCGCATCATCGGCGTGACGACGTGGAGGTCGGGGTTCATGTGCCGGACGACGTCGCGGTGATAGGCCCCTGTGGCGTCGATGAGGAGGAGCGTGTGCCCCGTGGGGGCGGTGTCGACGACGACGAACGACTGTCGCGATTCCTGGATGACCCGCGAAAACGCCTGAAAAACGGCGATCTCTTCGGTGCAGGGAGAGCGGAGATCCTCCTCGAGGAGCGCCCGGCCGGCGTCGTCGAGGCTTCCCCCCTGCGTCTCCATCACGTGATGACGGTAGCGTTCCCGTTCATCGTGGGGATCGATCCGGCTGACGGTGAGCGAGGGGATGTCTGATTCCACGGTCATCGCGAGATGGGCGGCTGGGTCGGTCGTGGTGAGGTGGACCGGGTGGCCCCGCGAGGCCAGTTCCACGGCGATGGCGGCGGCGATGGTCGTCTTCCCCACGCCCCCCTTTCCGAGCACCATCACGAGCCCGTGGCCATCCTTCTCGATGCCGTCGACGAGCGTCCCGAGGGACGGCCGGCGTCGCGGCGGGGGCGCCGCGGGAACGGGGGATGCGCTTCCGGCCCCTGCCGGGCTTTCCGTGAGCATCGCCCGGAGGGCCGGCAGTCCGACGAGATTGCGGGGCTGGAGCGGGACGGTTTCGCGGGGGAGCGCGATGATGGCGTCAGGAACGTGGGCGAGTGCCTTTCGCTCCCGTTCGCGGACGGCCCGCGCCACTGGGTCGGGGCTCTCTCCCCCAGGCATGACGCTGTTGATGATGAGCCGTTGGTTGCCTATCCCGAGGAGCCTGAGCTCATGGGAGGTGCGGGCCGCCTCCTCGAGCGCGGCAGT
>CAMCCR010000141.1 GCA_945873085.1 Candidatus Kuenenia stuttgartensis | reverse complement strand
GACGATCATCGCCGAGGTGCCGCTGGCCGAGACCTTCGGCTACTCGACCGACCTGCGGAGCATGACGCAGGGGCAGGGCGTGTTTACGATGGAGTTCTCGAAGTACCGGCCGACGCCGGGGAACATTCAGAAGGAAATCATCGAGGAGAAGAAGAAGGCCGATCTCGCTGCCGCGAAGTGATCCTCGCCGCCGTGCCGGCGGCTTCGTCTTCTTGATCCCTCCTACAGACAAGCGGCCCGGTCATGGCACCTGCCATGGCCGGGCCGTGCTGTCAGGCAACGAGAGCCGATTCGATGACGAAGCGACTCTTGGTCACGGGATCGTCGGGCCTGATTGGCAGCGAGGTGGCGACCCACTTCCACGACCAAGGCTGGGCTGTCCACGGCATCGACAACAACCAGCGCGCCGTGTTCTTCGGGCCCGCCGGCGACACCCGCTGGAACCAGGAGCGGATGCTGTCGGCGCTTCCCCGCTTCTCCCACCACGAGATCGACATCCGCGATCGCGAGGGGGTTCTCCGGCTCATTGCCGATCTTCTTCCCGATGCAATCGTCCATACCGCCGCCCAGCCTTCGCATGACCGGGCGGCTGCGATTCCCTTCGACGATTTCGACACCAACGCCGTCGGCACGCTCAATCTCCTCGAAGCGGCCAGGCGGAGCGTGAAGGAATCGCCGTTCGTGCACATGAGCACGAACAAGGTCTATGGCGACGCCCCCAACGAGCTGGCGCTGGTCGAGCTCGCCACCCGCTTCGACTACGCCGATCCGGCCTGGCGCGACGGCATCCCCGAGAGCTTCCGCATCGATCAGAGCAAGCACTCTCTCTTCGGGGCCTCGAAGGTCGCCGCCGACGTGATGGTGCAAGAGTATGGCCGCTACTTCGCCATGCCGACCTGCTGCCTGCGGGGAGGCTGCCTGACGGGGCCGGCCCACTGCGGGGTCGAGCTCCACGGCTTCCTCAGCTACCTCGTGAAGTGCAATCTCGAGGGGCGGCACTACAACGTCTACGGCTACAAAGGGAAGCAGGTCCGCGACAACATCCACGCCCATGACGTAGCCAGATTCATCGAAGCCTTCATCGCCGCCCCCCGCAGCGGCGAGGTCTACAACCTCGGTGGCGGCAGGGCCAACAGCTGCTCGATCCTCGAGGCCTTCGATCGCGTCGAGCAGCTCTCGGGCCGGAAGATGGCCTGGAGCTACGTCGAGGCGAATCGGGAAGGGGATCACATCTGCTACATCTCCGACCTCGCAAAGATCCAGGCCCATTATCCCCACTGGCGGCTCGACAAGAGCCTCGACGACATCTTCACCGAGATCGTCCGCGGATGGAGTGAGCGATGAGGCTGCTTGTCACCGGCGCCTGCGGCTTTGTTGGATCGACGCTGATCCCCACGTTGCTCGAGGCGATTCCGGGCCTCGAGGTCGTCGGCCTCGACAACTTCCTCCGCGATGGCAGCCGGGGCAACGTCGAGCCGCTCCGCCGTCTCGGCGTGGAGGTCGTCGAGGGGGATATCCGCCATGAGGCCGATCTCGCGGGAATCGGCCGCGTCGACTGGGTGCTCGACTGTGCCGCCGAGCCGAGCGTGCTGGCCGGGGTGGGCGGGGCGGTGTCGTCGTTTGGGGTCATGGATCACAATCTCATCGGCACGCTCCGCGTCCTCGAGTTTTGTAAGGCCCACGGCGCGGGGCTCGTTCTCTTGAGCACCAGCCGGGTCTACTCGATCGCCCCTCTGGCGGCGCTTGCCGTCGAGACCGTCGACGGGGCGTTTGCTCCCGCCCCGGGGGCGTGCAGCCAGACGCCGGGCTTGAGCGGCCGGGGGATCGCGGAATCGTTCTCGACGGTTCCGCCGCTGTCGCTGTATGGGATCTCGAAGCGGTGCGCGGAGCTTGTCGCCCTGGAATATGCCGATGCCTTTGGCTTTCCGGTGTGGATCAATCGCTGCGGCGTGCTCGCGGGCGCTGGGCAGTTCGGCAAGGCCGATCAGGGGATCGTCGCCTATTGGATCCGGGCCTGGCGCGAGCGGAAGCCGCTCCGCTACATCGGGTTTGGCGGTGAAGGGGCGCAGGTCCGCGATTTCCTCCATCCCCGCGATCTCACCGCGGCGATCGTCAAGCAGTTTGCCGCCGGGGCTCCCGCTCCTTTGATCAAGGGGGAGGGTGTCGACCCGCGGATCTGCAACTTCGCCGGCGGCCTTTCCAACGCCTGCTCGCTTGCGAATCTCAGCGCCTGGTGCCGCGACCGCTTCGGGCCGCATGAGGTTGGCTCTGACCCGACTCCCCGTCCCTTCGATCTTCCCTGGGTGGTGCTCGACGCCACGCGGGCCGCCGAGGCGTGGGATTGGAAGCCGGTCACGCCCCTTCCCGAGATCTTCGCGGAGATTGCCGAATCATGAGCGTGTCCACACACGACGGGGACGAACTCGCCCGTATCTATCGAACCCGCTTCGAGGGTCAAAAGGAATATCGATTGGCCGTCTGGCGGATCCTCATCGGGGCGGTGTTCGCACGGTGGCTCCCGGCCGATGGACAGATTCTCGACCTGGGGGCTGGGCAGGGGGAGTTCATCAACCAGGTCGAAGCTCCGGGCCGGCTCGCCATGGACCTCAATCCCGACACCAGGCACTCCCTCAGGCCGGAAGTCCGGTTTCTGGAGCAGGATTGCTCGGCCCCTTGGCCGATTGAAGAAGGATCACTCGGCCTGGTTTTCACGAGTAATTTTTTTGAACATCTGCCCGACAAGGCCACGCTCCAGCGAACGCTCGAGCGGGCCCACCGAGCGCTCCGTTCCGAGGGGCGATTGGTCGCGGTCGGGCCCAACATTCGGCTCATTCCGGGACCATATTGGGACTTCTGGGATCACTACCTACCGCTGACCGAGAAGTCGCTCGCCGAGCTCGGCCGGTTGACCGGCTTTGTCGTTGAGCACGAGTGGGGAGCAACGCTCCCATATTCCATGAGCCAGGGGTTTGCCCCTCCCCTGTGGGCAGTAAGGCTTTATGCCAGACTCCCCTTTCTGTGGCGGTTTTTCGGCAAGCAATTCATCGTCGTGCTCAGGAAGCCATGATCATGAATGAGCTGCGACGATTGAGCGTCGTGATCCCGGCCCGGGACGAGGAGGGCTGCATTGCCTCAACGGTGCACCACCTCAATCTGGAGTTGCGGCTCCGCGGGGTGCCGCACGAGATCGTCGTCGTCGACGACGGATCGAGCGACCGCACGGCTGAGATCCTCGCCGAGCTTGCCCGGGAGATCCCGGAGCTGAAGCCCGTCCGCAATGATGGCCCGCACGGCTTCGGCATGGCCATCCGCAAGGGGCTCGAAGTCTTCACGGGCGACGCTGTCGTGATCATGATGGCGGATGAATCGGACGACTGCCGCGACGTCGTCCGCTACTGGCAGGAATTGAACAACGGAGTCGACTGCGTGTTCGGCAGTCGGTTCATGGCGGGCGGCGGCGTCATCGACTACCCGCGGGTGAAGTTCGCCCTCAACCGGATGGCCAATCTGTTCGTGCGGATGCTCTTCCGTCACGGGCTCAACGACACGACCAACGCCTTCAAGGCCTACCGTCGGGAGGTCATCGAGGGCTGCCAGCCGATCCTCTCCCCCCATTTCAACATCACCGTCGAGCTTCCCCTCAAGGCGATCGTGCGCGGGTATTCGTGGTCGGTGATCCCGATCACGTGGCGCAATCGGCGCAGCGGCGTCGCGAAGCTCAAGATCCGGGAGATGGGAAGCCGCTACTTTTTCATCGTGGCCTACGTGTGGCTGGAGAAGTATTTCAGCCGCGGCGACTACCGAAAAAAGCCGTTGTGACCGAACGTGCCTGTGTGTTCTGCCTTCGGGCCGTGGGGGAGCTTATTTGTGGATGCGTCTCGAGTGGCAGAGAAGAGCCGCGGTGGAGAGGCATCGAGGGTCGAGGGGATCGGATCGCGGTCTGGGCCCGTGCATCCCGGTGAATGGCTGATCCTCTTGGCGGCCGCTGCCGCGCTGCTCGTGCGCTGTATCCGCGACCGGGCCCGCCCGCTGTGGTGTGACGAAGCCTACACGGCCTTCGCGGTGTCGGATCCATCCTTCGCGCACATGCTCGAGGCGCTTCGCGACGAGATCAACGCCATGCCGCCGTTGAGCCTCGTGCTCGGCTGGGGGATCGCGCGGGTGATCGGGGTGTCGGAGCTGGCTCTCCGGCTCCCGTCGGCGCTGTTTGCCTGGGTGGCCATCGTCCTCCTTTGGCTCTGTCTGCGGCGATCGTTGAATCGCTGGGTGGCGACATGGTGTGCGGTGTGCCTCCCCTTGGCATCGGCCACGGTGCTTTTCAACACCACCGAGGCCCGCTGCTATGCGCTCTACTTCGCCGCCTATGTCGCGGCCGTGGGGCTCTATCTCCGCTGCGCGGAGGAGGGGGCGATGGCGCGGCGCGAGCCGTGGCTGGTGACGCTCGCCCATGGGTGCCTCGTGGCGGTTCACTATGTCGGAGGCTTGCTCAGCGCCCTGCTGGTGGCAGTGGCACTCACGGCGGGGGTGCTCTGGCCCGCGCACCTTCATCGCTACCGACGGTACGCCCTCCAGGGCATGCTCGGATGGCTGGCGGTGATCCCCTCGCTGCCGTTCTATTTCGCCCAGCGGCGGCTGGCCGGGGAGTTCAACTGGATCCCCAAGCCTGGGCTTTCGCAGCTCTCCGCGGAGTTGGCTTCGGGCATCGGGGCCTTTTCGGTGTTTGTGATGGCCTTGCTCGTGTGGGCCTTGGTGGCCGAGGGGCGGCGGGGGGCCTGCGATGCCGGTGGCCAGAGAACGCCCGCGCGGATGCGGGCGATCGCCCTTCTGGTCGTGGCGAGCCAGATTTTTTACGTGGCGGCGTGGATCGAATCTCGGCTCGCCAGCAACATCTTCCTCGACCGCTATCTGTTCCCTCTTTCCCTCGCCTGGATGCTGGCGATTGCCTTCGTCGCCGACTCCCTCGTCGCCCGTCTCTGGCAGCGGGAGCCAAGCGCCCCGGAGGCGGAGCGGGGGAAGGGCTTCGCCTTCGTCGCCGACGGCCTGTGGGGGCGGCGGATCGTCCTTGTCACGGCGGCCGTGCTGACGATGTTTGTCGCCATGAAGACGCTCCGACTGCGGAAGGCAAACGCCATTCAAGTGGAGGCCCTGCAAGCGATCCGCGAGCTTCCTGGTGTCCCGTTCGTGACGACGAGCGTCTTGCTCCACTCCGAAATCGGCTGGTATCGAAAGCCCACCGGCGGGGTGGTGATGCTGCGCGACAGCCAGTTCCACCTGCTGCCGATCGGTGTTCGGATCGGTGAGGGGCTCGGCCGCCACTACCTCCCGGGCACGATGAAGAGCCTGGCTGAATGCGTGGAGGACTTCGACTCGTTTCTCTTCGGCAATGACCACCCAGAGCACACCGAGGTCGAGGACTTCCTCAGCGCACAGCCGGGGTGGCAATCGACGACGCTCGGGCCCCACACGAAGCTCTGGGAACGCCGCCCGGAAGGCGCGGCCGAGTGATCGCTACCGGGCCGCCTTGGAGGGCAGGCTTCAGGCGGCGCCTCGCTCCGGGGCGGGAAACTCGAGCGATGTCACGAGGAGCAGGTCGATGTGCTGATAGGAGTCGTCGGGCTGGATGATGACGGCGGTGCGTCCACCAGGATTCCAGGCGACGTATTCGGGATGAACGACGCTGATGAATCGTCCGTCGGCGAGGTAGACCCGAAACGGGACAAAGGGCTCGGCCCGCATCGCGTCACGAAATCGTTCGAGGGTCATGGTGAATCGCGGTAGGTCCGCGGCTCCAGAGAGAAAGGCTCTTCTCTTGAGCGTACGGGCGTAGCCTCCCCGGTCAAGCTGGCCGCGGGCGGCCTTTGTCGCCTCTCGCCGGGGAACGATCGGCCTTAGCGGGAGGCGTTCTCGCCGAGCTTGAGCTCGGCGGCAATCGAATCCCAGAGCTCGAGGCGGGCTTCGAGCGAGCCGCGGGCGGTGGCCGAAGCATCGGCCCATTTGCCGGCGTCGTTGCCGCACAGGCTGGCCACGATCCGCCGGCACATCGGGCCATGCTTTTCGTCGTCGGCTTCGATGTGGCGCTCGAGGTAGAAGCGGAGCCGCTCCCAGCTGTGGGGATCCTGGGCGGCCAGCGCCACAACAAGCGGGCGAAACATCTCCGGGATCACATCCTCGCGGCCATACGTGAACGCCGCCACGATCTTGTGGGCCGAGCCGGAGGCGATGATCGCAAACGACGTCCGGACAAACGTCGCGGCGGCCGCGGGCACGCGGGCCTCGTTTAACGCGCGATCGAGCGGGATGCCGGCGGCGAGGAGCGTGAGGAGCGTTTCGATCGGGCCGGTGTCGGCGCCGGCCTGACGCATGCACTCGAGATAGAGCTCGAAGTGGGAGGCGTGGGTGCCGTCGGGAAGCTCGTCGGATTGCTCGTCGAGGACGATCTCATTGACGAGCCGGCGGGCCTCGCGATCGGGGGTGGGGATCCAGGGAAGCGTGGTGCAGGTGAGCTTCTGTTGCAGAGCGACAAGCAGGCTCTGGAAATCCCAGACGGCGAAGACATGGTGCTCCATGAAGCGGCGGAGGCGCTCGGGGCTATCGACCATCGCGTAGATCGGATGGGCGAGGAGCCGCAAGCGGAGGTCGCCGAGGTCGACGGTGTGGCGGTGGCTGGCGGGGCTCGTGACGGCGGAGGTGGCGGCAGTCATGGCGGGAGGGCCCAGGAGGGCGTGATAGGTGAGGGCGGGAAAGAGGGGCGGATGGCGGGGCGGCGAAAGCGGTGGGAAAATCGGGGGAAGCCGGGGGAAAGCCGAAGGGCCGGCGGCGTCGGGCTTCGACACCACCGGCCCTTCATTTGTAGGCAGCGGATCCTCCCGCGGCGAGGCCACGGGGAGGCCGTTTTTAAGCGGGGATTACTGGAAATCCTTCTCGGAGAGCAGTTTGTAGTAGTTGGGGTAGATGCCGTTCATGCCGTCGAGCGTCGTCCCGGTCACGTTCGTGGTGTTCGGCGTTAGCAGATTCGCGTACACCTGGCTGTCGATGCCGTCCGAGAGAAACAGCGTGTGCCCGTCGACGAAACCCGAGACAGATCCGCCGGGGTGACGCGAGGATGGCATTCCAGCCGTAGGGTTATTGACAACCTTGCCCCCGACCGCGGACGAACTGAGAAGACCGAAGCCGGGAATCGGTGCGTTGGCCGGGGCGGTCTGGCTCCATGTCGCTCCAGTGATGGGGCCGAAGTTATAAGTCGAACCGTTCGTGGCCGGCATCGGAGCCACGTCGTAGTAAGACTGCGGCTTGAAAAGTGGCCCGCACTTTTCGGAAACCAACAGCGTCATCGACGACCCATCACCGGAGCTGGCGTAATCAATGTTGGTCTTCGCCGCGGCGTAGCCACCGCTTGCCACCGCAGTGGTCGTTCCGGCGGTATCCATCATCACGCCCGAATCCTTGAACTGCGTAGGAACGCCACCGAGCATCTGCACGCCAACGCCCACGTTCCCCGCGTAGGCAATAGTCGGCGCCACCGCGTCGTCGGGCAGCGACGTCGGGCAGCTGTAAATCTCGATGCTCGGTGAGGCGACTCCGCGAAGTCCGAACGCGGCATTGGAGTTGGTCATCGACGGCGGGGCGTTCGGCGTCGAATCCCACGTCTTGTAGATGTCGAGACGTTCGATGTTCGGCAGGATTAGAACCGGCCAAGACACGAAGGCTTGAGAGTTCGCGTCGAGAGCGGAAGAGGCGACGCCGGAGTGCGGATGCTTGTTCCGCCATCCCGGGAT
>CAMCCR010000140.1 GCA_945873085.1 Candidatus Kuenenia stuttgartensis | reverse complement strand
CGAGGATCTGACTTACCGTCAGGGCCATCAATCCACAGAAGATCGACGACTGCTGGGCAATGAGGAGCGCGGCGAAGGCGACGCCGAACACGATGCCGAGATACTTGGCACGGTTCCCGATCAACATTTTCCAGGCGATCCAAATCATGAAACGGAGTGTACCGGCCGGGGAGCCCGCACGGCATCACCCCGGCCACCAACGCGAAACGTGCCGCAGACGGATCGTCCGACCCCGGTGACGCGCTCGCCGGGGAGGCTGTGGTATTCTGCGACTCCGTCACCACAAGCAGGTACCCACGTGCCAGGGCAGGCTGCCCCCCCACCCTCCGATCCGCCCGGTCCGTCGGCATGCGAACCTGTGCCGACCGACCCGCGCATCTCCGCGGTGCTCGCACGCTGGTGGGGCTTCGACCAACTCCGCCCGCTCCAGGCGGAGGCGATCGCGGCAGCTCTCGACGGCCACGACTCGGTCGTCGTCATGCCCACCGGCGGGGGAAAGAGCCTCTGCTACCAGCTACCACCACTGGTCGGTGAGACCACCGACGTCGTCGTCTCGCCGCTGGTGGCGCTGATGAAGGATCAAGTCGACGCCCTCGAGGCGATCGGCTACCCCGCGGCCGCGCTCCACTCGCAGATGTCCCAGGAGGAGCGGACGAACGTCCGCGATCGGCTCGCGGCCGGGGAATTGCGGCTCCTGTTCACGGCGCCGGAGCGGCTCGTCAACAGCGGGCTCCTCGACCTCCTCGCCCGCGTCGGCGTGAAGCGGTTCGCGATCGACGAGGCCCACTGCATCAGCCAGTGGGGCCACGACTTCCGCCCCGAATACCGGCAGCTGGCCCTCCTCCGCGACCGCTTCCCCGCAGCGAGCGTTCACGCCTTCACGGCCACCGCCACGCCGCGTGTCCGGGCCGACATCGCCGCCCAACTCAACCTCCGCTCGCCGCGGGTGCTCCTCGGAACATTCGACCGGCCAAACCTCTGCTACCGCGTCGTCCCCCGCACCGACCGGATCACGCAGACGCTCACGACTCTCGGCCGCCACCGTGGCGAAGCGTCGATCGTCTACTGCATCTCGCGGAAGGAGACAGAGCAACTTGCCGCCCGGCTCGCCGCCGAGGGGATCCTCGCCAAGCCCTACCACGCCGGACTCGACCCGACCAAGCGGCGCCGCACCCAGGAAGCGTTCGCCCGCGAGACGATCGACGTCGTCGTCGCGACGGTCGCCTTCGGCATGGGGATCGACCGCTCCGACGTCCGCCTCGTCCTCCACACCTCGCTCCCCAAGAGCCTCGAGGCCTACCAGCAGGAGACGGGACGGGCCGGCCGCGACGGACTGGCGGCCGAGTGCGTCCTCCTCTACTCCTCCGCCGACGTCTTCAGTTGGGAATCGCTCGTGCGGAAGAGCGCCGGCGAATCGGATCTCGATCCTGACGAGCAGGAACGACTGATCGCCGGGCAACTCGAACACCTCCACGCGATGCGGCGGTATGCCCAGGCCGCGCGCTGCCGGCATGCGGCGCTCTCGGAGTATTTCGGCCAAGCCTACGGCGCCGAGCCCTGCGGGGCGTGCGACGTGTGCCTCGGCGAGACAGAGAGCCTCCCGGATTCGACCGTGATGGCGCAGAAGCTGATCTCCTGCGTGGCCCGGGTCGGCGAGCGTTTCGGGGTCCGCCATGTCTGCGAGGTCCTCCGCGGCGCGAAGACTGACGGGATCGTCCGCCACGGCCACGACCGGCTGTCGACGTTCGGATTGCTCGCCGCCATTGACCAGCGCACCGCCGAGAACCTCGTCCACCAGCTCCTCGACCAGGGCCTCCTCGACCGCAGCCCCGGAGACCGTCCCGTGGTGTTGCTCAACGCCCTCTCTTGGGAGGTGATGCGCGGGCAGCGGCCGGTGGTGCTTCTCGAACCGCGATCCGGCAGGGCGAAGGCCTCGAAGGCCGACGCCGACGACTGGCAGGGCGTCGACCGCGATCTCTTCGAGCGGCTCCGGTCCTGGCGGCGGCGGGTGGCCGAGGCCCGCGGCAAGCCGGCCTGGACGATCCTCGACGACAAGGCGCTGCGCGCGATCGCCCGGGACAAGCCGACGAGCCCGGCGGCCCTGCTGCGGGTGAAGGGGATCGGCGAGAAGCGCCTGGCCGATTTCGGTGACGCGATCCTCGATCTCGTGGACGGAAAGCCGGCCTGAAGACACCGCATCGGCGTCCGCGGGGCCGATCCGGGAAGTCGCTCTCCGCGATCGGGGCGCTGCCTGCCACAATTGACAAGATGGGAAGCCCGATCCGCACACTCGTCGCCGCTGCCGCCTCGCGGATCGGTTATTTCGCGTCGAAGCGCACGCCGCTTGCCGACCTGCGCCGGGTTGTCGATCTCCTCCGGCCTGTCGATGCAGGTCGAGGGCTCATCAGGATCGGTGCCGATGGGGACGGCGGCTATCTCCTCCCCGACGACCTCGATCGCATCTCCGCCTGCTTCTCTCCCGGCGTCGACCGGCAGGCGACCTTCGAGAACGCCCTGGCTCAGCGTGGCATCGGCTCGCACCTCGCCGATCGCTCCGTTGCCACCCCGCCCGCCGGGTGTGCGCCCCTGAGCTTCGAGCCGGTCTTCCTCGGCACCTTCGATGGCGAGGGGACGACAACGCTGGCAAGTTGGGTGGGCCGCCATGCCCCCGCCGATACAGGCGACCTGCTCCTCCAGATGGACATCGAGGGAGCCGAGTACGGCGTCATCGACAACGCCGAGCGCTCCCTGCTCCGCAGATTCCGAATCGTCGTCATCGAGTTTCATCACCTCGACGCGCTCGGCCAGCCGTTCGTTTGCCGCCGTATTGGCGAGGCGGTGGAGAAGCTGCGCCTCGATTTCGTTCCGGTCCACCTCCATCCCAACAACTACGCCGGGATCGTCAGGATCGGGGGATTTCCGGTGCCGCCGCTCCTCGAGGTCACCTTTCTGCGGAGGGATCGCTGCCTGTCGACACGACCGCGGACCGATTTCCCCCATCCGCTCGACTGCGACAACGTGCCCCGGAAGCGTTCAGTTGTGCTGCCGCGGGAGTGGTACGCGTGACAGCCCAAACAAGCGCCGATCAGCCTTCGCCGAGGTAGGCCTCGCGGACACGCCGGTCACCGGCGAGTTCCTTGCCGGGTCCGGAGAGGGTGATCCGGCCAGTCTCGAGGACATAGCCCCGGTCGGCGAGTTTGAGCGCTGCACGGGCATTCTGTTCGACGAGCACGACAGCGATCCCCCGCTTCGCGAGGCTGCCGATGACCTCGAAGATCTTCTGCACGATCAGCGGGGCAAGTCCCAGCGACGGCTCGTCGAGGAGGAGGAGCTTCGGCCGGCCGATGAGGGCCCGGGCAAGCGCCAGCATCTGTTGCTCGCCGCCGGAGAGTGTTCCCCCCATCTGGCTCATCCGAGCGCCGAGGACGGGAAACAGGCCGCAGGCCTCCTCGATGTCGCGGGCCACCGTCGCCCGGTCGGTCTGCGTGAAGCCGCCGAGTTGGAGATTCTCGCGCACCGACAGCCGCGGGAAGATCCGTCGCCCCTCCGGCGCATGGCCGATGCCGAGTTTGGCGATCGCGTGGGTGGGGAGCCCGACGATCGGACGGCCCTGGAACGAAATCGTCCCGCGGCGGGCGGACACGACTCCGGAAATCGTCATGAGGAGTGTCGTCTTCCCAGCGCCATTGGCGCCGATGATTGCCACGGCCTCCCCTTCGGCGACCTCGATCGACACGCCATCGAGGGCCCGAATCGGGCCGTATCCCGCCTCGAGTTCCTTCACTTCCAGGATCGGCATCGCCTTCTCCCCCCTACCCCGCTCCGGCCACGGGATTGTTGTCAACCCTCGCCGCCGAGGTAGGCCTCGATCACTTTTTCGTCGCGACGTACCTCGGCCGGCGTGCCCTCGGCGATCTTCGTGCCATGGTCGAGCACGGCGATCCGGTCGCTGACCCGCATCACCACGTTCATGTGATGCTCGATGAGGAGCACGGTAACGCCCCGGTCGCGAATCCGCTCGACGAGCCCGGCCAAGTCGCCCGCCTCGCTCGGATTCATCCCTGCGGCAGGCTCGTCGAGGAGAATGAGTTTCGCCCCCGTGGCCAGCGCCCTGGCGATCTCCAGTCGGCGTTGATCGCCGTAGGGGAGCTCACCCGCGATCCGGTTGGCGTCGCCGGAGAGCCCGACGAAGTCGAGGGCCGCCCGGGCCTTAGTCCTGGCCTCTGCCTCGTCCCGGCGGTTCTTCGGAGTGCGCAGGAGCATCGAGAACACGCCGCCGGGGATCGTGCGGTCGAGTCCGACAAGGACGTTCTCGAGGACGCTCATGCTGGAAAAGAGGCGAATGTTCTGGAAGGTGCGGGAGATGCCAGCCCGCGCGACGACGTGCGGCGAGCGACGACCGCGCTGCCAGACGGCGAGCGTGCCGGCGATGCCGAGGAGCATCCCCGAGAACAGGCCCAGCCAGCCCCGCCAGCGGATGCGGCTCTTGCCGGCGGCGAGGCGGTCGAGGACCTCTTCCTTCACTGGGGGGAGCACGACCGACGGGGAGGCGCCTCGGTCTTGCTGGTTCAGATCGGTGGCATCGGGGATGGTGCCCGGGCCAGTGCGCCGGGCGGTGACCTTCGCCTGGAGGGCATCGCGCACGAGTTTCGCCTCCCCCAAGTCGCGCTTGATCGCCAGGACATCACTGCCATCGGCGCTCACCACGCGCCACTTCCCCGCCATCTGGTCGATGGCCAGCTCGGAGCGAAAGTAGCCGCGGAGACGCTCCATCGCCCCCGCCATCGTGAACGGCTCGCCGGTGATCATTCCCCGCTTCACGACCGCCATCCAAAGCCGGTCGACGTCGACCGCCGCGGCGGCGAAGAGCAGGCCGGTGAGAAGCCCGACGGCGAGCGCCCGGAGGATCGTCCCTTGCGTGAAGGCCCGCTCGAGCCGCTTCCCACGAAATCGCACCGATCCCGAAGACGGCGCATAGATGCCGCTGACGCAATTGAAGGCGGTGGTCTTGCCGGCACCGTTGGGGCCGATGAGGGAGATGATGCTCCCCTCGGGGACGTCGAGATCGAGCTCCGACACGGCAACGAGCCCGCCGAAGCGCACCGTGACCCGATCGACGTGGAGGAGGGGAGTCCCTGCAGGACCAGCATTCTCGTTCATGATCCCGCTCCCCCTTCATGGAGTTCGGCCGCCAGGCGCCGCGACGGGATCAGCCCCTCCGGACGGTACCGCATCACGAGCACCAGCGCCACGCCGAAGATCGCCAGCCGCCAGCCGCTGAAGGAGAGGTAGCTCAAGCCCTTCGGGTTGATGTTCATCTGCTGGATCCAGGAATCGGCCCACGGCGCGAGAACCGTGTCGAAGCCGACGAGAATCGCCACTCCCAGAAGCGTGCCGGGAATGCTCCCCAAGCCCCCGAGGATCACGGCACAGAGGACCATGATCGAGCGGTTGAAGTCATAGGCATTGGGATCAGCGGTCGTCGACAGGCTCGCCGCATAAAGACAGCCGGCCAGCCCCGCGACGGCCGATGACATTGCGAACGCCGAGAGCTTGACCTTCGTCGCGGAGATTCCCATCGCCTGGGCTGCGAGTTCGTCCTCACGGACGGCGACGAGCGCCCGGCCGAGTCGCGAATTCTCGAGTCGCCGCATGGCGAGCACGACCCCGGCGAGCGAGAGGAGCGCGAGGTAGTAGAACCAGCGCGGGTCGATGGCGAACTCCTTCCCCAGATCGATCCCCGCAAGGGTCACCCCGGCGCCTGGGGGCGGAACAGGATTGAGCCCCTTCATGCCGCCGGTGATCTGCTCGAGATTCCGCAACGTGACTTTGACCACTTCGCCGAAGCCGAGCGTCACGATCGCCAGATAGTCGCCACGGAGGCGGAGCGTCGGGGCGCCGAGGGCAAGCCCGGTGCCGGCGGTGACGAGGACGGCGATCACGGCCGCGGCGAGAAACCCGATCTGGAACGGATACATCGGCACGGTGAGGATCGCGAGGACGTACGCCCCGATCCCGAAGAACGACGCGATGCCGAGGTGGACGAGCCCCGTGTAGCCGACCATCACGTTGAGGGCCAGGGCGAGGATGCAGTAGATGAAGAGATTCGTCACCTGCCCGCCAAGGGCCCCGCCGAGCGCGGGGATCACCAGCGGCGCGATCGCCAGCACGCCGAGCGTGACCAATTCCCAGCGCTCTGCGAGGAAGCCCCAGGGGCCGGCGGAGGGGGCCGGAGGGGAGGATGTTCGGGGGGCTCGGTTGTTGGCCACGGGGACTACACCTTCTCCTTCACCCGGCGGCCGAGGAGGCCCTCGGGACGGAAGACGAGGATCACGATCAGGATCGCGAACACGATCGCCCCGGTCCAGCGCTCGCCGACGTAGGCACTGGCCAGCGCGCGCACCAGGCCAATGACGAGCCCGCCGAGGACGGCGCCGGGGATGCTGCCGATGCCGCCGAGCACCGCGGCGGTGAAGGCGTAGAGGCCGTTTTGAAACCCCATCTGAAAACCGATGGTGTTGATGTAGAGCCCGTAGATCACGCTCGCCGCGCCACCGAGAAAGCCGCCGATGAAGAAGGTGGCGGCGATCACCCGATCGACATCGACGCCGACGAGGGCCGCCGCCGTCGGATCCTGCGACACCGCCCGCATCGCCTTTCCGAGCTTCGTTCCCTTCACGAGCACCGAGAGGGCCACCATCAGCGGCCCGACGATGAGGACGACGAGGAGATCCTTCCAGGTGAACTGGAGGGCGTCATTGTGGAGGAGGTTGGTCGAGGGGAGGAGCTCGGGGAACGACTTGTCGGCCGGCCCGAGCCAGAACAGCCCGACGTTCATGAAGATGAACGACACCCCGATCGCCGACACCAGCGGAGCGAGCTTGGGGGCGTTGCGGAGCGGCTTGTAGACGATCCGATCGACCGCCACGTTGAGCAGGCCGCAGAACAGCCCACAGATGAGAACCAGCCCCCCGATCCCCACCCAGGTGGTCGCCGGCCCGGCGGCGGTCATGCCGAGGGCCCCGACAAGCGACAGCGCCAGACAGGCCCCGAGCATGATCAAGTCGCCGTGGGCAAAATTGATCAGCCCGATGATCCCGTAGACCATCGTGTACCCCAGCGCCACCAGCGCGATGAGCGCGCCGTTGGTGAGGCCGATGAGGCACTGTTGGAGGAGGAACTGGAAGGACACGCGGATGGATTCCGGGGAAGGATCGGACCGGGGTTCAGGGGCTCCCGCCCCCCGGGGGGTCGGCCAGGGTTGACCGCTCGTCCGGGGGAGGGGCGATGAGATCCGCTTCGTTGAGGATCTCCTCGAACTCGAAGCGCCCCCCCTTCACGACATTGACGGTGAGCGTGCGGAGGGTCGTGTCGCCGTTCTCGTCGAAGCCCCAATGGCCGAGGGCCCCGTCGAAGTCACGGATCGCCAGTGCCGCGTCGCAGATCGCGCGGCGGTCCTTGCTGCCGGCGGTCGCGATCGCTTCGATGGCCACCCGGGCCGCCTCGTAGCCGTAGACGGCGTAGGCCTCCGGGAGCTCCCCGTACTTCTCCCGGTAGCGCTCGACGAACACGCCCCCCTTGCCGGTGAGCTTCTCCGGCGGGAGCCCGCCAAAGGTGACGAAACACCGTCCCTCGAGGTTCGCAGCCCCGGCCGAGTCGATAAAGACTTGCTCCAGGCAGCCGTCGGGCACCATGAGATCCGCGCCGACGCCGGCCGCGGCCATGTCCTTGGCGAGCTGCCCCCCCTTGCTCTGTGTCGTGCCGCCGAAGTAGACGAGATCGGGCTTGGTCGCCTTGATACTCGCCATCAGGGATTTGAACTCCTGCGCCTTGGCATCGATCGAATCGTGCCCGAGGACCTCGATGCCGAGTTCCCGGCAGCGC
>CAMCCR010000139.1 GCA_945873085.1 Candidatus Kuenenia stuttgartensis | reverse complement strand
TCGGCCCCCTTGCGGGCGTCGCCATCGGGGGCTTGAAAGGGATCGATGGCATGGCCGCGGCGGGCAAGGGCCTCGAAGCGGGCGAAGTCGGCAGCCGGCATCGCCGGGAAGGCCTTCCAGAAGTCGGGCTCGAGGAAGGGAAGCTCGCGGGCGAAGCCGGAGATCGTCTCGATGTGGACAACCACGTCGGGGCAGTGCTTTTGGAAATGATCGAAGAACGTCGGCAGGTCGACGCACCCTTCCCCCATCGCCGTCCACTGCACCTTCACCCCCTTCTCGCTTGGCCACACCTGGCCGTCGCGGAGGCTCGTCGTGACGACATACGGGGCGAGGGTTTCGAGCGCGGCGAGGGGATCCTCGAGCGTCCACAGGGCGTTGCCGGAATCGAAGTTGACGCCGACAAAGTCGGGGCCGGCCTCTTCGACGAGGCGGGCGAGCTCGCGCGAATGGAGATCGCCGGCGTGGTTTTCCACCGCGATCTTCACACCGGCGTCGAGGGCTCGGCTGCGACAGGCCTCGAGGACTTTGACCGTGTCGGCGATCCGGGCGTCGATGCCGCCGGCGGTGAGCCGGTCTTGATGGTTGCCGAGGATTACCCGGAAGGCCTTCGAGCCGAGATCCTTCGCCATCCGGATGCCGAGGGCGAGGTGGTCTTCGGCGCTGCCCCAGTCCTTGCGGAAGGTCGTGGATGTCGGGCAGATGCTCCACGAGCCGAGCTCGAGGCCGACGCCGCGGTCGGAGGCATAGCGGCCGATCTCGTCGAGCGAGTCGTCGTCGGTCTGCCCGCCGAAGGGACTGAAGTCGGTGATGAAGAGCGAATCGCAGCCGAGCTTTTCGGCGTGATCGACCAGCTCGCGGGCGTTCCACCCCAGCGCCCGAACGGCGAAGTTGTCGAAGCCGAGGGGGATCCCCCGGCGACGGATCGAGGGGGCCGGATCGGCGGCGGCGGCCGTCGCCGCGGCGAGAAGCCCTCCGACGAGGCCACGGCCGAGGGCGCGGCGGGAAAGCAAGAACGGGCTCATCGTTGGGTGCATGTTGTTCGGGTTCATGGTCATGTTCATGGACGGCACTTTGACACAACCACCGGGAGGCTTCAACGCTTCTCGCCGCGACGCTGCTGCGCCGCCGGGACGGAGCCGGGCGTGAGGGCTACGTCGAGGCCGCCGTCGAAGCCGGCCAGTTCCCCCGGTGGGGCGTTGAGCTTGAGATAGAGAGTGCCTGTCGTGATGGCGGTGAACCGGGCCGCCGCCCCCTCGGCGACGACGACAAACCGGGGCCGACCTCCTTGAGCGGGGACGGCCCACTGGGCGACGAGGAGCCGGCCGAGGGGGCGACCGCGATACCAGCGCAGCGAGATCCCGTCGCCCGTGCTCTCCAGATCGATCGCCCCGGCCCGCCCGACTCCGGCCCGCCCGGAGGCAACGAGCTCGGCCGTCTCGCCGGCCTCCATCGAAGAGCCACTCGGCTGCCAGCCCCGGTCGGCCGCGACCACGAGCTTCGCGGGGGCTGTGAGTGGCCGTCCGTCGGTCCAATCGATGGCGGAGCGGCCGAAGTCGTAGCCATGATCGAGGTCGTCGGTGAAGGCATCGAAGTCGCGGGCGGCGAGGTCTCCATCCCAGCCGTCACTTGCCTCCAGCCGGGCGGTGAGGCGGGCATCGAGGGGGCCTGACTCGAGCGCCTGGAATCGTCTGGCGTGGGACGGATGCCCGGCGAGGAGGGCTGTCGCCGCCCAACTGGTCGCATAGGCGGGGATGTCGTGACGCGGCGATGGGGGCGTGGCGAAGACGTCGGCGAGCCCCGGGATCGCGCCGCTCATCCGCAGCCGGCGGAGGGCCTCGATCCGGCCGAGCTGCTCGACCTCGTCGGCGCGGCGCGGGATCGGCGTCGGTTGGAAGTGCCCCGCTTCGAGGCGGTGGGTGGCGAGGAGCTCGGCAATCCCTTCGGTGTACCAGGTGGGGGTCGAGAGGGAACGGAGCGTGAGGGTGAAGGCATGCACGCCTTCGTGGAGGAGGAGGTGACGGCGGTAGGCGGGGTTGGCCGGATCGACGAGCCAGAAGCGGTTGCGGTCGCAGAAGCCGTTGGCAAAGTCGGGCACCGTGCCATCGTCGGGGAGGAGGCCGGCGGCGCGGAATGGCTCTCGATCCGACATCAGGCATCCGCAGGCGCGCCACGAGGGCACGCTCTTCGGATCGAGGGAGTAGTGATCGCACCAGGTGGCGAAGGCCTCGTCGAAGATCCGCGGCAGATCGTCGACCCCGTCGCCGGCCCGGGCTGGCCGGTCGGTCACGAGGACGAGCCGTTCTCCCGAGACGACGCGGAGGCCGGCCCGGCGGGCCGTGGCCTCGAGCCGCGCGACGTCGACCATCGCCCCAGGGGCTAGCTCATCAGCCACGACGACGCCGGGATCGGGCGGCGCGACCGTGACGAGGAGCGCCCCGAGGAGCGCCACGCGAAGCAGGAGTGCTCCCCACAGCGAGGTCTGTTGCTTGTGTTGTGTGGTCACCAAGGCTCTTCCTCTTGCCTGGGTTGGAGCGCCGGCATCCGGATGAGGCGTGACAGGCTTCCCTAGTTCAACCCAAGCCCCCAGATCGCCGCAAGGTTGCCGTCCCGGGCCGCTGCGGCTGAATCCCCAGGTCTGATTCTTCCGATCGAAGGGGGGAGCAGGGGCCGCCAGCACCCCGCTGACGGCGGGCCGGGCAAAAGGGCGTGGCTGTGCCAAGGATGAATCGGCAATCCGAGCCGGGAGCGATGGTCGAAGGGGGCCATCGGCGCCGCAGGTCTGCGCCGTGGGCCACGACCGGCTCGAGGCTGTGGCTGGCCGTGGCCATCGCGCTCCTGATGGGAGGATGGGGGGCGCCGGGCCGGGGGGCGGACGACGGGGCGGGAGGGGCGGTGAACCCGTGGGCCACCGGTGGCACGCCTGCCAAGCCTGGCGATGTCGACGGCAAGCCCGGGGCTGCGGCAGCGCCACCGACCGGAGCCTTTCCGGTGGCGCAGGCGTATGCCGTTCCCACGACCGTCATCCAGGGAGGGGCGATTCCGCCCGGCTGGCAGCCGCAGGCGATTCCCTATTCCACGATCGGCCCCGATGGAAAGCCGATCACGGTTCATGTGGCGCCGACCTATGTCTTCACCTACATCGCCGGGCCGCCGGTGGTTCAGGCTCCGGTGACGCGGCAGGTCAATCGCATCCAGGCCAATGGCCCACCGCCGGGCTGGGCTTACCAATCGCGCGGCGCGACGCCGGTGGTCGCCGCCCTCCCGGTGATGCGCTCGGCGCCGGTCCCCTACCAATATCCCGCCGGCGCCCCGGCGCTCGCCGGGCAGTCGGTCGTGCCGCCGCCCTCCCCGCTCGCCGCGCCAGTGCCAATGGCCGCACCAGCGCCAGTGGCCGCGCCGGCGCCAATGATGGCCCAGGCGCCCGCGCCTCCGCCCCAGCCTGTTGTCGCGCCGCCACCGGTGCCCCAGGCGCCGCCTGTCCCGCAGACGGGGGCGACGCAGTGGGTGTCGGCGCCGACGTCTCAGGCTCCGTCGAATTTCAACGCGGCGCCGGCCGTCGCAGCCGGTACGGCGGCAGCCGTTGGGGCGATCGCGGCCACCGAAGCCGCTCCACCCACCGCGTCGATCCCTCCGCCCCCTCCGCCGGCAGCGGCCCCGCCGATGACGCCGGTCAGTACCGCGGCGCAGCCGCCGTCCGATCCGGCGCCGCCGCAGCCGGCGATGGAGTCGCTCGCCAATCCCGCTCCCAACCGGGGAAGCACCCATGTCTGGCGGGTGGTCGGTGTCCACGACGGCGACACGCTCACCTGCCTCGACGAGACGAACACGCAGCAGAAGGTGCGGCTGGCCGAGATCGACGCCCCGGAGCTCGGCCAGGACTACGGCAAGGTGTCGCGCGAGGCGCTCGCCGAGATGGTCTTCGGCAAGACGGTGACGGTGTCGGAGGAAGGGAAGGATCGGTATGGACGGTGGATCGCCCACGTGCAGGTCAACGGCATCGACGTCAATCGCCAGCAGGTCGCCACTGGAAATGCCTGGCACTACTCCGACTATTCCCGCGACCCGACACTCGCCACCCTGCAGACCGACGCCCAGACGCGCCGGCTCGGGCTGTGGTCACAACCCGAGCCGGTGCCGCCATGGGATTTCCGTCAGACCGTGAAGAAGGCCGCCGCCGGTTGAGGCGGGCCTTCGCCAGCTTTCGCGACTCGGATCAGCGGCCGTTCCGCTTCGCCTGCTGACGCTTCCCGCTGGCCACGGTGTGGCCGAGGCGGCGCGTGTTGGCTCCCTCGAGCTTGAGACGCCCTGCCTTCGCGGCGGTGACGGCCGAACGCTGCTTGGCGCGGTCGAAGGCCACGCCCTGCGCGCCGGCGGCGGGGGTCAGCGCGGCGCGGTTGACGCGGGCCTTCTTCGAGATCGTGGCGGCGGGCTTGGCGGCCTTCCGCTTCGCCGGGGCTGCTGGCTTCGCCGGCTTTGCGACAGGAGCGACGACCGGGGCTGCAACGACGGCCGCTGCCGGCTTGGCACCGCGGCGCGGGGCCGGCGGGAGCGCGACCTTCGTACGGACCGGCGGGGAAGCGATTTTCCGGGCCGGTGCCGCGGGAGCGACCGGTCGCTCGGTGGTCCGCCGCACCGCGCGGCCGGAGATCTTCTTGTCGCGCGCCTTGGCACGAGCGGTCGTCACCTTGCCAGGGAGGATGCCGCCGACGGCAGCCGCCAGTTCACCGAGACGCTTCTCCAGACGCTCGACCGCGGCGTGAAACACGTCGGCCTTCTCGTTGCTGCGGCTGTTGGCTGCCGACACCGGCGCGGCGGCGCGCTTCGTCTTTCGCCCTTGACCAGCCGTCAGATCACGCCACTTGTCCCGGAGGATGCGGGCCTGCTTCGCGGCGGCCTCGATCTGCGTGTGCGTGGCGTCGGCGAGCGCTGTGCCGAAGCTCGAGTCGAGGATCTTCTTCTCTGTCGCGGTGAACAGGTCGCGGAGATGAGCGAACGGGGAGGTCGTGGAGGGCGTCGACTTAGCCATGGTGAAAAAACCTCTCAGTGGAAGGGACGTGGGAATAGGACCGTGTGCGGAGTGTATGTCTTCTGGGCCGTGACGGGGCGGATTCGGATCGACTCGTCGTGGCGGAAATGCGGTGTGAACGGATCGTCAGAGGCTGCCAGGGGTGGGGATCGGGACGGCGGGGCGGCTCGCCTGCGTGCCGCCCCGCCCCACTCCCTCACCCGTGCCGGCGGGGGCGGGCGACGCGGAGTCTGGCTCGGAACGAAGGCGTTGCGCGGCGCGTCGGCCCGCGCGGCGTCTCCCCGTCCGGCACCGTCCGGACCGTCACCGTCATCGGGGGGGCGCTCACCCCCGAACCGGCCGGCCCAAACTTCTTCCCGTCAATCGCCCGCAACCATTCCGGACGCCAGGGGATGCTGCGTGTCACCCGCTTCATCCAGTGAAGCTGCGCCGCGTCGTGCATCCACATGATGGCGTTCCCCAGGCCACGCCGGCGTGGCAGCGCTTCCAGCGCCGCCGGATCGAAACCGGGCGTTACCAGGGGAATCGGCGGAGCGAACGCTGCGGCCGCAGTCTCGACCCAGAATGGCCAGTCTGCGCCGGTCGTACGGATGACAGGGGCCACCCAACCGTCAGGCTTTACCGGCGTGGCGGCTGGGATTACCGGCCGCGGCCGCTGGTGCCGCCGCCGGTCTGTTGGCGACGCTCATCTATCTGCCGACGGTATTCGGCCCTTCGCCCGCGCTGCTCCGGATCGGAGTTGTCGAGCATCGACTTGCGACGGTTGTTGCGGTCTTCCTCGGAGAATCCGCCGCGTGGGGGACCACCCCCGCCTGGGCCGCGGCCGCCAGTGCCGCCCCCGCCCTGGCCGCCCCCGCCAGTGCCGCGATTGCCGGCCACCTGATTGTCGCCCGGCCCCCCGGCCGTCGCACGCGGGGGCCCGCGGTTGCTCCCCTTGGACCGGTCGGCCGCACGCTTCTTCCGGGCGTCGTCCTCGGCTTTGATGCGGCGGTCGAGTTCGGCCTGCCGTTGGGCGGGGGGAACGAGAAAGAAGGAGTTCACCTGGGCCGTCTCGCCGGCCTCCTTGAGGCGGCCGAAGTCACGCCGCACCCGATCGCGCATTCCTTCGGGAAGGTTGCGCATCGAATCGCGAACCTTCCCCATGTCGGGGCCGCCGGCGTAGGGGGCCTGTCCCTTGCTCACCTTGTCGAGTTCGGCGATCTGGTCGTTGATGGCGGCCCGGACGTCGAGCACCTGGGCCGGCGTCGAATACCAGCCCAGCGCCCATCCGGAGAGGAGTGTGAGAAAGAGGAGGGCCACGGCGGCGATCGCGCTACGCTTGAGCCAGTCGCCGACTGTGGTGCGAGCCCCGGAGCCTCGCTCTTTGGCAGCGAGGGCACGGCGGACTTCACCTGCGGACAGGGTGCGCATGATGGACTTCCTGGAGCGGAGGGCCACGACGCCGATCCCCCAAAAAGATGGATCAACGCGAGTGCCAAGACGGGGCTTGCAGCGGCCTGCCGCCCCCGTTCAACGCCCCGTCGCTGCCGAAGTTTCGCAGTCGCGCCCTCTCCGTCAAGGAGCCCGACGGGGCTCGGAGTCAGGAGAAGGCTTGCCCGGGAGCTGCTAGCAGGCCATTTCCTCGGCATTCCGCACGGCGGCTCCTGGGAATCGGTGGAAAAGTCGCTCACGACCGACCCGGCCTACAGCCGCGAGTGGAAGCCGTCCCCGCGGGACTTGAGATGCCCTCCGAAAAGCCGATGCTTTCCGGAGGAGATCGTTGTGGAGAAAACGAGTGGAGAACCCGAAAGGAGCCCGCGGATGATCGAGGCGGTCGAGCCGGGCAGATACCGGCACTACAAGGGGAACGAGTACACCGTGCTTGGGGTGGCGCGGCACAGCGAGACGGAGGAGACCCTCGTCGTCTACCGCCAGGAGTACGGCGATCGGGGGCTGTGGGTCAGGCCGCTGTCGATGTTTGCGGAGTCGGTCGAGGTCGGAGGCCGAAGCGTTCTCCGCTTCGAGCGGATCGGCCCCGGTTGAGTCGCCGCGGTTTCAGGGGCCTCGGTGGGTTTCAAACTCGTCGGCCGTGTCTGTCTTTTCAGCCACGATCGCCGCCACCCGGGCCTCGACTTTCTTGAGCCGCATGAAGCCGACCCGGTCGAGCGCTTCATCGAGCGAGAGATAGTGGGCCGGCAGGGTGCGGTATTCGTCGTCCTGATCGACGAGCCACCGTCCGCCCGGTTGGAGCCGGTACATGACCGCATACCCGTAGACGCCGAGTTTGTTCGTATCCTCGGACATGAAAATCCCCCCTGACAAGGGTCTTTGGGCCTTGGGTGGTGCCGATCACACCAGGGCCGAATCGGCCCGTGGCGGCAGCATCGAACACCATCCCGAGGGGGACCGCCTAGGGCAGTTTGTGGCAGCGATCGCCGGCCGTTTCGTGCGGCTGTTTTCTCGGGGTTTGGGGGGGAGATCGCGAAGATCCATCTCCGTCGGGGGGTGCTAGCACCCCCTCGCTCGCTCGCTATCCGGTCGATCAAGCGATCAATCGCTTGATGAAGCGACCGGCCGTCCCTCTCGCGGGTGAACTGTTTCACTCCGAAGTTCACTCCGAAGAGTGGGGGAGATGCTGCGCCGAGGTGAGTCTGGAGCGTGAGCGGTGCTCGAGGGCATTTTTGTCGGAACATTCCCGATGGGAGGGCCGTTGAACTGGGGCGTCGATCAAGGGGCCGTCCCTCTCCGTTTCTCGCCCCGATAGACACACCCCATGCTGGTCTGGTTGTTCCTTGTCGCGCTGGTCGCCATTGGTTCTACCGCGGCGTTCCTGCTGGCAGCCGCCCTGCTGCCGGGAGCGCGGCGATGGTGGCCGCTGGCCTGCGCGCCGCCATGGTG
>CAMCCR010000138.1 GCA_945873085.1 Candidatus Kuenenia stuttgartensis | reverse complement strand
TCGCCGAACTTGAGATCCTTGACGACGACGGTGGCCCCGAACACCACCTCGCCATTGGCCTCCTTCGGCCGCTCGACGATCACGGCGCGGGCGAGCTTGTCGGCGAGCATGTTGATCTTCGCCTGCATCATCCCCTGGCTCTCGCGGGCGCCGTGGTATTCGGCGTTCTCGCTCAGATCCCCCTCGCTCCGGGCGGCGGCCACGCGCGCGGCGATCTTCGGCATTTCCACCGAGTTCATGTGTTCGACTTCGGCGCGGAGCTTGTCATATCCGGACTGGGTCATGGGGATGCGGTCGGACATCGGATCCTCGGAAAAAAGGAAACGGAAAGAGAGGGAAAATACGGCTACCACCTCCGCGGGGAGGGGCGCCGCAAGGAAGGGGACGAGCCGGATCAGTCGGATCTGGAGGCGTACACCATGCGGCCGCAGCTGCGGCAGGGGACGACTCGCCCCTGCGACAACTCGGCGACGGCGTTGGGGGGAAGTTGCTGACAGCATCCGCCGCAGCTTTCACCATCGAGTTGGGCCATGGCATCGGCCCCCTTGCTCCGCACCATCCGCCGGTATGACTCGCGGGATTCGGTGGGGAGCTCCTGTTCGGCCCGCTCCAGATCGGCGGCGATCCGCGCTACTTCCGTGTCGAGGGCGCCGCGTTCGGCCTGCACCTTCACCTTCATCTCCTCGAGCGCGGCCTTCGCTGCTGCGAGCTCCGCCTCGATCGGGGGTTGGGTGGCCTTGTGGCCGTCGACGCGCTCGAGGGCCTCGAGAATCTCGTCCTCGAGCACCTTCTTCGCCTCGTCGTCGGCGGCCATTTGCTCGCCGAGGAGTTGGTATTCCCGGTTGGTCTTGGCAGCGTTGCGCTTCGCCTCGCAATCCTTGATGCGGGTCTCCATGGAGCGGAGCTGGAGCTGCTTTTGATCGGCGATCAGCCGGGCCTTACGGATCTCCTCTTGAAGCACGCCCAGCCGGGCCGTGATCGCTTCGGCATTGCGGCTGCGGGCGTCGATCGCCCGCGGGCCAGCGGCGAGCCGCGACCGCAGATCCTCGAGTTGACGATGCATGCGGTGCAGGGTGCGCACGGCATCGGCGGTGACGGCAAGGGCCATGGGAGCCTAAGAGGAAAAAGATGGGGCGGACAAGAACAAGGCAGCTTACCAGACCGCTGCCCGCCATTCATCCGTCGGGCCTGACCAGGGCGGGCCGCGGCCTGTCGGCAAGCATGAAAAAGAGGGCGGGCCGGCCGCCGGTCGGCTCCCGGGGGAGCAAACCAGCACGGCCGGCCCGCCGAACAGTGCGGATCGGTGCCGTGGGCGTCAGCCCGGCACGCCGCCGAGGAAGCTCTCGAGCTGCCGCGACCGGACCGGGTGCTGGAGCTTCTTCACCGCCTTGGCCTCGATCTGCCGGACGCGCTCGCGGGTGACGCGGAAGATCCGCCCCACTTCCTCGAGGGTGTAGGTGTAGCCGTCGGTGAGGCCGTAGCGGAGGCGGATGATCTCCCGCTCCCGGAAGGTGAGGGTCTTGAGGAGCGAATCGATGCGGTCCTTGAGGAGGCCGTTGGTGGCCGACTGCGTCGGGCTCTCCGCCGACAGGTCCTCGACAAACTCGCTGAAGCTCGCATCCTCGCTCTCCCCTACCGGCCGGTCGAGGCTCATCGGCTGACGCCCCATGTCGAGAACGCGCCGGGCCTCGTCGAGCGGGACTCCGGCGGCCTGCGACATCTCCTCGGTCGTCGGCTCGCGGCCGAGCTCGTGGAGGAGCCGCTTGGCGGTGGTGCGGAGCTTCGAGAGGACGTCGATCATGTGGACCGGGATGCGGATCGTCCGCGCCTGGTCGGCGATCGCCCGCGTGATCGCCTGCCGGATCCACCAGGTGGCGTACGTCGAGAACTTGAACCCGCGCCGGTATTCATACTTGTCGACTGCCCGCATCAGCCCCGTGTTTCCCTCCTGGATGAGATCGAGGAAGGAGAGGCCGCGATTGCGGTACTTCTTCGCGATCGACACCACGAGGCGGAGGTTGGCGGCGGAGAGATTCCGCTTCGCAGCCTCGTACTCGGTCTGGAGCTTTTCGAGCGCCGCCACCCGAGTTCGCAGCGACCGGGGGCTCTCGAGGGTCGAGAGCATGAGGTCGCGGAGCTCCTTGCGGAGATCGGCTCGGTCGTCACGGGAGCCGTGGCCGTGGTCGAGGAGCCGCAATTCCTGCTGGAGCCGGTCCATGCGGGCCGACATTCCGCGGAGCACTTTGAGGAGCGGCTGCACGCGCCGGGTGCGGAGGCTCAACTCCTCGACGAGCGTCAGCGACTTGGCCCGATCGCGGCGGAAGCGCAGCCGCGCCGTCCTGGCCTCGTCGGCGCCGGTGCGCTTGTTGACGAGGACGCGGAAGTCGGCCTTGCTCCGCTCGACGAGTCGCACGAGCGTGGCGAGGTTGTGCGGCATCCGCGACTGGATCTGTTCCTTCGTGAGCCGCTCGGTGAGCGACACCTTGATTGTGCGGTCGAAGGGGAGCTTCCCTTCGTGGACGCGCTGGAGGGTGTCGACGGTCGTCTGCATCGACCACGAACAGCCGAGGATCGCGCGCCGGAACCGCTTTCTGGTGACCTCGATCCGCTTTGCCAGCGAGATCTCTTCAGGCCGCGTCAGGAGAGGAATCTCGGCCATCTGGGCCAGATACATCCGGATCGGATCGTTGCCGGCGTTGGACGGCGCGCTGGTGATCGCCTCATCGCGTCGGGGCGTCGCCTTGGCCTTCGCCGCCGGGCCCTTGACGGCCGCCACGATCGGCGCGGGGGGCTCGTCGAGGAGATCGATCCCCTTTTCCTCGAGGGCGACAAGCAGGGCGTCGATCTTCTCGGGGTCAACGGCCTCGTCAGGGAGGTAGGAATTGACCTGATCGAAGGTCAGGTAGCCCTGGGCACGGCCGGTGGCGATGAGGGCGGCCAGTTCGTTGTCCTGAGCCGGCACCGGAGCTGCCGACTGGAAGGGGAGGATGTCAGACCCGGCCTCGGCGGAGACGTCGACACACCCGTCGACGGGTGCACCGACGTCGGGGTGCCGCGGCGTCGGATCGTGGGGGTGAGGTGTCCCTGAGGACGGGGTCTGTGCCATGGGGTCGTTTGACATGTGCATCCGGCCTGCCTGCTTCTTCATCGGTGGTCTCCTTCACCATCCTACCGTCACTCGCGTACCGCCCCCCGGCGCTTCCCGGCCGGGGCCGGGATTCGCCGATCGCAGTCAACGAGACGGGCACCTTCACCCATCCTTGGGATCGGTCATGCCCTGAGCTTCCCGCCGCGTGGCGACGAGTTGCTCCAGAAGTTGCGCCTCGGCCTCGGCATCGAGGCTCGAGGATTTCAGTGTGCGGATGCCGGCGGCCACGTCCCGATTCGCGCGGCGCTGGCGCAGCGCGTCCTCGATATGGGAGAGGCGGTCGGCGGCGGTGGCTGCGTTGCTCGAGTGGAGATCGGAATCTACGGCAACCAGAAGGCTGTGGAGCGCCGGATCGGTCAGCTCCAAAAGCAGGCCGCCAAGATTGACCTCGCGCCCTTCGGCGTGCATCCGCCGCGCCGTCTCGAGCACGGTGCGGCTGGCGCGGTGTTCGAGATCGTCGGCAGGAATCTCGCGGATCACCAACTCCGTCGCCTCAGGCACGCCGACGAGGACCTCGAGCACTTCCCGATCCCAGGCGGGGAGGCGGGTCGGAGTAACAGGGTGGAAGCGCTCGACGCGGGGCTCGCCGTCCCCGTCGGTCGCTGGCATGCGGGCGGAGAAGTCTGATCGGAGGGCTGAGAGCCGGCCGAGGAGCGCCTCACGCGACAAGCCGAAGCGGCGCGACAGCCGACCGAGCACCTGGTCCTCGCGCAGGCGCCGCTGCGACGGGGCGAGCGTGGAGCGATCGGAGACGCGCGACAGGGCGACGAGCACGCTCTCGACCGCGGCCAGGGCGGCATCGTCGCCCTTCCCGGCCACCTTCGCCGCCGCCTCCTCGAGCCGATAGTCGAGGGCATCGACCGCCGACTCGACGAGCGCCTCAAACGCCTCGCGCCCCCGCTCGAGGGCAAACTCGCAAGGATCAACGCCGTCAGGCATGCGGGCGATGCGGATGTCGATCGGCTCGGCGAGGAGGACGTCGAGGACCTCGTCGGCCCGTCTCCTTCCGGCCTCGTCGCCGTCGAGGACGAGGACGAGACGATCGGCGTAGCGGCGGAGGAGCTTGGCGTGACGCTCGCCGAGCGCCGTGCCGAGGACGGCGACGACGTCATCGCACCCCACCTGCCGGGCCGCGAGGCAATCGGTGTAGCCCTCGACGACGACCGCCCGCCCGGTGCGGGCCATCCCGTCGCGCGAACTGTCGAGGCCGTAGAGGAGCGAGCTCTTCGAGAACACCGGCGTCTCGGGGGAGTTGATGTACTTCGCCCCTTCGGTCGATCCGGGGAGGACGCGGCCACCGAAGGCGACACAGCGCCCCTGCGGATCGCGGATCGGGAACATCACCCGGTCGCGGAAGCGGTCGTAGTGGCCGCCGCGCTCCTGTCGCTCGACGGCGAGGCCGGCACGGGCGAGCAGATCGGCCGGGAATCCCGCCGCCGGCGCCTGCCGGAGGAGCCAGTCCCAGGCCGCCGGGGCGTAGCCGAGTTGGAATCGCTCGATCGTCTCAAGGGTCAGGCCGCGGTCGCGGAGGTAGGCCCGAGCCGGTTCGGCGTCGGGGGCGCGGCGGAGGTGGTCGGCGAACCGGTCGCAGGCCCAATTGAGGACTTTGTGGAGCGATTTCCGCTCGTCGACTGGCAGCGCGCCTCGGCCGCGGGGGAGATCGATGCCGGCCCGCTCGGCGAGTTGCTCGAGGGCCTCGCGGAATTCGATCTTCTCCATCCGCATCAAAAAGCTGTACACGTCTCCGCCGATGTCACACACCCAGCAGCGGAACGTCTGCCGCTCGGGATTGACGTTGAAGCTCGGCTTCGAGTCGTCGTGCCAGGGGCAGAGGCCGACGAAGTTCTTTCCCTGCCGGCGGAGTGTGACATAGGAAGCGACGAGATCGGCGATGTCTGTGGCGTCGCGGACGCGCTCCTTGATGTCGTCCCCTTCCAGCCGAGACGTGGCGAGGTGACGCTGTGCGGCCGCGCCGACGATCGGGCGACCCGTCATCGGGACGTCCGGCGGCTTCGGCGCGGTGGTGTCGAATCGACGTTCGTCACCCGGCATCGTCATCTGCACCCCTGTTCGCCGCGCCGCCTGTGAAGCAGTCGCACGGCCCTCCTCCGAACCCATCCGGCGTTCGCGACCGCAGGCGCCGTGGACCACGGCCACCAGCAAGTCACCGCCGCAATCTAGGACGCCCCCTGAAGAGGGTCAATCGCACATTCGTCCTGCGCATCCTCTCCAAACTCCGCCGTCGCATTCGCACTTGACGGCCGCTTCGCAACCGGCTTTCGGCCCGGTCGTGGCCAGTTCTGCGGGGCACCGGTGCGCTGAGGATGCGCGGCGTCAAGCAAGGGCGACGGAGCGCACGATCAGCCGTGCGTCAACGGGCAGCGCCGAGGAGGCGCTGGACGCTGTCGAGGAGCCTGTCCATCGCGAACGGCTTGCGGATGTAGTCGTCGACGCCGAGCATCTCGGCGTAGGCCTTGTGACGGCTCCCCTCGTTGGCGGTGATCATGATTACGCGCACCGGCACAGGATGGCTGCGGCGGAGCCGCTCGAGGACGAGGAATCCACTCCGCTTCGGCATCATCATGTCGAGGACGACGAGATCGGGATTTTCGCGTTCGGCCATCAGAATGCCCTGATTGCCATCGCGGGCGACAAGGATCTCATAGCCCTTCGACTCGAGAACCGTCCGCATCGATTCGATGATCTCGGGATCGTCATCAACGAGGAGCACACGCCGGCCGCGAGGGGGCTCCGGCGGGCTCTGGGTGACGGCAGCCACCGGCTTTTCATCCGCCCCGTCCGCCGTGTCGGCACGTCGTGACTTCACGGCCTTTTTGGCTTTCTTGGGGGCGGGCATGGTGCGATTCCTGATGTGGTGCGGGACTGGTGGTGCTGCGGGGTCGGGAAGGCCCCCCGAGCCGCCCGCACTATACGCCATCGACCGCCGGGCTGCCATTGACGCGGCCGTTGCCGCATGCGCGTCAGCCCGGGGGCGGGAGTGTCGCCGGCTGACACGGCTGGCGGCGGAGAAAGAGGCTCGCGCCGATGAGCCCGAGGGCCGCGCCGAAGCAGGCGTCGCTAGGGAAGTGGGCCGACGAAACGATCCGCTGCGACGCTGCCATGGCAGCGAAAATGGCGAAGTAGATCCGGCCCCGCGGGTATCTCCAGGCCAGCGCCGCGGCAAACCCCGCCGCGATCGCCGAGTGCCCCGACGGGAAGCTGTTGATGTTTGACCGGCTCCCCGTGATCGTGGCCACGACCGACTCGTTGAAGGAATCCCAGACGCTGCTGTGGCTGGCGAAATCAACGGCCCGCGGCCGCACCCGATCGACGAGGAGCTTGATGATGTCGGTGAGGATGCCGCCGGTGAAGGTTGCCCCGAGGAACCGGGCAAACGTCGCCTGCTCGTGCGTCGGCTGCCGCGACGGCCTCCCGAACGCCGGCGCTCGCCACATGGGCCAGGCGAGCGCGCCATCGAGCGCTGCGACGAGGCCGAGGAGCACCACGACACTCACCGTGTGGCCGATCACCTCCGAGAGCGTCACGAGGCGACGGATCTCGCCGGCGATCTTCACAAGCACCTCCGGCATCGCTGCCGGCCAGGCGCCATCCTTGAACCAAGCCGCCACCGGCACGTCGACAGTGAGGGCCGCAATCCCGAGGGCGACAAGCACCGCCGCGCCACGAAGCAGCGCCGCCACCGAGGCAGGCCGATCAGCCGCCGCGGCGATCGAATTGGAAGGCGTCTTGGCAGCGCGGGGGGGTGCCGCGGAGCGCGGCTTGGGGTTGGAGCGTGTCATGCCCCGCATCGTGCCAAATGCAGCGCGGACGGTCTATCCGGATCGTGGCCGGATCGTGGCCGGATCGTGGCCGGATCGTGGCCGGGCGAGTCGTCTGGCTGGAAAAGACACGCGCCTTTCCCCGGGAATCAGGTCCAGAGTGTGCGATCGAGGAGGCGGTAATTGATCGCCTCGGCGAGGTGATCGCAGCGGATCGTCTCGGCGGCGTCGAGATCGGCGATCGTCCGGGCCACCCGTAGCACCTTGTCGTGGGCCCGGGCCGAGAGGCCGAGATTTGTGACGGCGCCTTTGAGCATCTCGCTGGCCGGAGCGTCGAGCTGGCAGTGCTCCCGCACCAGCCGGCTCGACATCCGCGCGTTGGCCCGCGTGCTGCTGCCGGCAAACCGAGCCGCCTGCCGGTCGCGGGCCGCGTTTACCGCTGCCCGCATCTGCTCACTCGACGTGCCCGCCCGCTTGGCGGAGAGATCACGGTAGGGAACGGCCGGCACTTCGAGCTGGATGTCGATCCGATCGAGAAGCGGCCCGGAGATCTTCCCCATGTATTTCTCCACCTGCGGCGGCGTGCACTGGCACTCGCGGCGCGGGTCTCCCCGATAGCCGCAGGGGCAGGGATTGAAGGCGGCGACGAGGATGAACTCGGCCGGGAAGCGCGTCGTCGATTTGGCGCGGCTGATCGTCACCGAGCCATCTTCGAGCGGCTGCCTGAGGACCTCGAGCGTCCGTCGGTTGAACTCGGGAAGCTCATCGAGAAACAGGACGCCGTTGTGGGCAAGGCTGATTTCGCCCGGCATCGGCACCGAGCGGCCGCCGACGAGGCCGGCTTCGCTGATCGTATGGTGCGGGGCGCGGAAGGGGCGGGTGGCAAGGAGCGGCTGCCCCGGCGCGAGGAGCCCGAGCGAACTGTAGATCCGCGTCGTCTCGATCGATTCGGCCGCCGAGAGCGGCGGGAGGATCGTCGGGATCCGCTTGGCGAGCATCGTCTTGCCGCCGCC